>CAZJHG010000023.1:0-20547 GCA_964545885.1 uncultured Muribaculaceae bacterium | reverse complement strand
TTGGTAGTGCACTAGTTTTGGGAACTAGGGGTCGCAGGTTCGAATCCTGTCTTCTCGACCATTTAGTTTATAAAGTCTTGTTTATAGAGGTTTTTTTGTTGATAATAATTATTCGTTATCGATTATTTTTAACATCTTTATTGGTCTTTTTAGACGATTTATTATTCTTTCCTTATTAATTGACTTTTTTGATATAGTTGTGTTTGTATTAAGTATTTATTGTCTTTATAATTAATTTGATTTGTTTGGCTTATTTTCTTGTAGTGAAGTTTGCTTAGAAAATTTTTATTATGTATTTATGTCTTTAAATAACTCTTTGAGTTGTTTTTTTATTTCTTCTTTGTGTATAATAGTAGGAGCACTTTAAAGATTTAGTGTTTATTATAGAAATTCAGGGATGTTTATGCTAGAAAAAGTTAAAAGTTCTAAAGATTTAAAAAAAATGAATATTAAACAAAAAAAAGAACTTGCTAAAGATATAAGAAAAACTATTTTAGATGTTGTATCTAAGAATGGTGGTCATTTAGCTTCTAATTTAGGAGTAGTGGAACTTACTATTGCTTTAGAAAGTGTTTTTGATGTTAGAAAAGATAAAATAATTTGGGACGTTGGACATCAAAGCTATGTACATAAAATACTTAATGGAAGAAAAGATAAGCTTGATACTATAAGACAACTTGATGGAATAGCAGGTTTTCCGAAATACCAAGAATCAGAGACTGATTGTTTTAATACAGGACATTCTAGTACTTCGATATCAGCTGCCATGGGAATGGCCTGTGCAAGAGATTTAAAAGGTGAAAAAAATAATGTTATTGCTGTTATTGGTGATGGTTCATTAACTGGTGGAATGGCTATGGAAGCTTTAAATCATGCTGGGAGTAGTAAGACTAATTTAATAGTAATACTAAATGATAATGAAATGAGCATTTCTAAAAATGTTGGAGGAATTAATCAATTATTAACAAAACTTAGAATAAAAAATAAGTATAATAAATCTAATGCTAAATGGCGAAAGATATGCAATAAAATTCCAGTTATTGGAAAAGGCTTAGTTAAATTAATTAGTACTATTAAAAAGGGGATTAAGCAACTTATTATTCCTGGAATGTATTTTGAAGAGATTGGGTTTAAGTATTTAGGTCCAGTTGATGGTCATAATATAGAAGATTTGGAAGAAATGTTTAGAGCAGCTAAGAGGATGAATGAACCTGTTTTGATACACGTTTTAACTAAAAAAGGAAAAGGTTATAAACCGGCGGAGGAGAATCCTGATAAATTTCATGGAGCGAGTGCTTTTGACTTAAAGACTGGAAAATCATTAAAGAAAAAGACTAAAGATTATTCAGCAGTCTTCGGGGATAAATTATGCAAAATGGCAACTAAGAATGATAAGATAGTTGCTATAACTGCAGCGATGAAAGATGGAACTGGTTTATCTAAGTTTGGAGAAAAGTTTTCTGATAGATTATTTGATGTAGGAATTGCTGAACAACATGCTTTAACATTTGCAGCAGGATTGGCTAAAGAAGGAATGATTCCTTTTGTATCGATTTATTCATCTTTTTATCAAAGAGCTTATGACCAAGTTATACATGATATATGTATGCAAAATTTACCAGTTATAATGTGCGTTGATAGAGCTGGTATTGTTGGTAATGATGGAGAAACTCATCAAGGTTTATATGATTTATCATTTTTTAAATTAGTTCCTAATATAGTAGAGATGGCTCCAAAAGATTTTAAAGAATTAGAAAATATGATGGAATTTGCAGTTACTTTGAACTCGCCTGTTGTAATAAGATATCCTAGAGGTGGAGAAGGAGTCGAAAAAGTAAATAAAGAAACAGAAATTAAACTTGGTAAGTCAGAAAAATTAAAGACTGGTAAAGATGTTACTATTGTAGCTATTGGTAAAATGGTATCAAAAGGCTTAGAGGTGGCTAAACTACTTAAGGAAAGTGGAATAAGTGCTGATGTTATAAATGCGAGATTTTTAAAACCTTTTGATAATAAGGGGATACTTAGAAGTATAAGTAAAACTAAGTTTGTAATTACTATAGAAGATGGTACTTGTATTGGAGGTCTTGGTAGTACAATAAAGGAATTAATTGTAGATAATGAATTACTAGATGTAAAATTTAAATCTTATTCATATCCAGATAAGTTTGTTGAACATGGTAGTGTAAATCAATTAGAAGATAGATATGGATTTAATACTGATGATATTGTTTCTTATATAAAGAAGAATTTTGAATAATAGTGCAAATACTTAAGATGTGTTTGTACTTTTTTTGATATAATATAGCTGGTGTTTGAAATGAAGAAAATACTAATTAAAATGATAGATTTATACCAAATTACTCCTTTACATTGTCATTCATATTGTAGATATATTCCAACTTGTTCACAGTATATGAAAGAAGCTATTATGAAATATGGTACTGTAAAAGGAGTATGGCTAGGAATAAAGAGATTATTAAGATGTAATCCTTTTGGAGGATATGGATATGATCCTGTACCAGAAAATACTCAAAAAAGAAAAAAATAATGATATAATAATATTGGTGGTAATATGAAGAAGAAAATATTAGATAATATATCTTATATAGTAGTTGTTGTTACATTATTACTTATTGTAGTTTATCAAAATAATGGACAAGCTATGCTATTTATTGGAGCAGGTGGGATATTTCTATATGGTTTAGTTTCTTGCTTACAACTTAATAAATATGGAACCTTGTTTTTGGGAGGTGGCTTGAGTTTATTTATTACAATGATACTTTATACTGTTGGATATTTTGATAAATTAGATTCTATTACGTTTATGATAACTTTGAGTATGATGTTAATATCAGTGATTAGTTTAGTAATTATGTATTTTGATGATAAAAGTATATTAAAAAAATATACTTTGATAGTCGAAGGAGAAGTTATTGATTTAGAGAGAAACCCTAATACTAAAAAAGATTATTATAGACCTGTTTATGTTTATAACGTTGATGATATGGATTATGAGGTTGTTCCTCCTTATTATTTTAGTAAAAATTTGCCTAAAATAGGGGATACTTTAAAGATATATGTTAATCCAGATGTTTATGGTGAGGTTTATTTTCCTAAAGATTTATTAACTAAGATAAAATTATGGGGTGCTGGTATTGGGATGTTTGTAATATCTTTTATAATAATGATAACTTTATTTTTCTAGGTGCTTATGGAAGATATATTAAAATTAAAAGAAGAACTTGATGTTCTTTATAATGAAATAGTTAAAGGTAATAAAGACAATCTTGAAGATTTAGATAATTTTATTTTGAAACTAGCTAGTTTTGAGGAAGTTAATTGTTCTAATGATGAAGAA
This sequence comes from uncultured Muribaculaceae bacterium, assembly GCA_964545885.1. GTDB lineage: Bacteria > Bacillota_I > Bacilli_A > RF39 > UBA660 > Coprovivens. The sequence continues at coordinate 17,186 of CAZJHG010000023.1, read as the reverse complement.
GTAATATTTGTTGATACTCTTTTTAAGTCATTAATAGAAAAAATGAATTTAATATGTGATTTGTTTATAGTAAAAAAAGATAATTTGTTAACAATGGATAATATAAAAGAAGAATTTAAGAAGATAGAATTAAAACGTTTTCAAATTGTAAATGATTATGTACTAGGAATGGTTAAACCATTACAAATAAATACTTTTAAAGAAGAATTATTTCAATTTAGAGATATGCTTTATGCTATTCCTATAAGTGATGACAATTTACTTGAAATAGCTAAGATGAAAAGTAAGATACAGCACTTTAATACGGAAGTTTTAGAGGATGAAGATATTTTAAAACAAGCTTATAATAATTTAAATTAGCTATATAGAAAAGTTATATCAGAATAATTTTTCTTTTTTTTTACCATAATAATGTTATAATAGACACGTTCCCTTTCAAAGAAAGTAGTGAATTTTTTATGAAAAAAAGATATTTAGTAGTTATCTTATTACTAGTATTTAGTAGTATGTTAAAGGTATCAGCTTTAACAATGGGTAGCTGCGAGGTATTAGCTTCATATAAACTATATTCTAGTTTGGATGAAGAAAATTATATTTGTAAAGGCGAAGAGTATGGTAAAAGCACAGATGCTATATATTATTCAGGTAAAGGTAGTACAATAAACCTAAATAATTTAAATGCTTATTACTTTACTAATTGGGAAGAATATGATGTAACATTAAATATATCTGGAAAGAATAATATTTCTATGTTACACGTAAGTGATTCTAAGTTTAAAGTAACGGGTAGTGGTTCTTTAAAATTTAAACAAAATTCTTTTGTAAAAAAAGTTGTAAATGGAGAATCTGTTTATCGTTATGTATATAATGGTAAAACAGTATTAAATAGTGACAAAAAAATATATGAGGGAATGACATTAGAATTTGAAGAAAACTATGAATTGCTTAAAGAAGTAAATAAATTGCCTGAGGAATATAATTTAGAAGATTATGTATTAGTACAAGTTGTGGATTATACTAAGATGACTTCTGTATATGTTACGGAATCTTGGATAAAACAACATATTGATACAGAACTTGTTATTTCTTTAGAAGATGGTTTTGGAATTGTCCAATATGTGGAACCAACTTTAGAAGAAAAAGCACCAGAAGCAACAGGGGATACAACACAGAAACAAAATAATCAGTTAGAAACTGATAATGTTATTTTAATTTCAGATGAAAAAGTTAATAAAAAGTACAAATTAAAAGAAGAGAATCTTAAAGATCAAGATGTTGCTACTAAAGTTGCAGATGCAATTGAACAAGATTTAGTTAGTCTTTATGATGTTAGTGTGTATAATGGTAAAAAACTTGTTTCTATGAAAAACGGAAATTACATAATAAAGATAAAATTAGATGCTGATATAGATAAATATGAAAACTACCAAATTATCTATGTTAATGATAACGGCGAAATAGAAGAATATATTGATGGTGTATTAGAAGAAGACTATATAGTATTTGAAACTTCCCATCTTAGTCAATATGGAGTTATAGCTAATCCTGTTATTGAAGATACAGAGTTAGAAGTTGTTCCAGTAAAAGATTATAGTACATTAATTAATATATTTAAAATATCTATTTTAGTTGTCTTTATATTAGGTGCAGGTATTCTTATTTCATTCTTAATTATTAAGAGTGGTTTTATTACAGATAAGAAAAAAACGAGAAAGAGAGCTTAGTTGCTCTTTTTTTGGTATAATGTAATTGGTGGTGATATGAGTAACATATTATATTGGTATTTTTTATATAATGTGATTTGTCTTTTTATTTATGGAATAGATAAAATATTTGCAATAAAGAAGTTTCACTTTAGAATTAGTGAGAGATGGTTATTTTTCTTGGCTTTGTTTGGTGGAGTTTTTGGATGTTTACTAGGAATGTTTTTGTTTAGGCATAAGACTAAGAAAATTAAATTTTATTTGTGGAATATTTTGATGTTAATTATTTGGATATATATTATATTAAGTTTTATTTTTTAGGAGGAATATTTATGGAAATAAAGGTGCATTTACATAGTGATGTGTTTGATATAGTTAAAGATGGTAAGAAGGATATTGAAGTAAGAATAAATGATGAGAAAAGAAGATTACTTAAGGTAGGAGATACTTTGGTATTTTTGAAAAGACCTAATGATGATGAGATGATTAGGGCTAAGGTTGTTGGTCTTGATTATTATGATTACTTTTCTGATTTAGTAGATAATTATGATATGGAAAGAATATATTTAAAGGGATATACTAAAGATAAGTATCTTGATGAAATGAAGAGATTTTATACTTTGGAAGAGCAGGAGAAAAATGGAGTTGTAGCTATTATTTTTGAAAAAGAATAGTGTTTTGTATATGATGTAAAGTATGTTAAAATATATATGATGGAGTGATTAAATGAATTATTCAATTGGTATTATTTTTGTATTATTTTTATTTTATTCTTTTTTAGGTTGGTGTATGGAAATGGTTGTATGCTATTTTTCAACTAGAAAATGGGTAAATAGAGGTTTTTTGATTGGACCAATATGTCCAATATATGGTTGGGGTTGTTTACTTATTATATTGCTTTTAAATAGGTATATGGATGATCCTTTAGTGTTATTTGTAATGGCTATGTTGATTTGTTCGTTACTTGAGTATTTTACAAGTTATTTAATGGAAAAATTATTTAAAGCTAGATGGTGGGATTATACTCATAAGAAATATAATATTAATGGAAGAATATGTTTAGATAATATAGTAGCATTTGGATTACTTGGATTATTACTTACTTATTTTATTCATCCCTTAATAATGGGAGTTATTGGTAAATTAAGCTTAAATATTATTAATATTGGTGCTGTTTTATTACTTGTAGTATACTTGTTAGATAATATAGTATCATTTAAGGTAATAAATAGTTTTAAGGGCGTAGCTAAATCAATTAAGAAAGATAGTACAGAAGAGATTACTAAAAAAGTTAGAGAGATACTTTCTAATCGTGGTAGATTATATAGAAGACTTGTATCAGCTTTTGATTTTGAAGCTAGTGATAAATTAATAAAAAATATAAAAGATAAGGTAAAAAAAGGAGCAGAGCATACAATTAATAAATTAGAAAAAGGTAGAAAAGAGAGCTTGAAAAAGAGAAATGAGGTAGTGGCCGAATATAACGAAAGAATGAGAGAATTAAAATATGCAATAAGATTACAGAAAAAAGAAATGAAAGAAAAATTAAAAAAATTGAAGTAGTGGTAGGTTATGAAATTATTTAACAATAATAAAAGTGTATTTGATAAAATCAATGATTATTTAGTTAAGAGAGGACATGAGTTAGTTGCATCAATTTATCTTAATGAATATAACGGAAATAATATTTATATAAGGTTTGATTATATTAGAAAGTTGTCTATTTATAAAATTGTTTGGGTAGATTTAAACTTCTTTGATGAAAAAGATGTAGAAGCTTATATAAATACGCAAATGGTTACTAAGTTCTTGGCAATTAGAATAATGGAATCTTTTGCGGTAATTACCAAAGATGGTGGCTGTGAATTAGATGATAATATTAGAGGAGATAGAGTAGAAATTCTAACTTATTTTGCGGGTGCTCAAAAGGAATTTATCTTTGATAGGTTTATGCCAGTTGAATGGAGTTTCTTAATTGATCCTTTAGCATTAATATTCTCTTATTTACCAAGGAGTATGGAAGTATTTTTAAATGAGATATTAGCTAGATTTGATGGTAGAGTTGAATATTATAATTATTTAAAACCGGTTAAATTTAATTTACTAAAAGATGATATGGATCATTTATTTAAAAAACATGTTATTACTCGTGGAAAGAAATTATATGAAGATGGTTTGGTTAAATTCTTAGAAAAATTTGATGATAGTTATTATGCTGTTGTAGAAAGTGATGATGAGAAACACTTAGTAACTTTAAAAAATGTTGATGATGATTACGTAAAAATGATTTGTAATTGTAAATGTGATTTTTATTGTAAACATATATATGCTGCAATATTAGCTTTAAGAGATAAGAAGTTTAATAATTTTTATAAAGTAAAGTATACTGGTAGAGAAGAAAGTTTATTAGAGATGATTACGGAGGGACATTTTCATTTAAGTTGTGGATTTGAAGATGATAGAATTTTATTGGTATCAACTGAAGGCAATATAATGCCTGCTGATTTAGTACAAAAAGGTAAAGTTGTTTTCGAGGTACTTGAGGATGATGATGATTGTTCTTTATCTAAGAAAATTAAAGAATTAAAAAAATAAAGTATTAGTGATAATACTTTTTTTCATGGTATAATTAATTTGGGTGGTAGTATGAATAAATACTTGAAAATAACTAATTTAGTAAAAAGAAATAGTGATGAAAAAGTTACTAGTGCAATATATGCTGAAAGAATGGATAATGTTGTTATAAAATTAGTCTTGTTACTTTTGTTGAATGACTTTTTAGGAACTATTATTTTATATGGTTCTGGCTTTGTGTATTTTTGGATATTTCAAGTAATATTTTTTATATTTTTAATTTTTTATTTAACTACAAGATTTGCAGGAATTGGTATTACTGAGAATAGGTTTGTTTATATTAAAATAAGTAGATTTTTTTATAAAGCTAAGGTGGTAGATGATATACCTATAGAAAAAATTAAAAATATTACTGTGAAAAAAATAGGTTGGATTATTTATGTAAAAATGACTTTTATAAATGATATAGGTAAGTTAAAGAAAATTTCATTTTCATTTTATACAAGAGTATTTGGAGTAGGTAGTTTTGATTATAAGATTGATTCTAAAAAGATTTATGATAGACTTAAAGAAATAGAGAAAGTATTGGATAAGGGTGATTTCTAATGTTACAGATAAAGAATTATAGTTTAGAATATTTTAAAGGCAAAAGAGTTATTAATAATTTAAATTTATCTGTTAGAGAGGGAGATATTTATGCTTTTGTAGGAAAGAATGGTGTTGGTAAGACTACTACAATAAAATCAATAGTAGGAATTAATCATATAACAGAGGGTGACATATTACTTGATAAAATTAGTATATTAAAAGATCCTATTAAATATAAAAGTAATATAGCTTATGTACCAGATAATCCTATTTTATATGAACATTTAACAGGTGTACAATATTTAAATTTTATAGCTGATATATTTGAACTTACTGATAGAGAAAGAGAAAAAGCAATAAAAGAATATGCAACTAAATTTGAATTATATGACGATTTAAATGATTTAATTAGTAGTTATTCTCATGGTATGAAGCAAAAACTTGTTTTGATAGGAGCGTTTATGCATGATCCTAAGTTATATGTATTAGATGAGCCTTTTGTAGGACTTGATCCTAAGGCATCATTTACTTTAAAAGAAATACTTAAAGAGAAAGCAAAAGCTGGAAAGATAATATTCTTTTCAACACATGTACTTGATGTAGCAGAAAAATTATGTAATAGAATAGCAATAATAAAAGATGGTAAATTACTAGCAGATGGAGATATGGAAAGAATAATTAAAGATAAATCATTAGAAGAAACATTTATGGAGTTAGTAGTCGATGAATAAGTTACTTAAATTAATATATGTTAATCTACTTAATTTATTTGATATAAATAAAATAATTATTGCTAGATTAGAAGGAGTTAAAAGTAACTTAGAGAAAAAAGCTATTTTAACGATTATTATTGCTATTTTTTGTGTATATGCTATTTATGCTTTATTAATTAATTTAAATATTAATAATATGTATTATGTACTTAGTATTGGTTTCTTTATGAGTACATTATTGTGCTTTTTTACTAATGTATTTACAGTTGAATCATTAATATTTAAAGATGCTGATAATGATATATTATTTTCATTGCCACTTACTAGACATCAGATATTATTTAGTAAACTATTTAATATTTATTTAAGAAATTTGTTCTATGTTATTATAGTAATGCTATCTGTTATATTATTATTTTATAATAAAGTTTCTAATATAACTGATACTCAATTATTAATGTATATTATAAGTACATTGATAATACCTTTTATACCAATGGTGTTATCTACTATAGTTGTTTATGTTGATGATTACTTTAAAACGAAGAATCATAATAATTGGAAATACAAGTTAATAAAATATTTTATTATAATATGTTTGATTGGAATAATATTCTTAGTATTTAGAGATATTGAAATAAATAATGTAAATCAAATTATTGAATACGTATATAATAAAATATCTATTATTTATCCACTTACTTTTATATTTTATATAGCTATTAAAGAAGAAAGTTTATTATGTTTTATTTCGTTAATAAGTATATCTGTTATAGTGGTATATCTTTATACTTTGATTGTTTCAAATAATTATTTAAGAATATGTTCTATGTTAAAAGGAATTAAAAAGAATAATAAGTTTGTTTATAAAAAAACTAAGAATTGTGGTAAGTTATTTGGAATGGTTAAAAAAGAAATATTTAATTTATTTAATAATAAAAATTATTTTATTAATTCATTTGGATTATCTATTATATTAAGTATTATTTTGATAATTGGATTAAATATAATTGATTTTAGTAATGTAGATGAAACTATTATATGTGTTTATTTACCAGTTATGTTGGGGGTAGTTGGAGGATTTTGTTGTTCTACTATATCGGCGATGAGTTTGGAAAAGCAGAATATGCAAATACTTAGAACTATGCCGATTGGTATGGGTAAAATATTGTTTAGTAAATTCATTACTAATATAATAATCGGAACAATAATAATACTTGTAAATGGGACGGCTTGTTTAATTATATTAGACTTAAATAAATGGAATATATTGTTTAATTATATTGTTCCGTTTGTGGGATTGTTATTTATTAGTTTAACTGGTTTAATTTTGGATTATAGGTTTATAGAAAAAAAAGAAGAAAATGATAATGCTATTATAAGACAAAGACTGGTAGTAATGATTCCTAAGTTTATTGCATTGCTTCTTGGAGTTATGATAATTATATTTCCAATGGTTGTTGATTATAAAATTATAATGGGGACTTATTTATTAATTTTAATTATATTATTAATTGTAGAATTATTTTATTTATTGTTTAATAGAAAAAAATTATTAGATAATTTATTTAATTAAAAGAGCAGTGGAAATGCTCTTTTTAAAATGATATAATGTTTTAAGAATAGAGGGATAGTATGGATGATTATGTAATAGTTGTTGGTAGTGGTAATAGTGGACTTGTTAGTGCATTATCATTATTGAATGATGGTTATAAAGTATTATTACTTGAGGCTAATAATAATGTAGGTGGTTTAGCTAAAAATATAAGAAAAGGTAGATTTGAATTTAGTTTAGGGTTACCTAGTTTATATTTAAAATCTGAAAATGAAGATACTTATAGATTATCTAAAATATTAAAAGATAATGAAGTAGAAGATGATATAAGAATGGCTGAATTATCTACCTTGGCTAGAGTTATTACACCTAATGTAGATTATACTATACCTTTTGGGCTAGATAATTTTACTAAAAAAGTAATAGAGTGGGTTCCTGTTGCAGAAGATTCTATCTTATTATTTATTGAGTTAGCTAAGGAATGTAGAGAAGCTCTTAATTATGTAGGTAATAATAGTGATAATATTGACTATGATTATGTAAAAAAAGAATATAATAATTTTGTAAGAGTTTCTAGTTATTCTGTTAGTAAAGTGTTAGATGCTCTTGATATGCCAATAGAAGCACAAGAAATAATAAATTCTTTTTGGATATTATTTGGAAGTACAGAAACAGAGATATCTTTTGTTGAGTATGCTGTCTTTTTAATTAATGTAATTGAATATGGTGTACAAGTTGCTTTAGATGGTTCTTATGGAATAGCTATGTGTTTAGCTAATAAGTTTTTAGAATTAGGTGGAGAAATTAGATTAAATAGTAAAGTTGTTAATTTACTTGTTGAAGATAATAAAATAAATGGTGTTAGATTAGATGATGGAAGTTTATTATATGCCAATAAAGTTATTGTTAATAGTAGTTTAAATAATATATATGGTAAATTAATAGAACCTAATTCAGTACCAAGAGAAGCCTTGAAGAATGTTCAAAGAAGAGAATTAGGGGCTAAATTATTTAGTGTTCATTTAGGATTAAATAGAAGTGTTAAAGAACTAAAATTAGATAATTATATGTATTTATTATATGAGAGTTTGGATAGTGATGCTGAATGGAATAAAATGAATCATATGACTAGTGGTAGTCAGGTAGCTATAGTATATAATAATGCTAGTAATGATATTAGTCCTGCTGGGACTACAATTATTAGTTTGAATACGTTATGTTTTGATAATACGTTTTTAGATAACATTGATAATGATAATTATTATAGAGATATAAATATGATAGCTAAAAAACTTATATCAGTGTTTGAAAAACGTACTAAAGTGAGAATTACTGATTATATCGAAGAAATAGAAATAGTTACACCAGTAGATAATGTGGTAACTAGTAATTTACCAGATGGATGTTCTTTTGGATATAAATTAAAAGGTTTGGATAATATACTCCCAAGAATTCTTAATAAACGTAATGAAAATTATGTAGAAGGATTATTTGTTTGTGGAGGATTTGAAGGAGATGTTTTTGGATATAATTCTTCTTTAGTATCAGGAATTGAAGCTAGTAATGATTTAAAGAATATGGGTGATATAGATGGAAAAAATTAAAATGAGTTCTTTAAGTTTAATTGATGAACATAAATTTAAAAAGTTAGCTAGTGATAGAGAAGAATGGCTTTTAAGTGGAGAAGATATGGTACTTAGTAATGTATATGAAGTTAATAAGTTAGCTAATATAGTACAACCTAGTGAAGTAATAGTTGGGATTAATAAAATAGTTTTAGAATCAGAAGATTATAAAACAATTTCACTTATAGCAAGAAATGTTTCAGATTTACCTCTTTTTAATCCTGGTCAGAAGATAAGTATTACTTTAAAAATTGAGGAAAAATATTATACTAAGGCTTATACATTAGTTAGTAGTCCTAATGATAGTTTAAATGGGAAATATATGATTACTGTAAAAAATGATAAGGAAAATCCTGTTGATAATTATTTATTTAATGATGCTAAAAAAGGAGAAAGAATTACTATATCAAATCCTTTTGGAGATTTTTATTATAATTCTATTAGGGATCATAAGAATATTATTGCAATAGCTAATGGTGATGGAATAATGGCTATTTTAGCTATGATAAAAGCTATTGTAGATGGCGATTTAGATTGTAATTTAAGTCTTTATTATAGTGAAAAGACGGAAGATAGTCTTTTATATAAGAGTGAATTGTTAGAACTTAGTGAAAAATCTGATAAAGTTAAAATTAAGATGGTTTTAATTGATGAAAATAAAAATGGTTATTTGAATGGATTTGTTACAACTGATATGATAGAAGAAGATATTGTTGAAAATAATACTTCTATATTTATAAGTGGTAATGAGGCTTTACTAAAATATTTAAATACTGAATTAGAAAAACTAAAATTACCAAAGAAGTATATTAGATATAATAGTTTTTTACCAGTTTGTAATATAAAAAGAGTCGTAAAATATAAATTATCAATTTATGTTAATAATGAAAAGTATGAACTTCCATGTTATAATAACAAAACAATTATGCAAGCACTTATGGACGGAGGAGTTTATATACCTAGTAAGTGTCATGATGGTAGTTGTGGTTTTTGTAGGAGTGAATTAATATCTGGGGAAGTAAAGATAGTAAATGATAAACGTACTTATATTGATAAAAAATATAATTATATTCATCCTTGTACTACTTATCCTCTTGGAGATATTGAATTAATTATTAGATAGAGTTGATAAAATGAAAGAAAAATTTGAAAACAAATACTTTGCTTGGGGGATAACTATATTTTCTGTTTTAGCTGCTTCGATGTTATTGTTTTTTGCAATATATAGATGGAATTATATTGCTAGTGGTATTGGAACTATCGTAACATTGTTAATGCCATTTATTTATGGACTGGCTATTTCTTATATACTTAATCCAGTAGTTAGATTTTTTGAAAATAAAGTATTTAACAATCTAATAAAAAAAATCAGTAAAAAGAAAAAAGATAGAAAAAAGTTATCACGTGCTTTAGCTTTAACTACAAGTACTATATTATTTGTTGGTATCTTAATTGCAGCATTTAGTTTTTTATTACCAGAAATATTTAAAAGTATTGAGATGTTATTATCTAATATAAATGTTTATTTAGTTAATACGAGAGATTTCTTAATAGATTTATTTGGTAATGGTGCTATTAGTGAATTTATTAACGATAATTATGATAAGTTATCTGAAGTAATGAATAAATTTTTAAATCAAAATGTATTAGATGATTTTATTACTAAGATAAGTAATGGTATATTTGGTACTATTAAATTTCTTTATAATATGATTATTGGCTATATTATTGCAATATATATATTAGTAGATAAAGAAAAGTTTAAAGCACAATCTAAGAAATTCTTATATACAGTATTTGATAATGATAAAGTTAATATAATATTAGAGAATATTAGATATACTGATAAAGTATTTGGAGGATTTTTTGCTGGCAAGTTAATTGATTCTTTAATAATAGGTATTATTTGTTTTATATGTATGTTAATTTTTAATATGCCATATGCTTTAATAGTATCTGTTATTGTAGGAGTTACTAATATTATTCCTTATTTTGGACCTTTTATTGGAGCTATACCTAGTGCTTTTTTAATATTTTTGGTTGATCCTAGCAAGAGTTTGTTGTTTTTAGTTTTTATATTTATATTACAACAAATAGATGGTAATATTATTGGACCTAAGATATTAGGCAGTAAGACTGGATTAAGTAGTTTTTGGGTATTATTCTCATTACTTATTTTTGGTGGCTTATTTGGAATGGTAGGTATGATTGTTGGTGTACCTTTGTTTTCAATTTTATATTCATTTATTAATGGTGTTTTAAAAAGAAAGCTTAAGACTAAAAATTTACCAGAAGATTCAAAGGATTATGAAAAACTTCTTTATATTGATGAGAAAACTGGCAAGTTAGTTTATGAAAAGTAGGAAGGATAGAAATATCCTTTTTAATTGACCTCATAATAATAAAAAGTTATAATAATTTTTACTTGAGGAGATAAGTATTATGGAGTATACAAAAAAAGATTTACTAAGAATGAAGAAAAAATTATATGAGTTAGTACAGTTGGATAGAAAATATAAAGTATTTAGCTCATATACTAAGATAGGAGCTACTCTTGGTGTTACAGGGAGTGCTGTTAGCTTATGTATGTATTTAAATAAAATTGCTAGTATTGAAAAAACTTTGACTATCGGAGGAGCTTGTTTGGTTACTTCAGGAATATGTTCTTTAGTTAATTATTGTGTTGGAAAAGAAAGTAATAATATATCTGATGAACTGGAAAAATTTGAAATGAAGTGTCCTTACGAATTAGTAGATGAAGTTTATGATACTGTTTATAAAAGATAGATGTTTGATTGTTTAGGCAAGAGATATAGTTCTTTTGTCTTTTTTTTGAAAAAAACAATTTATATAGTAATATGTGATATAATGTTTAGAGAATAGGAGTGTAGGTTATGAGGAGTAAGAAAATGTTATTTGTTATTTTACTTGTATGCTGTTCATTATTTATTGTTCATGCTAAAGAAAACGAAGTATTTAAATATGATTGGACGAAAGTATATGATATTAGTTCATCAGAAGAAGCATATTTTCATAATAAGGCTTATTATGATTATGGATATATTACTTCTGATTTGGTACTGAATGATGATGAATATGCAACTAAGATAGTAAAATATGATTTAAAAGGTGAAGTAGTAAAAGAGGCCAAACTATCTGATATATTAATATTTTATTTAGAGGTTCATAATGATTATATTTATGCTATTGGTATTAAAACTGATAGTGAAGATGATGTTTATTTTGTAGCAAAAATGAACTTTGATTTTGAAATTGAAAATGAATATATTGATGAAGATGATGTATTATTACCTTTTTATTATATTAATCTTCGTGATTATTTTTCCGTGTTTGCTTTTAAAGATGAGCAGATAGTTTTGTTTTGTGATGATGGATTTTTATTTTTAGATAAAAATTTTAAAAAAGTTGAAATAAAATCATCTGATGATATGACTGATGAAGAATATAATGAAATACTTGAGTTGTATTCATTATATTCTGATAAGTTTGATGAATTATATGATGATTATGAGTATGTGGATTACTTTGCAGTAAAAGATGATATTGAAGCTTATTTTTTGGAAAAAGATGATAAAGTTTATTTAAAAGTTTATCAAGATGATAAAGAATTATTTACGAAGAGATTGTCTAGTAGTTTATTTACATATTATAATATGCAATCAGTAAAAATAATTAATGATTATGTATTTGTAGTTACTACTGAAAGAATATCTATTTATGATTTAAATGGTGATAAAGTTCAAACTATATATCTTGAAGATGCTTTAGAAATGGCTAATATAAAAAGTAGTGATGATTATTACTATACATTTTATAATTTAGTTGCAGGCGATAATGGTTTTATATATTCTATTTGTGAAATTAACGATGATTATAATGTTGGTAGAGTATTGTTTACGAGTTCCTTATGTACTAGCATTCGTATTAGTGGAGTTGAAGCTGATATTTTAGGCTTTTCAAATAGCCAAGATATATTTGATGTTAAAGAAGGACATTCTTATTATGGTATTTCTAAAATATATGATCAGGTTTGGTATTTACCGGTAAATATATTGACTAAGAGCGATGGAAATGGTCAAGTGGAAGCCGTAGAAACAGCACGCTATGGCGATGAAATAACATTTAAAGTATTTCCTAATAAAGGGTATGTATTAAAAGCTGTTAAGGTAACGGATAGTGAGGGTAAGACAATAGTATTTACTGATAATACGTTTACTGTACTTAATAAAGATGTTACGATTGAAGCTACATTTGTACCAAAAAATCCTGATACATCAGTTGGAATACTATTATTCATAATATTATTTGTAATATCTGGTGGAGCTACTATTATTTATTTTCATAGTAAGTATAAAGTTAAGGAGATGAATTAAAAAGGTATTTGATATACCTTTTTTTCTTGTTATAATCTTAGTAGGTGGTAATAATGATGTATGAAAAAATAAGAGAAAATATGGCTTTGAAAAATAATTATTTAGCTACATATGCTTGTAAAGATAGTGAAGCTTATAGATTTCAAAGTTTTATTGATGATGATTTTAGAACTCCTTTTTATAGAGATAGTGATAGAATAGTATATTCACTTTCATATACTAGGTATATGGATAAAACTCAAGTATTTAGTTTTAATGAAAATGATAATATAAGTAAAAGGATGACACATGTCCAAATGGTTAGTAAGATTGCTAGGACTATAGGAAGAGCTTTAAGATTAAATGAAGACTTAATAGAAGCCTCAGCACTTGGGCATGATCTTGGACATGTGCCATTTGGACATGCGGGAGAAAGAATATTAAATGAAATAAGCTTAGAATATGGAGAAGGCTATTTTAATCATAATGTTCAGAGTGTTAGAACTTTAATGTATTTAGAAAATAATGGAATAGGTAGTAACATTACTTTACAAGTACTAGATGCAATAATGTGTCATAATGGAGAATTAGAGTTACAAGAATATAGACCTAGAAAAAAGACTAAAGAAGAATTTTTAGAAGAATACGAAAATACATATAATGATAAAGATGCAGTAAAAGAATTAGTTCCAATGACTTTAGAAGGCTGTGTAGTTAGAGTAAGTGATATAATTGCTTATATTGGTAGAGATATAGAAGATGCTATTAGAATGGGTGTCATTTCAGAAGGAGAAATTCCTTATGAAATATCTTCAGTATTAGGTATTACTAATAGAGAAATAATTAATACTATTAATGTAGACTTAATTAGTAATAGTTTAGGTAAAGACTATTTATGTATGAGTGATAAAGTATTTAAGGCATTAAAAGATTTAAAAACTTTTAACTATGAACATATTTATAGTAAGTCTAATTCTAAAGAGATGCTTGAATTATATGAGGATATGTTTAGAAAAGTATTTAAAACATGTTTAAATGATATTAAAACTAATAATAAAGATGGGCATATATTTACAGTTTATTTAAATGATATGGATGAAAATTATTTAAACAATACTAGTGATGAAAGAAAAGTAATCGATTATATTGCAGGGATGACAGATGACTTTATTGTAAGTGAATATAATAGTATAGTTGATTAATCTATTTGGATTGATTTTATAATTGGGAAATATTATAATTTAGATAGCGATATATTAATCGCTAGGTAGGGAGAATTTTTATGGAAAAGAATAAAAAAAGTACTACTGGTTTGGACTTTAAAAAATTTAAGGAAGTACTTAATGATATTGGAAAGGGATTAGTTACTTTTATAAAAAATGTAATTATATATTTAAAAAAATTCTTTAGATTTTTGGCTAGTAAAAAAATTGGTAAACTTAATGGAGTACATATATTTAGTATTGCTATAGTTGTTGTATTATTTGTTATTCTATTAATGGGAAATGGTGAAAAAGAGATTGCCTATCCATTAATTTATAATAATAATGATGGTGATTTATATTTAGTAGATACTTCTATAAAAAGCGGAACTGATGCAATAAAATTAGCTAGTGGAGAAAGTACTAGTAATGTAGTATATGCTAATACTACAGAGAGATATGTTTTATTTAAAAAGAATAATTCAGCATATTTATATGATGCTAAAAAATCAGAAGAGACTTTGAAAATAGCTAAAGATGTTGTAGATTATTTCTTCTCTTTAAATGATAAATATATTGTTACATTAGATGATGCTGGTAATTTAGATGTATATAATTATAAAGATACTGAAAAGATAGAAAAAGATGTTTCTAGTATAGTAGATTATACTGAAGATAAAATAATGTATGTTAAAGAGAGCATTCTATATGTTAGAAGTATTAATCCTAATAAAGATGATAGGTTAAAAGTTACAGAGAATTATGATTCATATGTAAGATTTAGTGAAGATGGAAAGAATATTATATACTTAGATACTGATAGAAACTTACATTTGTTTAATATTAAGAAAGACAAAGATGAAAAGATAGCATCTAAGGTATCTTCTTGTTATTGTGATGATTCTTCTTGTGAAAAGATGTTCTATGTAGAAAATGATGATTCTAGAACTATTTATTACTATGATGGAAAAGAATCTAATGCAATGGCGGATGATATTTATAGTGTTAATGCTTATGATGTTGAACATAAGCAAATAGTATTTACAAAAGTTGTTGATGATAAGTATTCATTATATTTTCAAAAATATGGTAAAGATGAAGTAGAGATTGAAGATAACATTACTGGATTAAGAACTGTTAAATTATTTGAAGGTAAAGATATTTATTATATTAATTCTGATAATGAATTAAATTATGTAAGAATTAGTGGAAGTGATGTTAGTAGTGTTAAAAATATTGGTAATGATGTAACAGGTTATTTGTTTGTATATAAAAAAGGTTATGTATTTGTAGGAGATGTTAAAAATTCATCTGGTACTTTATATAAAGCTGATAGAGGAAATGTCAAAAAGATAGATACTGAAGTTAATTGTAGTTTAGTAACTGTTGGGAATGATGGTAAAGATATTTATTATTTAAAAGATTATCAAACGACAGGTGACTTATATATTTATAATGGAATGAGTAAAAAAGAAATTGCTAAGGATGTATATAATTATGAATATGTAAAAGATAATTTAATATATTTTATAAAAGATTATAGTGTATCTAAAGCTAGAGGAGATTTGTATCGTTATACTAATAAAGCTGTTTTAATAGAAAGTGATATTACTAGAGTAGCATCATCTCCTGTATATTTTGAATTAAAATAATTTATTGAGGTTCTTAGGGACCTCTTTTAATTTATGGTATAATAGAAAATGTGATGAAAAAGAATCATAAAAGAATGAATAATAAACATAATAATAAAGACGAGGTGGCTTATGGAATATAAAGTTTATGATTGTAGTTCGTATAAAATACATACTATAAAAACAGATAAATTTAAGAATTGTTCAATGGAAATAATGTTTAGAAATAAACTAGAAAAGAATGAAATAACACAGAATAATATGCTAGTAGATATGTTAATGCATTCTAGTAAAAAATATCCTAGGAGAAGAGAAGTTGCTATAGAATTAGAAAATCTTTATAGTGCTTCTTTAAGAGGTTTTTCTACTAGACTTGGAAATGACGTAATACTTTCTTTTGTATTGGATTTTTTAAATCCTAAGTATTGTGAAGAAGGATATATAAAAGATGTTTTAAATATGTCATTTGAGATGATATTAAATCCTAATATAAAGGATGGAGAATTTGATCAAAGAAGTTTTAATATAATAAAGAATAGATTAAAAAGTGATATTGAGTCACTAAAAGAAAATGCTACTAAGTATGCATTTAGAAGAAGTTTATATAATATGGATGAGAATAGTCCTAGTAGTTATTATATGGTTGGATATATGGATGATTTAGATAATATAACACCAGCCAATTTGGTAGATGTTTATCATAACTTATTAGATAATTATATATGTGATATATATGTAATAGGAAATTTAGATATGGAAGAGATAGTATCTATTATAAAAGATAATTTTAATATAAGAACTATTAAGAAAAATAAAGTTAACTTATATGTAGATAATAATGTAAGAAAGAAACATATTGATATAGAAGAAAATGGTAAGTATGAACAAGATTCTTTTATAATGATTTATAATTTAGATAATTTAACTAAGAGAGAAAGAGATTTTGTTATACATTTATATAATATTATACTAGGTAGTGGGGGATTAACTAGTAAATTATATAGATATTTAAGAGAAGAAAATTCTTTATGTTATAATGTATCTTCTATATATCAGAAATATGATAATTTATTAATGATATATTCTGGAATTGATGGAAAAGACAAAGAATTGTGTATTAATTTAGTAAATAAAGCTATTACTGAAATGCAAAAAGGTGAATTTACTGATGAAGAGTTAGATAACGCTATTAAAACAGTTATTTCTTCAATAAAAATGAGTG
>CAZJHG010000022.1:1497-23248 GCA_964545885.1 uncultured Muribaculaceae bacterium | reverse complement strand
AGTTCTTCTTACCAATGGGAACTAATATCAAAGAAGAAATTTCTAAGATGGAACCAGTTGCTCCATTTATTAAGAAAAACTTATCTCAAATAATTGCTCAAATCTTCAAACGTTATAAAACTATTGAAACTTCAACAGTTCTTGACGCAATGAAAGATTTAGGATTTAAATACTCAACAATTGCTGGTATAACAGTATCTGCATTTGATATTGTTGAAGCAAAAGACAAGAATGATAAGATAGAAGCAGCTCAAGATAAAGTTGATAAAATTAACAAACAATTCCAAAGAGGTTTAATTACAGAAGAAGAAAGATTCAATAATGTAATTCAAGTATGGAATGATACAAAAGACGACGTTGAAGCTGAATTGAAACAAATTAGTGGCGGCGACCATAAAAATCCAATATTCCTGATGATGAATTCAGGAGCGCGTTGTAATGCTGGTAACTTTACTCAATTAGCTGGTATGCGTGGATTAATGGCTAAACCAAATGGTCAACCAGTAGAAATCCCAATTAAATCAAACTTCATCGAAGGTCTTAACGTTTCAGAATTCTTCCTAAGTACACACGGTGCTCGTAAAGGTTCTGCCGATACAGCATTACGTACAGCCGATTCAGGATATATGACTCGTCGTTTAGTTGACGTTGCTCAAGATATCATTGTTAAAGAAGCTGATTGTGGTGCTATTTCTGGTATCGAAGTTAGTGACTTCATTGATGAAAAAGTTGGTACAGTTATCGAACCATTAGAAGATCGTATCGTTGGTAGATTTACTGCTACTAAAGTAATTAATCCTGAAACTAAAGAAGTAATTATCGATAAAAATGAAATGATTAACGAAAATATAGCTAAGAAAATTGTTAAAGCTGGAATCAAGAAAGTTGAAATTCGTAGTGCTCTAACATGTAAATCTCAATATGGTGTATGTCAAAAATGTTATGGACGTAACCTTGCAACTGGTAACCTAGTTGAAACAGGTGAAGCTGTTGGTGTAATGGCTGCTCAATCAATTGGTGAACCAGGTACACAATTAACAATGCGTACATTCCACTCTGGTGGTGTTGCGCATGGTGGTGACGCCGATATTACACAAGGTCTTCCACGTGTTGAAGAATTATTCGAAGCTCGTAATCCAAAAGCAAAAGCTACTATATCAGAAATAAATGGTAAAGTAGTAAGCATCGAAGCTGCTAATGGAAAACATAAAATTGTTGTTGAAAACGAAGTTGAATCTCGTGAACATACAACATTATATAACTCAAAAGTTCGTGTAGAAATTGGTCAAGAAGTAGTTGCTGGTGAACAATTAACAGAAGGATCTGTAAGTCCAAAAGAATTACTTGCTGTAACTGACCCAATAACTGCAGAAAGCTATATTCTAAAAGAAATTCAAAAAGTTTATAAATCACAAGGTGTTGATATTTCAGACAAACACATCGAAGTAATTGTACGTCGTATGATTTCTAAGATGAAAATCGTTGATGGTGGAGATACTGGTCTAGTTGAAGACTTATCTGTATCTTTACATGATTTCAATGCTGCAAATAAACCAGTTATTCTAAATGGTGGAGTACCAGCAACAGGTCGTCCTGTAATGTTAGGTATTACTAAGTCATCATTAGAAACAGATTCATGGTTATCTGCTGCTTCATTCCAAGAAACTACAAGAGTTCTTACAGAAGCTGCTATTAAGGGTAAAGTTGATGAATTAAGAGGATTAAAAGAAAATGTTATTATTGGTAAATTAATCCCAGCTGGTACAGGAGCAAAACAATATAGTAATATTGAAATGATTCTTGAAAAAGAATTTATGAGTGATGAACCAAGTGAATTTTTAGAAGAACAACTAATTGATGATGCAGAAATTAAAGAAGAAGCTATTGCTCTTGAAGAGTCAGTAGAAACTGATTTAGCAGAACAATTAAGTTAGTATAAAAAGCAACCATATGTGGTTGCTTTTTCTATGTTTAATATAACAATATTTCATGATACAATAATTAAAGAGGTTATAGACATGGAAAACAACAAAAAAGAAAAAGCAATGGCATCAGCTATAGCTTCCTTAAAAATTGATAAAATATATTTAAAAGAAGATTTTATAAATGAATTTCGTAAAAAAAATAATTTAAACGTTGAAAGTGGACCGAAACTTATATTAAGAAGGGAAGAAAAAAATGGCACTAACTAATGAAAGAATAGAAGAAATAAATAGACTTTGGGATTCTTATTTTTATCCTGGGACAACCACACTTAAAAATAAATTAAATATAATAGACCCAGACGAATTAAAAGAAAAAGAAGCTGAAATAACTTTTGAAAAATTAGTAGAACTATATGAAAATCCTATTCAAGGAAACTTCGATAAAAAACATTGGAAAGCTATTCATAAATACTTATTTGGAGATATTTATGAGTGGGCAGGAGAATATCGTTATGTTAATATGCGAAAACAAACTGACTTTACTGAATGTGATAATATAGATAATTTTCTGACTGGAGAAATGAATTTATTACAAGAAGATTTAAAAAATGTAAAATCTATCCATGATTTTGCAATTTTCTTAGCAACATATTACGTTCATTTAATAGCTATTCATCCGTTCAGAGAAGGTAATGGTCGAAGCTGCCGTGAATTTCTACGAGAATTAGTGGCTGAAAAAAGTAAAACAATGCCTTGTGGTCCTTTAGAATTAGATTGGTCTAATTTTGATGGAGATACATTTCTTGAAAATCTAGAATTTGCTTTTGCTTTCCGCAGTGCAATTGAAATGGAATTTCAAAAATCACTTATTTCAGTTGAACCAGAATACAAAAGACAATTATAATTTTAAAAGTATTCAATCTATTATAAAATTGCTCGTACTCATCTGATTTCAAAAGTTAAAATATAATAATTGTCGAATAATTTTATCGTTGCAATTAACTTATGAAACTTAACTAAAAATCTGTGTTTATTATTGAAGGAAATATCTGAAATATGATAAAATTACTACAGATAATAGATAGTAGAGGAGTATATTTATATGAACAAAATAAAAAAAATTGCATTTATGATATTAATGATGCTTTCTTTCATTGGAACATCACAAGCATTGGAAAATTACGGCCTAATAGAGTCGTCGCTTTTAGGGGAAGACTGTTATCAAGGATACAGTAATATGATAGAAACAAGCGATGGAAATATTTTGACAGTTGGGCAATACGCATCTAAAAACTTTGATTTACCGTTTTCAGGAGTGTCAGATGCACTTATCGTAAAATACGATAAAGATGGAAAAATTATTTGGAAAAAGAATTATAGTACATCTTTAATAGACTTTTTCTCATCAGTAGTTGAACTAAATGGCTATTACTATGCTGCTGGTTGGGTAACAAAAAAAGGAGCATCTTTTACAACAGCTACAAATCTTCTTTTAGTAAAATACGATAAAGACGGAAATCAAATTTGGGAAAAAGAATATAGTATATACGGTGGAGATACTGTCCAAGCTATTGCAACTGATGGTACAAATATCGCTCTAGTTGGCTATGCAAGTAGTGGTTATGCAAGCTCATATTACTATGGCTATATTGCCACAGTTAACCAAGATGGAACACTTCTAAATCTTATAAGCTCAAATAAAACTGCAATGTATACAAGTATTACTTTTGATGGAGAAAATTACATTGTTGGCGGAGCTTATTCATATTCTAATGGTAAGGCTTCACTTAATAAATACAGTACTGATTTAACTTTACAGTATTCAAAAGAGCTAGACTATAGTGGTGGTATTACAAAAATTATTACAGCAACTGATTCATACTATGTTGTAGGAGATTCAGATACTAATTCATTTGTTTTACAAACAGATTTAGATGGACAAGTACTAAGAGAAAGTACTTTATCAAATAAAGGTACTTTATCCTTAACAAGCATTTTTGAAAACAATGGAAATTACTATGTTATTGGATATACAAACAATGGTGAATTTGGAGATTTTACATTAAATAATTTACAAAAATATGACACAGTTGTATTTAAGTATGATGAAAATTTAAAACTTATCGAAAAAAACAACTTTGGTACAGAAAATGATGATGTTGCATTTAGTGGAACTATCAAAGATAATCGATTATATCTAGTAGGATATCAAAGTCATAATAAGGAATGTAACGTAGATGAACTATGTCCTAAAAATTCATCAGGAGATAAATATGGTTCAGTAACAAACAACATGAATGTTTCAGAAAGCACAGGTTTATTGGCTTCTTTAAAAATTTATGGCTCATATATGATTGAAACAAAAGTAGAAGGTAAGGGTAGTGTAGAAGCAATTAAACAAGCAGCTGCTGGCTCTGAAATTACATTCACAGTAACTCCAGAGAAGGGATATATCTTAGATAAAGTAGTAGTAATCGACCAAGCTGGGAATAAAATAACATTTACTGACTACACATTTACAATGCCATCTTCAGATGTAACAATAGAAGTTAAATTTCTTCCAGAAAATCCAAATACTACGGATATAGCTGTACTATCTTGTATTGCAATAATAATCTGCGGTAGCATTGGGGTTGTTTATAGTATAAGAAAAATAAGATGGTTAAATAGCTAATTGTCAAAAAATAATAAAAAAATTGAAGTAAACGCTACTTCAATTTTTTCTTTTTTAAATTAATCTTCTCTTCAGAAAATAAATATTCGTTCTGGTACTTAACCTGCTTCTCTGTATAATCCCCAACCATATGACTATCATACTTAGAACCAATCATTTTATAAATATCATAAGCTTGTTGATATAGTTTAATTGCTAATAAAGCTGTACTTAAATCAACAACGTCTGGTACTAACAGCTTCATTCCAGTAACTATATGATTTTCATCAACTAAGTAAGTGACATAAGCCATTTCTTGCGCTAATTCTGGAGTGGTTCTTACTGAGTACTCATGTTTTTCGATATATTGCCAAAAATCATCTTCAAATCCTAAAAAATTTTTAACATTATCTTTGGTTTCAGTTAATGCAATAACTTCTTTTGTGTATGAATCAGATTGTATTAAAGTAGGGAAATTTTTTCTAGGACGTATTCCACGTCTTTCTTCTTTCATAAAAACAGCATCTTCTATATCTTCAATTACATTATAATAGTATTCAACTGTTTTATCATTTAAATCATCTAGGATATATACAACATTACAAACAGCTTCAACTTCAAATTCTTCAATATGCTTAAGTATAAAAATTAATAGCTGGCGTTCTTTTTTTAAAATATTAAACATTTCTTTTATTATATTCAAATTATCACGTGTTACGTTACTTCCTTGTCCAAAAGTAATTAGTGATTTAAAATATGAACTCAAACTATAAAGAGTAATTAAAACCATTTGTTCATAACTGCCATTTTTCATATCTTTAATATTAGCAGTTATTTTTTCTATTTGTTCATCCATCATTTTCATAATACTCACCTAAGTTCATATTATAAACAATAAATTGAATAAATAAAAGATTTTTCCATAAAAAAACCACAATAATGTGGTTAAAATTCTCAATGGTGGAGGATGTGGGACTCGAACCCGCGACCCCCTGCGTGCAAGGCAGGTGCTCTAGCCAACTGAGCTAATCCCCCGAGAACAAATTAATAATAACATATATATTTGTTCTATGCAAGCTTTTTTTGCTAAAATATCAAAAAAAATCGATAATTTGTGAAAAATACACAAAAAAATTGCTATTTAACGTGATTTTACGTGAATTTGAATCAATGTTGGTTATTTTCCCTTCTACAACATTGATACTTCCATTCATAAAAAATTTTATTCTTATAGTTTCTTGATTATGAAATGCTTCAACCATTTTGCTCTGTAATTGTTCTTTTTGATCATCAGATAATATTGGCATTTTCATTTTATTCTTTTTCTCTAAAACTTCATCAATCATATAATCACCATCAGCAACAGCATTAAAAGGGCTCCATTTAGATTTACTCATTCACTATGACCTCCAATCTTTTTATTCCTTTCCTTAATAGTCGAATCTTCAAGTAGGGCAGATGCCTTAAGTAAACTATTTTTTCCAAATTTACTAGTTATCTCATCAACGGCTTTTTCTTTATTTTCTTCATTCCTAATTTTTTCAAAATCTTCAAATAAATTTAATTGTATAGAATCTTTATCACTGAGCTTTCCCATACTTACCCCGACTTTTCTGATAGGCGAACCATTATAATATCTATCGAATAATAGTATACAAGACTCCATCATAAGTTTATTACTATCAGTAGGAGTATCTAATTTCATTACATGATAGAATCCACCACCAACACTTTTAGAGTAGCCAATTGCTAAGCCAACCACAGAACCTTGTTTATTACTCATTCTTAGTCTTTTACTTACCATATCCACCATTTCTCGAATAATAATTCTAACGTTATCACCATTATAATCTTTAAATAAAACCTGACTATTAGAATACGATTTATCTTTAGGCTTATATTCTTGCATATCACTAATCTTTGATAAATCTATACCATTAGCATGCTCCCAAAGCTCGATTCCCATAACACCAAATTTATCTTTTAATTTATTTTTGTCATACTTTGCCAAATCTCCAACCGTCTGTATTCCCAAATTATTAAGCCTTTTTTCCATGCGTGGTCCAATTCCCCACATTTTAGAAAGGGGATAAATGGTCCATAATTTACAAGGTATATCTTTATATTCCCACTTTGCAATACCATTCTTATAAAGTTTAGCTTCAGTATCCATTGCAATCTTTGCTAATAATATATTTGGCCCAATTCCACAAGTAGCGGTAAGACCTGTTCTCCTAGTTATTTCACTCAATATTTCCAAAGCTAATTCATAATCTGTCTTTTTATATAACTTTAAATAAGATGTTACATCCAAAAAGCATTCATCAATAGAATAAACATGTAAATCTTCCTTAGCTACATAATCTAAATAAACATCAATAACTTTTTCACTATATTTTATATACATACTCATCCTTGGAGGTACAATAGCATAAGCAATAGTTTTAGGTATTTCATAAATCCTTCCCCTAGATTTTACACCACGATTCTTTAAATATGGTGTAACAGCCAACGTAATAGCTCCATCTCCTTGTTTGGGATTAGCTACTACTAAAGGAGTAGTAAAAGGATCTAAATTCCTTAGGACACATTCACAAGATGCAAAAAAACTTTTCAAATCAATACTTAAAATATGTCTATCAGGATATAAGTTATTATTCATATCTTACCACCACCGAACGTTAGTTCTATAAAAATTATATACAAAAATTATCTATATTGCAATGTAAAAAATTGCCAAATCATCACTTATTAGTTATACTAAATAACAGGTGATAAAAATGTATGAATTACCAACTCAATGGAATAAAACTAATTATCAGAAATTTCTAAAATATTTAAAAAATATTAGCGAACCTAAATATAAAGAATTTCATAGTAAATTATGCTTTACTAAATATGAAATTTTAGGTATTAGAGTACCTATATTAAGAAAGATAGCTAAACAAATATCCAAAACTAATTATCAAAAATTCCTTAACTTATGTAGTAATACTTATTATGAAGAAATTTTTATTGGATGTTTAGTAATATCTCATATAAAAGATGAATCTACATTCCTAAATTACTTTAATAAATTCTTGCCTAAAATAGATAATTGGGCTATTTGTGATACATTCTGTAATAGTTTAAAAATAGTAAATGCTAATCCTAATAAGTACTTTAATCTATGTAAGGAATTATCTTTATCTAATGAAGAATATCATATAAGAGTAGGACTTATTATAATATTAAATCATTTTCTAAAAGACGAATATTTAACAGATATATTCAATATATTAGATTCTATAATTAGTGATAAATATTATGTTAATATGGCTGAAGCTTGGTTAATATGTGAATTATATATTCATTATCCACAAGTAACTGAAGAATATTTAAAAAATAATAAAATAAATACATTTACTCAAAATAAAGCGATTAGTAAAATAAGAGATTCTTATAGAATAAGTAAAGAAGAAAAAGATTATTTAAATACTTTAAAAAGATAACTATATTTGATATGATAAAAAAGGTGATAAAATGAAAAAGAAAATATTTTATGTATTATTGATGTTACTTACTATATTAAGTATTACAGGATGTAATAAAAATGATAAAAAAGAAAGTGAGGAAAATGAAGTGAATTTTAAGCAAGATATAACAATTATTAAAGAAGAGAATAATGAAATATTAGAAGGAACAATTGAAGGATACACTTTTAAGGTAACAGATGAAGTAACAGACAGAGTAAGAATTCAAATGGAAGATGGCAGTGTTATATTGATAGTTTTATCTAATAAACAAGCTCCTATTACTATTGCTAATTTTAAAAAGTTAGTAAGCGAGGGCTTCTATGATGGATTAATCTTCCATAGAGTTATAGAAAACTTTATGATTCAAGGTGGAGACCCAACAGGAACTGGCTATAGTGGTTCAGACGAAACAATAAAAGGAGAATTCTCAGCAAATGGAGTAGAAAATGATTTATCTCATACAAGAGGCGTAATCTCTATGGCACGTAATGGTAGTGATATGAATAGTGCATCAAGTCAATTTTTCATTGTTCATCAAGATTCAACATATTTAGATGGTCAATATGCTTCATTTGGTAAAGTATTTGCAGGATTAGATGCAGTAGATAATATAGCAGCAACTGAAATAGATACAAATGATAAACCACTTACAGATCAAAAGATAAAATCAATAAAATTCATAACAGTCGAAAAATAGTAGAAGGCTTAATAAAAAAGCCTTTTTTTTACAATGAAAAAATGTTAAAATAAAGATGATAGGGTGAAGTAAAATGGCAGAAAAAGAAACAAAGAAAAAAAATAGTACTAATATTAAGAGTGAAAAAAGTAATAATAAAAAAACAGTAAAAAAGAATTCTAATACTAATTCTACTAAAACAACACAAGCAAAAAAAACAACACAAAGTAAAAAAAATGTTCAAACTAAAAAAACTCCTAATAAATCTTCAACAAAAACAAATACTACAACAAAAACAAGTACTAGTAAAAAGACTCCAAAAGTAACAACAAAAGCAAGTACTACTACCTCAAAAAAGAAAACAGAAACAAAAAAAGTAGTAAAAAAAGTTGAACAAAAAGCAGTAAAAAAAGTTGAACCAGAAGTAGTAGAAGTCGACTTAGAAAAAACATTAATTTTTGATGGACGTCAAAATCAGAATTTAGCTGAAGTAGTAGAAAAATTAGAAGAAGAAAATGTTGTTTTAGAAGATAAAATTATTAAACGAAGTAAAGCAAAAAAAATATTAATAATAATTTTAGCACTTCTTATTATATTGGTAATTGCCTTAACTAGTTGGTATGTAATAGATAATGAACTAAATAGAATGGAGGCTACAGAAACAATAAATAGTAATATTTATAATAAAGTATCCAAAAAATATCATACTATTAGTGATATCAAAGAGTCATCTAAAGACAATGGAAATACTACAGAAGATATAGAATATGATAATATTGAAACTATAACATTAGCAGAATTTGAACGCAAAATACTAGAAAAAGAAGATATGACAATTTTAATTGCTAGTGAAACTTGTTATCATTGTATAGTTTTCGAACCTACAATTAGTAAAGTATTTAAAGCGCAAGAAAAAACAATTTATCGAATCAATATAACAGCGTTGACTAATGAAGAAATAACACGTTTTAGAACATATTATGCTTTTGAAATAACTCCAACAATATTTAGAATAGAAAATGGCATCGCAGTATCAGAACTAACAGGTGTTTCAGCAGAAGAAGAATTAACAAACTGGATCAAAGAAAATGCTTAATAATCAACAGCTATAATTAAAAATTATAGTTGTTTTTATTTTTGGTTATAACAAGTCTTGACAAACAAACTAAATAATATATAATAAAAATCATTCGAAAAGGGGGTTTTCGAATGGCACTACCATGTAATAATATGAATTTGAATTTATATCGCGTATTCTATACAGTTGCTAAAACAAAGAGCTTTTCTGAATCTTCAAGAGTTCTTCATATTTCACAACCAGCAATTTCAAAACACATTCAAAACTTAGAATATGAACTCAATACATTATTGTTCTACCGTACTAACAGGGGAATAGAGTTAACTCCAGAAGCAACAGCGCTTCTTGTTTATGTAGAAAAAGCTTATAGCTATTTAATGCTTGGAGAAAGAGAACTACAAGAAGGTAAAGAACTAACAAAAGGAAAAGTGTCACTTGGAATACAACCATATCTTAGTATTTATTATCTAAATACTAAAATTAAAACTTTTATGAAAAATAATCCCAATATAACCATTAATATGAGTAATCACGACGAATTAGTCCTTTTTGAATTACTTCAACAACATACATTAGATTTGCTCATAATACCAGGAGAATATAAAAGTACCAAAGATTTAAAAGCTATAGAATTATTCAAAGTAGAATATTGTTTTGCATATTTACCAGAAAAATTTGATATTGGAAAAACGACCTTAGATAGTCTCTCAAAAGAACCTTTATTGTTACCCGTAAAGAACTCCAAATCAAGAACAGCATTAGATAAAATATTAAATACTAAAAGTATAATAATGAATCCCACTATGGAATTAGAAACTAGTGAAATGATATTAAACTATATAAAAGAAGGAATTGGAATTGGCTATTTACCGAAAAGAATAGCTAGTGAAGAAAAATTAAGTATTATTGAATTAGATGATAAACTACCAGAAACACCTATAACATTAATTTATAGCGATGATACTTTAACTAACTCCTCAAAAGAATTTATCGAAGAAATAAAAAAAGAAGAAGAATAACTATAAGAGCTTAGAGTCTTATAGTTATTTGTTTATAATGCTGCCATATTAAAAATACCCCCTGGAAGTATTCATAGACTTTATACTTAAAAAATGCTAAAATATGAAATGGTGATGGAAATGCTAAGTATTAAAGATTTAACTGTTTATGCAGACAATAAAGAAATATTAAAAGATTTTAATTTAAATATAAATGATGGTGAAATTCACTGTATAATGGGCCCAAACGGAGTAGGTAAAAGTACAATCTGTCGCGCAATTTTAAAAGACCCAAATTATCAAATAACTGAAGGAACAATAACATACCAAGATAAACTTTTAAAAGAACTATCTACTACTGATATAAGTCGCTTAGGTATTATGATGATTAGTCAAAACCCAATTGCTATTGAAGGTGTAACTAATGCTGAAATGTTGCGTCTAGCTCTTTCTGAAAAAACAGGAGAACATATCGATATTTTTAAATTTTCTAAAGATTCTAAGGCAATATGTGAAAAATTATCTATTCCCCAAAACTTCTTACATCGCGAAATCAATAATGGTATGTCTGGTGGCGAACGTAAAAAAAATGAGCTTCTTCATATTTGGATGTTAAAACCTAGTTTCTTAATTCTTGATGAAGTAGACTCTGGCTTAGACGTTGATGCTCTTAAAATAGTAGCAAATTCATTAAAAGAATACCATCAAGAAACTAATTGTTCCATTCTATTAATAACACATAATCCTAAATTATTAGAAATATTAAAACCTGATTATATTCATATCTTAAAAGATAAAAAGATAATCAAAACTGGTGATTCTTCACTAGCTACTTTAATAGAAAAAGAAGGATTTAAAAACTTTTCTAGAGAATATGACATAGAAAGTACAAAAGAAAATGAATAAAATATTAGTAGATAAAGAAAATATTATAGATATAAAAGATAATGCAATAGAGCTAGATATTGCTGTAAATAATTTAACAATAAATATTAAAGGAAAAGTTTTAATAGAAGAACTAAGTAAAAAAGCTAATGAAAATCTTAATTTAACACTAAATATCGAACCAAATAGTTCACTAATTTATAATAGATTTATGCTTCATAATACTGCTAATAATAATATAACAATTAAACAAGAAAAAAATAGTAATGCTACATTCAATTATTCATTTGTTGCTAATGATAAAGTAAAATTAAATATTAATAGTGAACTCAATGGTGATAATAACGAAACAGAAATAAAAATAAAAGCTGTAACAGAAAATGCTGGAAGTGCAAATATTACTGGTACTGCGGACGTTAAACCTAATATTAGGAATAATAACTTAATTGAAAGTATCAAAATATTATTATTAAACAATGAAGAAAGTGTTTGCATACCAAATCTTTTAGTTTCATCAAATGAAGTAGAAGTAAACCATGCTGCAACAATCAGTTGTATCGACCCAAATTATCTTTTTTACTTGAATAGTAAAGGATTAAGTAATGAATCTGCCACAAAATTAATAAAAAATGGTTATCTTTTAAGTAACCTAGATATAGATAAAAAAACAAAAGAAAAAATAGAGGAATTAATAGGAGGTGAATAATAATGAATCGTCAAGACTTTCCTATGATAGATACTAATTATATATACTTAGATAACGGAGCAACCACTTGGAAGCCCCAATATGTTATTGATAAAATAACAGAATATTATACAAAGTATACAGCTAATGCTCATCGTGGTGATTACGACATCTCTTTAAAAGTAGATAATGAATATGAAGGAGCTAGAGATATTATTAAAGAATTTATTAATGCTAAGTCTCGTAAAGAAATAATATTTACTAGTGGAACAACAAATTCATTAAATATGATAGCAGATGGCTTTTTTAGTAACATCTTAGAACCAGGTGACGAAATAATAATTACCGAAAGTGAACATGCTTCAAATGTTTTACCATGGTTTCGTCTAGCCAACACAAATGGTGTAATAGTGAAATATTGTCCATTAGATGATAATCATTATGTAACATTAAGTAATTTAAAAAAAGTAATAACACCAAATACTAAAGTAATAAGTTTAGCTATGATAACCAATGTAATTGGTGACTTAAGACCTATAAAAGAAATATGTGAGTTTGCTCATCAACGTGATATTTTTGTTGTTGTAGATGGCGCTCAAAGTGTTCCTCATATAAAAACAGATGTTCAAGATTTAGACTGTGACTTTCTAGCATTTTCAGGTCACAAAATGTGTGGACCTACTGGAATAGGTGTTCTATATGGTAAATATGAATTATTAAATGAATTAGAACCGATAAATCTAGGTGGTGGAATGAACGAATCATTTGATAATGTCGACGAAGTATACTTAAAACCTCTACCAACCAGATTAGAAGCTGGAACACCAAATATCGAAGGAGCAATCGGTCTTGGTGCAGCAGCTGAATATTTAACTAAAATAGGACTAAATAAAATATCAGAACATGAACATACTCTAAGACAAAAATTAATAAATAAACTAAAAGAAATACCACATATTAATATAGTAAATGAAGAAAGTGATAGTGGAATTATTGCTTTCAATGTTGATGGCATATTTGCTCAAGACGTTGCTGTTTATTTGAATAAATATAATATATGCGTTAGAGCAGGCAATCATTGTGCTAAGATATTAAAAAATGAAGTAGGTGTAAAAAATACAGTTCGTATAAGTATATATTTCTACAATACAGAAGAAGAAATAAATAAATTAGCAAACCTACTAAAAGATAAAAACAAAATCTTAGATGAAATGTTGTAAGGTGATAATATGTTAGAACCAGAATTAAAAAAAGCCCTAATAATGGAGCATTATCAAAATCCTCTAAATAGAAACACTATTGAAGACAAACGTTATATCAAAGTAAATTCCAATAGTGAAACATGTATTGATGATATAGATTTATACATTCTATTTGAAGACAATAAAATAAAGGATATTCACTTTAATGGAGAAGCATGTGCTATATCAACATCAGCAACTTCCATAATGATAAAATTATTAACAGGAAAAACAATTGATGAAGTAAAAAAACTAATGAGTAATTATTACAATATGATAGAAGAAAAAGAATATGATGAAGACTTATTAGAAGAAGCTTGTTGTTATGATGAAATATATAAACAACAAAATAGAAAAGGTTGTGCTACTATCCCTTGGAAAGGTATTGAAAAAGCTATTAAAGAATATGAAGACAGGAATCACTAGATTCTTGTTTTTTATGTATAAAAAAATTCTATAATTCCATACTAATTATAGAAAGGACTGATATTATGGAAAAAGTACCAGATATGATATCTACAAAAGATTTATCTTATATTGAAGATATGTTCAACTGGCATTTTGTATTATGTAAAAAAGCTTATGAATATAGTGAATGTGTAGTAGATGAAACAATTAGTAAACATATGGAAGAAGTTGCTAAGAAACATGAAAAAATATGTACAAAACTTTTAAAAATGTTAGGAGCTGATAATTAATGGCTAATAAAGTATGTTGCAAAGAAACAAAAGTAGAAGCTACTATCGACTTAAATGATCGTGATTATTTAAATGATATATTATGCAATGAAAAAAATATTTTAAGTAATACAACTATAGCTTTAACAGAAGCTAGTAACAGAAAATTACAAAAAGAATTCAAGGATATTTTTAATACTATCGAAGACCTTCAAAGAGATACATACGAAATAGCTTGGAATTATGGCTGGTATATCTTAGAAGAAACAGAGAAGACTAAAGTAAATCAAAAAGCCAAAGAATTACAAAAGAAATTAGATGAATTATCTAACTAAAGAAATACCAAACAAGTATTTCTTTTTTTCTTTCTTATTTTATGATAAATTAAAATAAAGAAGATGATAAAGTGAATTATAGTTCTGAAATCCAAAACTCAAATAAAAAGAAATATTTTATAATAATAATTACATTTATAATAACTGTTATTATGTTAATACTATTACTAAATATTAAGGTTTATCGAATAAATGGAACTAGTATGTATCCAACCTTAGTACAAGGAAAATATGTCGTATGTTTAAAGTCAACCAATATTAAAAGAGGCGATATTGTTGCTTTTTATAAAAATGATAATTTTGTTATAAAAAGAGTTGTTGCTTTACCAAACGAAACAATTGATATTTCTGAAGAAGGTACCGTTTCAATAAATGGAACTGAATTAAAGGAAGAATATCTTACTGAAAAAGGATATGGTATTCCTGATATTAAATTTCCTTACAAAAATGGCTCAAACTCATATTTCGTTCTTGGTGATAATAGAGAAAATTCTTTAGATAGTAGACATTATCAAATAGGAACATTAACTAAAGAAGATATTATTTGTAAAGTAAAACTAGTTCTATAAAAAATAATTAAAATTATGATATAATAATCATAGGATAGAGGTGCTGTCATGGAAGACAAAAAGAACCAAATTATAAAATATATAAAAGAAAGAGTATCAAGCTTGAGCGAATTAGGTAAAGTATATTCTAACGAAAAAATAGAAAATTTAGCTACTAATCTTGTAAATACTAATAAAGAATTATCAGACATTTACACTTTAATAGATAATAAGTTTGCTAATCAAGTAAGAAAACTGAATCATAATAGATATTTAGCATCTCTAAAAGAATTCTATATATCAAGTATAGATAAATTAAAAAAAGGTAATAATTGTTATTTGTTATCGTATGATCAAGGAATAAAAGTATTAGAACAAGCTTATGTAACTGATTTAAAGCAAATAAATCCCTTTTTGAAGTTAGCTAATGTTAATAATGAATCAAAAGCCTATCGTAAACCAAACGATAAAAATAATGATTACGAATTAATTATGAGTGATATTGCTTATTTACTTGGTATTGACTATGCCAAAACTTATCGTATTTTTGACGGCAATATGGAACCTCAAGGAATATTAAATATAACATTTGAAAAGGATAATGAAAGATTTTTAAACTTAGAAGAAACCTTAAGATTTGTAAAAGAAGAATCAACAAACTTTACTTTAACTCAAGAATTAATTAACTATCATGATCGTAATATTAGATTTGGATTAAAGAAAACAAATCAGAAAGAAGATTATAAGAGTAATTTAGAATATGTCTTTAATTTATTTAAAGCACTTCCAGATATAACAGACGAAAATTATGAACAATTAAAAAAGTCATATTTAAATATCAAAGTATTTGAATTATTAACAAATAGTCTAAATAATAATTTAACTAATGTTGGAATAATCGTTAATAAAGAATCAAAAAAATATACATATAGAATATCTCCAGCATATAATAAATATAGTGTAAGTTTACCTACACTTACTGAAAATCAAACTATTTGTAATTTCTTCATTGTAGATAAAGGAGAACTATTAAAATTATTAATATCTAACTATTATAGAGATATAAAAGATTTATTAAGTTTAATAGTAGATAATCAAAAAACTTTATTACCAATAATTAAACAAATAATAAAAGAACATTTAGAATATGATGAATTTAATAATTATTATAATGTAGTATCAAAGAATCTGAATTTAATTACTGAATTAATTACAGAAAAGAAAAAGACAATCCCAAATAATCCCATCGAAGAAAGTGATAGCATTGAAAGAAATACTGCTTATAATCATAGAATTGAACCATTTATAGATAATTATGTGACAGATGAATATGAAGAACCAAATAAAGGGAGTACAATTTTAACTATTATAGTAGGAATAATTATGCTTGCTACTATTGGTATAATACTTTTAACTATATATGCAGTTAGTAAAATGAATATGTAATTAATTGACAATATACAAAAAAAAGTATAAAATAAACACATAAATCGTTTTTAAGAAAGACCAGTAATTTATTTGGAAAGTATAGAAAGTCCATGGTTGATGAAAATGGAACCGAAAAAATAAATGAATCTACTTTCTAGAGCAGCTAATCCCTGCCGGTTGTATTAACCGTTATCTAAATTAAGTTAAATAAAGGATGGTACCGCATAACTTTGCTCCTTGCAAGTTATGTGGTTTTTTTATTAAAGGAGGGATAAAGATGAATATATGGTTAAAGCCAATAGAATCTAGTGATGGTCAAGAATATTGCAATTTATTAATTGAATTGTCAAGATATGAAGATGCTTTTGCTAAACCAGTTCCTGATGATTTTGAACCTGAAGAATTTTCGTCGTTCAAGGAATCAAGAATAAAAATGTCTTTATCCAGTCCTCATCCTGGTATTCCCCAAACTAATACATATTGGATAATGAATGATAATCTGCCAATAGGTTATGCCACTCTAAAACATGAAGTAGATTTAACAAAGCCTGGTGGTCACTTTGGTTGTTGCTTAAAAAAAGACTATCAAAATCAAGGAATAGGATTGACAGTATCCAATCTTTTATCAGATATAGCATTAAATGATTTGGGGATTGAAGAAATAATTTATACCTCAAAAAATGAAAACCTTCAAAGCAAACGATCCGTTAATAAAATAGGTGGAACACTTATAAAAATAGAAAATGGTTATCATTTTTACAAAGTAAATTTAAAAAATAAAAAGACAGGAAAATTTAAGTAGTATGATAAACTCTTTAAATAAATCCCATAAATGAATAAAAATCAATTACTAGAAAATCTAATTATAGTAGAAGATGACTATGAAAGAGCTTATAAATTAGTTAAAGAACTATTCAAGAATATAACGGATAAAGAAGGACAGTCTTACATTAAGCATCTAGAAAGAGTAAGTAATAAATTAACTAATCAAGATACTAAAATAGCTGGTTTATTACACGATGTTGTAGAAGACACTGAATTTACTTTAAACGATTTAAAAATATTAAAATTTAATGATAATATTATAAAATTGGTAGAAATTGTTACAAATAATAATTTAAATAAAGAAACATATCACGATAAAATAACTTCTATAATAGAATCTAATAATATTGAAGCTATAAAATTAAAATATAGTGATATGTCAGATAATGCTAATCCAGAAAGATTAAATAAATTACCTGAAGAAATAAGGAATCATTTTATTAACAAATATCAACCAGAGTTAATAAGATTAGAAAATGTATTAAGAGAAAGAGGAGAAAATTTATGATAGATATTAAATTAATAAGAGAAAATAGAGATATAGTAAAAGAGAATATTAAAAAGAAATTTCAAGATGCAAAACTTCCATTAGTAGATGAAGTTTTTGAAATGGATGTTAAAGTAAGAGAAGCTCAAACTAAAGCCGATAATTTAAAAGCTGAAAAAAATAAAATGAGCGGTGAAATTGGTAAACTTATGAAAGATAAGAAAATTGATGAAGCCAACGAAATAAAAGCCGAAATAGCTAAAATGGGTGAAGAAATAACTGCCCTAGAAGCCACTCAAGAAGAACTGACAAAAGAAATAAAAGAACGTATGATGGTCATTCCAAATATTATGGACCCATCAGTACCAATTGGTAAAGATGACACTGAAAATGTTGAGGTAGAAAAATTTGGTGAACCAGTTGTTCCTGAATATGAAATTCCATATCATGCTGATATAGCAGCATCATTTAATGGATTAGATAAGGAAGCCGCAGGTCGTACTAGTGGTGAAGGTTTCTATTTCTTAATGGGAGATATTGCTCGTCTTCATGAAGCTATGATAGCTTATGCTAGAGATTATATGATTGATCATGGCTTTACTTATGCAATCCCACCATTTATGATTCATAGTGATGTAGTAACAGGTGTTATGTCATTCCCAGAAATGGAAGCTATGATGTATAAAATAGAGGGTGAAGACTTATACTTAATTGGTACTAGTGAGCACTCAATGATTGGTAAATTTAAAGATCAAATATTAAAGAAAGAAAGTTTACCAATAAATATGACTTCATATTCACCTTGTTTCCGTAAAGAAGGCGGATCTCACGGTCTAGAAGAAAGAGGCTTATATAGAGTACATCAATTTGAAAAACAAGAAATGATAGTAATCTGTGAACCAGAAGAATCTATGGATTGGTACAATAAAATGTGGAAACTTACAGTAGATTTATTCAGAAGTTGGGATATTCCAGTACGTCAATTAGAATGCTGTAGTGGAGACCTAGCTGATTTAAAAGTTAAATCTTGCGATATTGAAGCATGGAGTCCTCGTCAACAAAAATACTTCGAAGTAGCAAGTTGCTCTAACTTAGGTGAAGCCCAAGCAAGAAGACTAGGTATTAGAACAAAAGGTGAAAAAGGAACATACTACTTACATACTTTAAATAATACAGTAGTAGCAACTCCTAGAGGTTTAATCGCTTTACTTGAAAATAATTACCAAGAAGATGGAACAGTAAAAGTACCAAAAGTATTACAACCTTACATGGGTGGTAAAGAAGTACTTACTCCAGTAAACAAATAAGATAACTAAGTAGTAGCAATACTACTTTTTTCTAGTAAAAAGACAAATAATATAACAATTAGGAGGAGAATATGGCATCATTCATAATGCATACTATAACAGGAGAACGTTTCTTAAAATCTCTAGAAAATCACTATAATATAACCCTTTCTGAATATGAAAAAAAACTCTTTATACTAGGTAATTTAATTCCAGATTCTTTAAAGATTGATAAAACACTTCCAGATAATCTTACAGAAGAAGAATTAACCAACTATAAGTATGATTTGAAAACAAAAATAAGAGAAGAAAAAATGGTTACTCACTTCAGAAAACCTCAAAATGAAAATCTTTGTTTTAAAATACCAGTCATTTCCTCATTTTTAGAAAAATATAACAATCTAGTAACAAAAGATATAACAGCATTAGGATATATGTTTCATTTATACACAGATATAATATTTTTTTCGGAACTATTTCCTAAAACTTATATAAATATAGATGATAATGGAAATGAAACAATTTATGATAAATATTGTAAAAAAGTACGAATAATCAAGACTAATCAAGAAGTAGATATTAAAGATTTTTGGACAGAATCAGGTGAAACAAGTATTTATGATGATTATACAACCATAACTAAAATTTTAATTGATGAATTTGGAGTATCTTTTGATGAAAAATCATTAATTAAATTTGCTAATGAAAACTTTATGAATCCTGGTAT
This sequence comes from uncultured Muribaculaceae bacterium, assembly GCA_964545885.1. Lineage (GTDB taxonomy): Bacteria > Bacillota_I > Bacilli_A > RF39 > UBA660 > Coprovivens. Next base: position 3,279 of record CAZJHG010000022.1, on the reverse strand, counting down.
TGAAGAAGTATCGTATAAAAAAATAGACGAAATAATTAACAAGACATCTGAATATATTGAAGAAAGTAAAAGTCTAGATAAAAGAGAATTAAAGGTATTTGATGAAACAGCTGTTAAAGATTTTATAAAATTAATACCAAAACGTTTTATAGAGGAATATTCATATATATTAGATGAATATTTAAAAAATCATAAAATTAGAGGCAATAAAGTATAATGATTGCCTCTTTAATTTGAAAAAAACTTTAATATTGTTTTTTTTATGATATAATAAAATGTATAAAGATAGGGTATATAGAATAAAAAGAGATTGGATGTGATCCCAATGGGACTATTAAGCAAATTTAAAAAGAAAGATAATACTCAACCAAATCAAGTTGAGCAAACTACAGAACCAGTTGTTGAACAATCTGTTCAAGAAGCAGCGATGCCAGTTCCTCAAGAGCAATTATCACAACAACCTCAAGATAATGTGTTTAATTCTGGAGGAGTTGTTCAAGAGCAAATTGCTAGTGAAGTACCACTTCAAGAAATTCAAATTCAAAATGTAGCAGAGCCATCAGCACCTGTAGTTCAAGAATCATCTGTAGTTGATACAGCTGCAGTAGTTGATAGTCCTGTTGCTATACCAGAGCAACAAATCGCATTACAAGTTAATCCAGAAGATATGTTTACTAATGAAATGTCTATTGAAGATGAAATAACACAACTAGTTACAGAAGTTGTTAGTCAAGAACTGACAGCTAATATAGAACAACCAATAGAACAAAATACTGAAACACCAGTAGCAGCTACTCCAATAGAGGATATAGTTGCACCAGCCGAAAGCTTTATTCCTACTGAAATTGCTGAAAGCCAACAAAATGTTGAAACACCAGTAGAAACTAATATAGTAGAAAATGTAGTAACTCAACCAATTCAAGTTGAACAACCTACAGAAGCAACTCAAGTATTAGAGCCATCACCTCAAGAAGAACCAGTATTAACAGAGGAATCAGTAGCAGAACCAATACCTACAGAGTCTCCAGTACTATCAGAAAATGTAGTAACAGAAATCCCTGTAGATCAAGTTCTAGTACCAGAAGACAATATTATTACTGAAGTACCAACTGATGATAATGAAACAAATCAAATAATAGATAATATAGTAGAAGAAAGTAGAGAAGAAAGTACTACAGAAAACACCTCATCAACTGAATTAGAATTACCTGCAGAAGTAACTGAACAACAAGTAGTAGAAAATACTGAAACACCACTACAAGAAACTCCAATCGAAAATATAGTTACATCAGAAGAAAACTTTATTCCTACCGAAATTGCTGAAAATCAACAAAATACTGAAACACCAGTAGAAACTAATATAGTAGAAAATGTAGAAACTCAACCAATTCAAGTTGAACAATCTCCAGAAGAAACTCAAGTATTAGAGCCATCACCTCAAGAAGAACCAGTATTAACAGAGGAATCAGTAGCAGAACCAATACCTACAGAGTCTCCAGTACTATCAGAAAATGTAGTAACAGAAATCCCTGTAGATCAAGTTCTAGTACCAGAAGACAATATTATTACTGAAGTACCAACTGATGATAATGAAACAAATCAAATAATAGATAATATAGTAGAAGAAAGTAGAGAAGAAAGTACTACAGAAAACACTACATCAAATGAATTAGAATTACCTGTAGAAGTAACAGAACAACAAGTAACAGAAAATATTGAAACACCACTACAAGAAACTCCAATTGAAAATATAGTTACATCAGAAGAAAATTTTATTCCTAC
>CAZJHG010000022.1:0-1397 GCA_964545885.1 uncultured Muribaculaceae bacterium | reverse complement strand
TACAAGAAACTCCAATTGAAAATATAGTTACATCAGAAGAAAATTTTATTCCTACTGAAATTGCTGAAAGCCAACAAAATACTGAAACACCAGTAGAAACTAATATAGTAGAAAATGTAGAAGCTCAACCAATTCAAGTTGAACAATCTCCAGAAGAAACTCCAGTATTAGAGCTATCAACTCAAGAAGAACCAGTATTAACAGAGGAATCATTACCAGAACCAATATTAGCAGAAGTATCGGTTACAGAACCTATTTCAGAAGAAAACGCATCAACAACTAATGATTTAACTAACGAAAGTAAAGACCTTTTCAAACCATTATTAGAAGATGATGTTCAAGAATTAAATTTAGGTATACAAGATGAAACTAAAGTAGAAGAAACTGTAGCTATAATCGAAGAAAATCCTTTAGAGTTAAACGTTGAAGTACAAGAAGAAGCAACAAAAGAATCTTCACTTGAAAATAAACCGTTATTTGAAGAAGAAACTCAAGAGTTAAATATTCAGCAAAACGATACTAAGTCTATAGAAAAGGCACCACTAGAAGAAACTTCAGTAGAAATATCTATGCCAGTTGAAGAACCAGTAGCCATAGAAGAAATAGCTGCAGAAAATACTAATATAGATGCACAACGCGATATAATAGCACCTATTGTTGAAATTCCTAACGAATTAGTAAGTATTTCTTCGGAACAAGTAGAAGTTCCTACTGAACAAGAAATAGAGCAAGTGTCAGTACAAGAACCTGAACAAGTATCAGACCAAACAGACGCTGAAGAAATAATGGCTACAATAGAATCATATAAAGTAACAGAACAAAATCCAGTGATAACAACAGAACCTATTGAACAAGATATTAATAATCAAATAGACCAACAAAACATTATAAATGATTTTAGTTTTCCAACAAAAGTAGAAATAACTCCTTCAGAGGAAACACAAAAAATTATTATTTCTGAGAAATCTCCAACTAGATTCTGTGATAATTGCGGTATAATGTTAACTGAATATACTAGTATTTGTCCAAGTTGTGGTGAACCAATCGACTAAGAGTAGAGAAATCTACTTTTTTCTTTTGTTATCAAACAAATATTGATATAATAAATATGGTGATTAAAATGGGTAGAGAGAAAAAAAATGAAAGAATAGATAAAATTAATTATTATCTAGATATTGCTGAAACAGTTACAGAAAGAGCAACATGTTTAAGAAGAATATGGGGAGCAGTAATCGTAAAAAACGATGAAATAATCTCAACAGGTTATAATGGAGCTCCAAGAGGTAGAAAAAATTGTAACGATTTAGGCTATTGTATAAGAGAAAAATTAGAAATACCACGTGGTGAAAGATATGAACTATGTAGAAGTGTTCACGCTGAACAAAATGCTATTATAT
>CAZJHG010000021.1:0-23950 GCA_964545885.1 uncultured Muribaculaceae bacterium | reverse complement strand
TATTTATACCAAATACCACTATTTCCACAAGGACTACCACAAGTAGCACCAGATATAGCTCCTTGTAATACTAACTTAGATGTAGTACCAGTATAACCTTGACTTGATGAAGTATAATACTTAGTACCTTGATTTACCCAACTTCCATAAGATGTAGAAGCAGTAGCATTATAACTTGAAGAAGTAACACACTTAGTACCGCTTAAAGTACCACCATTAGGACAACTATATGTTGTATTAGATGAAGCAGTGTATACTTTAGAGCAACTTGTACCATTCTTAGTATAACCAGAAGGACAAGTATATTCAGTAGTTTCAGTAGCGTTTGTAGTTATAGTACACTTAGTACCACTTAAAGTACCACCATTAGGACAACTATATGAGCCATTACCAGTAGATGCTTTAGCATCATATGTCTTAGTACACTTAGTACCATTCTTAGTATAACCAGCTTCACAAGTATAAGTAGTATCGCCTTTTACTTCAGTAGCATCAGTATACTTAATACAATAAGCACCATTTCTAGTATAACCAGAAGGACAAGTATATTCAGTATTTACTTTAGTTTTTATTGGATCTACATAAACTGTATACTCTCCATTATAATTAAATAATGCATCAGTAGTTTCAACAGTATCAGGATTATAAACTGGAGTAGCATCTATAGTAGCACCAGTTGTTTCTTTAATACATTTAGTACCATTCTTAGTATAACCTTCAGGACAAGTATAAACTGTCTTAGTAGTTGTAACAGCTTTTTTATGTTGATAATATGTAACTTTAACCTTATACACGTCATCTTTTGTAGAACCTGTGACTTTATCCCAATCGGTATCATCTTTTTCAGTATTAGATGAAGAACCATTATTACTATTATTTGATTGGTTATTTGAACCATTTGCTATAGTAGAATCATTATTATTACCATTTATTATAGTAGTACATGTTCCACTAGAGCACACAGTAGTACAACCAATAGTTTCTAATATATAATCTTTTTGTTCACCACAATTTAGTTCAACTTTCATTGTGTATTCACTATCAGATGTCTTTGTAATTTCAACACCACTACTAGTTTCATCACAAGTATTACCATCTTTATCAGTGAATCTAATAATCATTTTGTTATCAACCATCTCTTTTAGTGTCATAGATGTTTGATCCCCAACTTTAGAAGGTAGTCTATCAACAGTATAATAGTTTCTAGCCGCTTCTTTCATTGTTTTAATATTGTTAGTATAAACTTGATCATAGAATACATCTAAGTCAGCTTTTGGAAATAACCATAAAAGTAATAATATAAATAAGATTAACATTATTATTTTTAGTAGTATATCTTTCCAATTTATACCAACTCTGTAAGTAACATTAGTATCGTCATACATATTTATTCCTCCTTTACTTATTTAGTAAGACTTTTGTTATTACCATTCATAGCATAATTGTTTTGAGCAGTACCTTTGACGTCTCCTTCAATTCTTTGTCCAAATGTTTGACCATCTTCAATAACTTCGTCGATTCCCCACTCATAATTACATCCGTTATTAATCCATGCTTGCATTTCATCAAGAGTAACGTAATCAGGATCTTCTCCATTTAATTTATTATAAACTTCCCAAGTTGTTTTAGAAGATTCTACGATATTATTTTTTTCGTCTCTTCTTTCAAGTTTATTAGCAAAAATTAGTTGAGCTTCAGTAGTAATTTGAAAGGCAGATGCAGGACTAGCAAGTATTTGTTCACTAGTATAAGTATAAGTTACTTCTTTATCATCTTCTAGAACAGTAATTGTTCCTCCATTACCTTTCATAATGTCAGCCATTACTTGACCAACTTCCACGTATATAGATTCAATATCTTCTCTATTTGTTGTAGAGTAGATAGCTTCACGTTTATCTTGGAACCATCTTACTAATGGATAAACACCATTTGTTCCATATTCAGAAAATGCTTTAGCATAATCTGTATGTTTGACTTGAGTAGCAGCTTCAACAGCCATATCTTTAAAATCATCATTACCAGTTGCGTATACAACATGATATAGATAAGCATCAGTATTAATAGGAGCAATAAATAAATTTAAAGCTTCAGTATATAAATCATTAATTTCATCTGGTGTTTCAGGTGTATAAATACCTCCAAGATATTGTATTAATGTAATTATTTCTTCTTCAGTATATGGAATAGTAGTAACAGGATTAACTATATTAGCATCTCTTAATTGAATAGCTAAATCTTTAGCTCTTTCCTGAACTAATTCTTCATCATGAATATCTCCATATTCAATAGCTTTCTCAAATTCTTCTTCAACAGTAGGTTCTGTTGTTTGTTCTGTTTGCTCTTGAGTTGTCTTGAAATCTCCATTATTAAGAGTTTTATTATATGCACAAGAATGAGCTCCAACAGCAATACCTACAATAAGAGCACCAGTAACAAAGCCTGCTGCAAATCTACCAACTAGACTTTTAGTTTTGCCAGTTTCTTTAGCGCCAGTATCATTAGTCTCTCTAGCTATCGCTTTAATTCTCTTTTTACAATCTTTTAATACTATTTTTCTAGCTGTTTCTAGTTCTTTCATTTGCGCATTAAATTCATCATTATCAATTTCTCCAGAACCTTTCCATTGCCATAGTTCACTTACTTTTAACTCATAAGCTCTATTAACAACTTCTTCATAATCTTCATTAGAATAGTCAGATGGTATTCCAAGTAGTTGATAATATTCAATATATTGAAGTCTTCTTGTACAATCTTTTAATACAATAGCTCTAGCAGTTTCTAAATCTTTCATTTGTGCATTAAATTCATCACTATCAATTTGTCCAGAACCCTTTTTTCTCCATAGTTCACTTACTTGTAATTCATAAGCATTATTAATAACAATTTCATAATCCTCACTAGAATAATCAGATGATATTCCAAGTAATTCATAGCATTCATTAGCATTCATATAAAATCCCCCTTCAAACAAATCCCTTTTTACGAGTAGTTATACTAACATCATAAGTAAGAAAAGTCAACTTTATCTATATATATGTAGTATTTTTTTTCAAAATTCTCTTACTTGCCTGAATTATACACTTTTAACCATAAAATTGTCAAAATTTTATATGCTTTTTGGCAATTATTACAAAATGTGTTATAATTACAACGTACCTGGGGTAGACTTGGTTTCGACAGGGTATATTTGGATATGACTGCAAGTGGTAGGAATACCTAAAATTCAAACTTAAAATTAAATGACGAAACTTCATATAGTTTCGCTCCTGCTTTTGTAGCAGCCTAATATAAGGTATAGGAGCACTCTTACTTGTTTTTATCTGTAGAATAAGATAAGGGTTAATATATACAGAGTATATTATTATATTTCCTAAGATATGGTAATGAATTTTTATTAGGATAGTTAAGATGATAGGTACGTTATAGCCGGTCGCTTAATGAAATTAAAAATCTAACTAAACTTGTAGACGTTGTATTACAAAGTATCTTGGACAGGAGTTCGATTCTCCTCTACTCCACCATAGTGAATTTTATTTGACTTATCTAGATAGTCTAGAAAGTCAAATTTTATAAGAAAAATCACTGCTTTGAAAAGTGATTTTTTTGTTTAATTTAAATTGTGTAACAATATGATGAAGCAATATTTATATAAAAAACAAACAATAAAAAACCAATGCTTACGCATCAGCTTTATAAAATAATTATCACTTATTTTGTATTAAACACATTATTTATCAATAACCAAAAATACTATAACTTTTTCTGATTGTTATTACTTAATATTCTATCTACATATTGCTCCGCTAATTGCGAAATTTCTGCTCTTGATATATTTTTGCTATCATCAATTCCTAATGCTTCTTTTATAATAGTAACTATTTCATTAATTGAAACATTGTCCATAAGATTTTGTCTGATTCCATTATCTCGAGTAAAGCCTTGATAGTTATAGTGTTCAATTAACTGAGTTAATGAATGTGTAACAAAGTCTTTACCAGAATATGAAGACTCTCCAGCTAAGTACTTTTCTTCGTACTTAGAACATGTTTCTAAAATAGCTTGTTCCAAGAAAACTTCACTTTGAACAATTTTAACATCACTAACAGTTGTTAAGTAATCGTTCAAAGTTAAACTACGACATTCAAGAATTTGTCTTAAGTCAGCTCTAAATGTCGAATTAACAATACGTTCACGTAAATTATAATCCCTAGTAAACTTACTTGGATCACCTGTTTTTAAGTATTGTTCTAAATTTATGTGTGCAGTCCTTCTACCATATTTATTAGACATTATCTCAAGTATTTCTTTTATTCGTAAAATAACTTGTTTTTCAACTGTACTACGTATTACTTTTTCATTATTTTTTTGCCCAATTGTATGGTGTTTCCTTTTACTTAGCAGTTCTTCAGCATATTCTACAAAACCTTTATTGCTATTTTTTAATATTTGATTTAAATCGTCTCTAAAAGTAGAATTTATAACTCTATTTCTTAAATTATTTTGTCTTGTAATACATTCCGGTATACCAGTAATAAGATAGCGATTAATATTAGAGAAAACAGCATATTGATTATTAGATTTTGCACTCATTACATCAATTAGTTGTAATAAAAGTTCATTGGTATTTTCAATTACTTCATTACTTACTATTTTTCCTTTTGTGAAATTAGCACTCATTTTTATATTTCTTAATTGCTCTTCCTTTTGTTTGTTTAAGTTAGTATTAGCTGATTCAAAATAATGACTTATATAATCGTTAAATGTGAAATTCCTATTAATGGATTTTATCATTAATTCAAATACTTTTTTATAATTAACAAATTGAGCTTCAGGGCTTTCAAATCGTCCACTTTTCCAAGGGAAATCACTTTCTAGTCTTGCTAATCCTTCGGAACTAGTAAATGCATAATTATAATAGTTTACTACGAAGTTATAGAAATCATTAACATTGATAGATTCTAAATTGTTTTTACTCTTTTTATCATTTATATAAAATAATATCATAGAAGATACTGTTGCATTGTATGACAAAGCACCATCTACAGCTAATGCAATACCATTAACATTAAAAGCAAAAGGGTTTGCAGGAATCAATCCTTCTTGAATGTAACTATTATCGTTAATAAAACTTATTAACTTAGAGAGATCACTAGGATTAACCAAACGAATAACTATATCGTCAAAACGTACTTGAGAACCAATCTTTGAACCGTGTGAAATTCCATTTTTTGATAAGAATTCAAATATTTCTTTTGCCCCTCTTTCAAGATGATTGCTATCCAATGGAACATACACTTTTAAATGTTCATTACAACTACGAGCTTTACCATCGGCAGATGTGAATTGACAGAAGTAACTCCAATTTGGATCAACGAAAACTCTTAAATTTTTATCTTTTTCAAAATGTTGAATCCAATTATTAAAATAATATTTTATTGGTTTATGATTTTCTGTAGGTGGAAGACCAAAGCCAGTCAAATGATAGTATATTTCTTCTTGAACGAAGTGGTGGTTTGGATTTTGAATGGCAATATCTCTAAAGAATTTTAAAAATTCATCTATTTTTCTTTCTCTATCATTCATCTACTGCACCTAATTCCATCTCTTGAGTATCGCTCAAATTATCCAAATCTACTTCCATAGTATCTTCTAAATTAATAGGTTTCATTTCCATAGTATCTTCTAGATTTTGACTTCTATCATTCAAATCAGTCAAGATATCCAATTCCATATATCCAGGCTCTAATTCACTATGTAATTCAATTTCTTCACCATTATATATTACTTTTGTCATTATACAACCTCCAATTCTACTAGAATTATACCATATAATATTGATAAATATTATTATTTATTGGAAATTAAGTAAAATAAAATATACATAAAATAACAAATATTTGCTTTTTTTCTTTAAATAAATATAATAACATTAGTCGAGGTGACTTATATGAACGAACAAGCCATGTATACAAGCTTAAATAAAGGAATTCCCAATTACATAATGTTAGAAATATCAATAAATACATTAATAAACGAATGTGCATCTAATAAAGATCAACTAACAAATGAATTAAAACTATTAAGAGAACTATATCGAACCAATATTATTCAAATAGCTGGGAACACAAAAGCATATGAGTATTTTTTTGATTCACTAAGAATTATAACTAGTTACAATAATTCAGAATCAAAATTATATATTTCACCAATTCCATTTATTACAAAGTTAAAAAAAATTTTAGGAGTTCAAAACAATAGTGTAGATTTTAATGATCAACAATTACTTCGTGATTTGTTAGATAGATTGGAACTATTAAAAAACATATCCACTCCAGAAGAATTAAAACAAAACTTCCCAATTATCTACTTTGATTATGAATTATCAAAAACTACATACCACCAAATTAATCAATATAAAGATAAATACCCGGTACCAAGAAATGATTATATTCAAGATAAAATTGACAGACAATATAATTTATATCATTCATTTGCTCTTGATACTCGTTTTGATATATTCCTAGAAAAACAATATAAAATGTACAGAAATTTAGTGGTAAGAAGACAATTTGTTGAAGGACATACAAATAGAAGCCCTATAAGTCTTACAATGTTTGAAGGGCTAGATAAAGAAAAGTTTGAACTATATTTAGCCGACAAATATTTAACGACTGCCATTTCATCAAGAGATAAAAAAGTCCAACAAGAGTGTATTTTTTATATAGCAACATACATAAGAGAAACAAAATCAAGTCAAATAACTATAAAAAATGATGATGGTAAAGAGGTTACTTTTAATAAATTGGTTAGAAAATATAAGCGCTTTTTACAAGAAAATGTCTTAATAAGACCATTAGATGAACCTAGAGAAAATTTTAAAGATTATCATATTAAACATGTTCAAAATCATATAAATAAATATTTTTTTACTAATGTTAATTGGCAAATCGTTCCTCCAGGCAAAGAAGATGAAATTGATAGAGTAGTTATAGAATCACTAAATAAAAAATATAATTATTTAAGTCCACAAGAGAGAGAAAAAAAGATATTAGAAAGATATTCTATTTATGAGAGAAAAATAAAGTTCTATGAAAATAGTGGATACATTTATAAAATATATGGCTGTAATGCTTTTGATGGATATATAGCTTACATTTATCCAAATGGTGAAATATTAATGGAGAAATTTTTCAATGATAAAGCAAATTGCATTCCAACCATAAATGAAGCTATATATAACGTCCAAGTACCAGATTTTGAAAGATTAAGTAAATTATCAAAAACAACATTAATTAAAGAAAAAGGTTGTAGAAGAATTATCCATTCTGGTAATTGGGAAGAAAAAAATCAAAGTATCATTGATAAACCGGCAATTCCAGAAAGTGAAAAACAAATAAAAAGCCTTATTAAAACATTGAAAACAGGTAATGAAAATTAAAAAATTACTTGTTTTTTTAATAATCGATTGTATAAATGTACAATCGAGTGTAAAGATAGAATAAATTATTTGCATAAATTTACAAATAAATGGTATCATATTAATGTACTTGCGAAAAGTATACCTTATGCCGAGGTAGTTGTAACGTTAGAACGTACACTTTGTTTGTGTAAGGAGACTTGTTTAACTCAGTCCCTCGGCACCATTTTGTAATCTAAGACCCTTTAAAGGGTCTTTTTAATATTTATTAATTATTAAAATACACTTTTTTTATACACAACACCATAAATATCTGTTATAATTTCTATATAGACTAGGAGCAGTTATTATGGAGAGAAATAATTCAAATATAAAAGAACAATGTTATATAGTATCCCTTGATAATGGTATCCGTAAGGAGGAACCAATAACAATAGATGTTTTAAGCAACTTCAAAGATGGTTCTCAATTAGTTCAGTTAAATCAATCAGTTTTAGGAGTTTTAAAATCAAATATAAATAACCCCGAACTGACTTATATAGATGATTACGATATTATTAAAGCAGACGTTGCCGAATTACTTGATATAGAACACGAAGAAATAAAAAGAATAGTTACCGACGAAAATAATGTTGGTGTTTTTACATTGCTAAACTATAGTAAAAATATCGAAACTAGAATTTCAGCAGCAACTGTTTTAAATCACGTTATTAGTTATATAAATAACGGTATCATTACAGGTGAAGATGCTGCATGGCTAACTAAAGTATTACAATACCCAGCAGTTTCTAAAGGAAATGGTATAAAAGATAAAAATCAAATCAATGATATTATAAATCTAGGAACATACTCATTAATTAAAGAAATCGAATTACAAAAAGGTGTAACTTTAGATACTAAGACAAAAGACTTAATAGTTAAAAGTTATTGTAGAATGATTCTATTTGATTTTATTATAGACAGAAAATATCGTGGATTAGATTATTATTTAATAAGTAAGATTAATGAACAAGGAAAACCAGAATGGATAGATTCATATTTAGGCCCAATCTCTATTTCTAATAGTATAGATAAAGATGCTTTAGTAGGAGATAATGAATATATGTTGAATAATAAGCTAATAAATAAAAATGCATTATTAGAAGTATTATTTGACGAACATTATTCGGAAATAAAAAAATTAACAGAAGCAATTAATGATGCTCAAAAATTATATAAAGATGCAATCAGCAGAATAGCATACAACAATGCTACATTAGATAGAGCATCTCAAATCGAAGATATAATTATTAGTAATATAGACAAGATAGCTAAATATCAAAAAGAAAAAGAAACAAAATTAGATAAAGAGCAAAAAACTAATAAAGTAGAAAGAACAATGGCAACACAAAGCTTAAATGTTCGAGTAACAACAAAATTAGATTTGATTCAGAAAAAATATCCAATTAATCCAAAAGACCATCCTGAATTACTAGACAAAAAAAATATTACAGAAGAAGACTTAAAGTTAATAGTTGAAGAAGATAGAAAAAATGGTAATGGTTTTGCAGTTACAACGTTAATTTTAGCCGCAATCGCTTTAGTATGTGGTATAGGAATTGGAATAGCACTAGTAATAATGAAATAATGGCATAAAGGGAACTAACATAGTTTCCTTTTTATTGCATAAAAAAACAAAACATTATAAAATAAATTTATACAGGGGATGATAAAATGGCAAAGAAGAAAACTAAAAAGAAAAATAGTGTTAACATATTTCTAATTGCTATAATAGTTCTTCTACTTATATCAAATATCATTTTTATTTGTAAATATTCTACTGCTTCTAAAGAACAAATTACTACAGAGGAAGTATTATTTACAAAAACAGAAGATAATTTTGATTCCGATACAAAATATTATGCTTCTATTAAATATAATAAATTCAGCAAAATATTATCAAGTGATTCAGTAAGTACAATAGCTATTGTTGATAATTCATCAAATACTTACAACAAGTTTATTGAAATGATTAATAAAATGGCATTCTATAAGAACACAAAAATATATATATTAGAATTAAGTAAATTATCTAAAAAAAATGAAATTAAGTTTTATAATATAGACGAAAGATTAAAAAAATTAGAAACAAATTATATAATTACTGTAAGCAATAATGAATTATTATCAATTACTACATTTGATAATACAAAACTTAATATTATATTAGAAGGATTAGGTGAATAATTATGGGGAAAGTATATGATCAAGTATGTATGTACAAAGCAAAATATCCGGGTTCAATAGTTTGGTGGAGACTAAAAAAACACGCCAGTGTTATAGAAAAACATTTAAATCCAGATGAAGAGCCAATATATTCGTTTGCAGCTCAAAAAAACGATAATGTTTTTGATATTTTTTCAACTGCAGTCCTTTGTATGACTAATAAAAGAATCTTAATAGGTCAAGATCATGTCTTAACAGGATATACCCTTACCTCTATAACACCAGATATGTTTAATGATTTAACTGTATATCAAGGAATTATCTGGGGAAAAATAATCATAGATTCAGTCAAAGAAGTAGTAGTATTTACCAATATAGAAAAAAACGCTCTTCCCGAAATAGAAACCGCTATTACAACTGCAATGATGGAAGAAAAACAAAAATATGGAGTGTTAAATAGAAACAAACACTAGTATTAAAGGAGTAGGTTATGAAAAAAAAGTACAAATTAAAGAAAAGTGCTATCGTAATCTTAATATTATCCTTCATTGCATTAATAGTACTAATTAATTTAATTATCTCATTATTTAAAAAATACTCATATAGTATAGAATACAATATAGGAGAATATAGTATTAGTGAAAATTATAATAAAGAAAACTCATACTACTATTATACTATTTCTACATCTAATTTAGTATATGACTTCATATATGAGAGTAATTGTTTGAAAGAAAAGAAACTAATAAAAGAAATAAAAGAATATAACGATGAAGATTATACTTGTATAATAATAAAAAGTAATTACCTTGACGCGTATCCTATGTGTAACTACAAAGAAGAATATATAGATTATCATTTAATACCAGATAATCTAAAATCAAAATTATCTGAATACTATAAATCTTCTAAAGAAGTGGAAAAAACATACGATAATTATAAGTTATATAATGAAGAAGAAAACTTATTAATATGGTCCTATAAAGGATTTAAATATATCCATCAAGGTAAATTAACTTTTATAAAAATATTTAATAAAGACATATATGAAATACCACTAGCAACTAAAATAAACAATTATATTTTAATACCAGATTACGAACAAGAATATAATTTTAATAAAGTATATTTAATTAATCTAGATACACTAGAGGTAGATGAATGGTCATTAAAGTATTCTATTTCATACGATAGTTATATACTTGGTACAAATGATAAATCTTTATTTATTATCGATAAAAAGAATGAAAAAGAGTACGAGTTAGTTCCTCATAAAAAGAAAATGCGTATAGTAGCAACTTCTAATCAACAAGGAATCATCTATGAAGAAAATCAAATTAGCAAGATATCTATGAAAAAATTAATTTCTAAAGAATATTCGTTCACTTATAAAGCATTATATAACTATAAGTTAAAAAATAATTCCTTATATCTTAATTATATAGATTCATTAAATATGATAAAAATATCAAATAAAAAAGTAGACTATATAGTAGCATCATCTAAAGAGAATATCTATTATCTTGTAGAAGATACCTTGTATAGATATAATCCTCAATATGGCGAAGTAAAATTAATTTCTTATTCAGAATGGAAATTTAATTACAGAAATTTAATATTTATTAATAGCTAAATAGCAAAATAAACATATGTTATATTAGGAGGACTTTATGTACGATAAATACCTAATAAAACATAACGATAGTTTATCTTCTATAGCAAGAAAATTTAATACTAAAGAAAGTATTATATTAGAACTTAATAATATACCATTTCCAGATATGTTAAGAGCAGGTAAAGAAATAATAGTACCCATAAACAAAGAAAAATACTTTGAATATTATACAATAAAAAAAGGTGACTCATTATATGGTATAGCTAGAGAATATAATATTAATCCAGATTTACTTGCTATATTAAATGGTTTAGATAGTAACGATTATATATATCCTAATCAAGAAATACTAATACCTAAAAGTAATTATAGTTATTATATTACTAAAGATGGAGATACTATTGACTTAGTGTCAAGTAAATTTAATATGAGTCCTGATAATTTAATAAATACTAATGATATTATATATTTATTACCAGGACAACTATTAGTAAAAAGAAATTAAAATATGATTATTCATATTTTTTTCTATTTTATGATATAATCTATGTAGAATAGGAGGGATATAATAAATGATAATTAGAAACCCTTATGGTTTTATAGTTAAACATTATAAGTTAATCAATTTATTACTATTACTTCCAATGCTTTATTTAGCGTTAAAGTTCGGCGATATATCTTCGTTTTTCAGAAGTTTCGTAAGTGCAAGTTATAGTACTCCAGAAACAACAATATCAACAACTTATATTACGATGTTATCTGTAATAGCTTTATTATTTATGATAATCAGTAACTTAATATTATATGTTATACTAGCTACTAAGAAAAAGAAATCTTATTATCATCTAGCTAGTATAATTGTCTATATTGTAAGTTTAATTTGTTTAATGCTTTTCTCCGTCACTATGAAAAACATCGAATTGAGTAAAATAGATATAACATTTATTAACTTTGTTAGAGATACATCTAATTTGCTTTTAATTCCATTATATTTATTATTGATATGTGGTGTAGGTAAAGGGATTGGCTTTAATATCAAAACTTTCCGTTTAGACGCATTAGATGATTTAAAAATAAGTGATGAAGATGAAGAAGAACTTGAAATAAAAGTTGGTTCAGATAATAATTCCATAAAGAAAACAAGTGTTCACTTAATACGTGAATTAAAATATTATATATTAGAAAATAAATTTGTTTTCATGTGCATAGCAGTAGTTCTTGTTTTCATAGTTGGATACAGCTGGTATACTGAATTTCAAGTAAACAACAAATCTTATATGATAAATCAAGCTTTTTCAATAGATAATTTTAATTTATCTGTCAAAGAAAGTTATTTAACAAAAGTTGATTATCATGGAAATATTATTACTAGTGGGAAATATTACCTAGCGGTAAAAATTGGTTTAAGTAATCAAGGTACAGCTACTACAATAGATAAATCAAGTTTTAGAATATATATTGGCAATAATGTTGTATATCCTAGTTATGATAGAGCATCAAGATTTATAGACATAGGAAAAATATATCAAGGAGAAACCATTAATGAAGGAGAATCTCATGACTACGTATTTGTTTACGAGTTAACAAGTGAACAATTAAAAAGTAGTTATGAAATGCGTATATTAAGTGGAATGACTCAGAAGAACAACGAATTAATTAATAAATATAAAAAGATAAACATAAAACCAACTAATATATTAAAGACAGAAACATTAGGAACTTTAGGTAAAGAAAAAGAAGTTGATTTAAATAGTACAACTTTAGGTAATACGAAATTTACTTTAAAAGATATAGAAGTAGTTTCAAGCTATACTTATGAATATGACTCTTGTGATAGCAATAATAATTGTACCAAGGTAAAAGACATAATAGTACCTTCAGGAGGAAAAGCATTAGTTATTATAAAAGATGAATTATCATTAGATGAAAATTCTTCATATTATAATAATAGTGAAAAAGATTTTTATGGCGATTTTGTTTCTTTAAAATATACATATGAATTATCAAATGGAGGGAATAAAAAAGACTATACAAATACAACTACATTAAAAAATATTACTCCTAAAAATTTAACTACCGAAAGTGTATATGAAGTACCAAGTACTTTATTGAGTGCTAAAAGTATAGAAATGATTATTCAAGTTAGAAATAAAAAAGTTATTATTAATGCGCTATGATTTTAGTTGACATTTATTAATACTTGATATAAAATTAAAGCATGTCGAAAGACATGCAACTATGGGGCTTTAGCCAAGCGGTAAGGCAAGGGACTGCAACTCCCTGAGCACCGGTTCAAATCCGGTAGGCCCCTCCAAATGAAAATAACTCGGTTTAACCGAGTTTTTTTGTGTTATTGTGATATAATAAATATACAAAGTAGGTGAAATATGGCAAAAAGAAAAAAACAAACTCAGAATCCAATTATAACGATTATTGTAATTTTAATTTTATTATTTGGTTCTAATGTCATAGAAGATAATAATCAAAAAGACTCTTCTTTATCAGAAAAAACATCGACAGATAATAATAGTATTAAAACTATTAATGAAGTGTCAACTAATCTTCAAATATACTTCTTAGATGTCGGTCAAGCAGATAGTATTCTAATACTTAACAATGGCCATAATATGTTAATAGATGCAGGTAATAATGAAGATGGTGAAAAAATAGTATCATTTATTCAAAATGAATTAAAAATAAATAAGTTTGATTACGTAGTTGGAACACATCCTCATGAAGACCACATAGGTGGATTAGACGAAGTAATAAATAATTTTGATATAAAAGAAGTTTATTTACCAGATTCAACTACTACTACAAAAACATTTGAAAATGTTTTAGATGCAATAGCAAACAAAGGACTAAGTATAACAATTCCTACTATAGGAGAAACTTTTTCTTTAGGAGAAGCTAACTTTGAAGTTATCTATACTGGAACAGGTGAAAAAGATTTAAATGAAGCATCTATTATTTTAAAAATGACTTTTGGTAAACATACATATTTATTTACAGGTGACACTACAGAAGAAGTAGAACAAACTATCTTAAGTGATAATATTAATATAGATATTCTTAAAGTAGCTCATCATGGCTCAAAATTCAGTTCTTCTAGTGAATTCTTAAGATATGCAACGCCATCTTATGCAATAATCAGTGTTGGGAAGAATAATAGTTATGGTCATCCAGAACCAGAAACCTTGAATAGATTAAAAGAATATACAAACGAAATATATACAACAGCCGATCTAGGGACAATACTTTTAACTAGTGATGGTACAACAATAACATTTAGTTATTTAAATACAGATACGAATGGATAGATGATATATGAAATATGCTATTGATAAAATTGAAGGAAATCTAGTTGTCTTAGAAGAACTAAACACTCAAGAAAAAAAAGAAATAAATATAAAAGAACTTCCTAAAAAAATAAATGAAGGAACAATTCTTACATATGTAAACGATACTTATATAATTGATGAAAAATTGGAAAAAGATAGAAGAGTAAATATTCAATCAAAATTTGATATGTTAAGAAAAAAATAAGTGGATAACTTGGAAGTTATCCACTTATTAATTTTATTAATTTAATTTTGTACCACAATTACCACAGAAGTTAGCACCATTAGTTTTTGTACCACAATTAGGACAGAAATTAGGAATAGCTCCATTAGTTGTCACATCTTGAGTAGGCGCAGTCTGTTGAGGAGTCATTTGTGTAGCTGCTCCCATTAATCCGGCACCAGCATTACTAGCCATATTTAAACCAGCAAATCCCATCATAGCACCATTTTCATTACCAGCAGCAGTTTTTAAAGCTTCAGCAGAAGCAGCAGCCATTAAACCAGCAGTGTTTTGAGAATATAATTCACCCATAGCTTTAGTTTTGCTATATTCTCTAATCATAGCCATAGTTTCTTCGCTAGCACCAATAACTAAAGCAACATCTTG
The DNA here is from genome assembly GCA_964545885.1 of uncultured Muribaculaceae bacterium. Lineage (GTDB taxonomy): Bacteria > Bacillota_I > Bacilli_A > RF39 > UBA660 > Coprovivens. The sequence continues at coordinate 8,762 of CAZJHG010000021.1, read as the reverse complement.
AACCTCAATACCATATTGTTGTCTCCATGATTCATCTAATAAATCATTCATTTCTTTAGCAACTTCTTGTTTATACTTTTGAACAATATTGAAAGAAATGTTATTATCAGTCATTATATTAGTAATACATGTAGAAACATTACTTGTAAATTGTAATTTTAATTGACTAATTATATCATCTACAGTAACAAGATCTTTAGCATTAGCTCCCAATAAATTTCCAACTAATACAACAGGATCAACTACTTTGAATGAATATTCACCATGGAATGTTATTTCAACACTACCATAAGTAGGATCTAATACAGCTTCAGCAGAAGATGAACCGAATTTATTGCCTGTTATATTTAATAAATTAACGTAATAAACTCTTTGATCCCTAGCAGCTTGACCACCATAAGTAATACGGTTTCCAAGTGTTTTAATTGAATTAAGAATACCTTGTCCTAATCCTCCGTAGAAAATAGTAGGTTCACTACTTGAATCATATATAAATTCTCCTGGTTCTGATGTGAATTCTATTATTTTTCCATTATCCACTATCATCATAGCCCATCCTTGAGGAACAGCTATTTTACTACCATTTGTAATTACTCCTGCAGTAGGATTACCATTTCCTGCACCATGTTGTACATTGCCACGTACCATTAATACATTATTTTCAACAGTAGGACATGTAATATACTCCTTAAATTGATCACCAAAAGTACTACTAGTTGAATTTGTTAAAGCTTTAATTAAACCCATCTTTTTACCTCCTAATTTAAAACTTCTAACTTTGTTAATACCCAATCATAATCACTTTGATTATAAATTGTTCCACAATATTCACATTTTCCAGAATTATTAACATCTATTGAAGCAGAACAACCCGGGCATTTTCTTGTAATGCTACTATCTTTAAAGTTAGCTTTTTTTTCAAAAGTTAACAAATAATTAACTTGTATTCTAGAAGAATCATTCCCAGATACATAGTTACCATTACTTAAATTAATTATATAATTCATATACCTTGATTGCAAGTAAACTTTAATAATATATACATTATCTTTTACTTCAATATTCTGTATATTAGAATTTTTAACATTTAATTCATCATACATCTGCTTTGTACCATTATCCTTATTCTCTTTTATAATAGAATATATATAATCATAAACATCGCTTCCAATAAAGTGTCTGACTTCATCAAGATTATCAAGCATTACCGAAGATAGTAACTTTATAAAAATATTATTCACTTCACTTAAAAACATTCCTTCATTAAATGTTTTATCTATTTTACAAAACTCTTCTATATTCATAAAATACCTCACTTCTTATCTATTAATATTTGTTTTTTTACTTAGTATAAATCTATTTGCTTTTTTTACAATAATTGAATTACAATATTCACAAGTTAAAGAATGTGTATCTTTTATTTCAGCACCGCAATTAGGACAGTTCTTTGTATCATCTTTTTCTACTGTTCTTACAAATGTCATAATATACGAATTTGTTAATTTGTATCCATTAGTACCTCTAATTATTTGGTTACTCTTAGTATTAATTACATAGTCAAAAAAACATACTTTCATAAATACTTGCATAGTTAAAATACCATTTTGTTCTTCTATATCAATTATCTTTGTTTCTAAATTTTGATAATCACTCATAATATTCTTACCATTTTTAGCTTTTAAAACATCTAATTGTGTTTTATAGGAGTTGTAAAGTTCATCAGTACATAGTTTCCTTAATTTATCATAATTAAAGTCCATCCAAGCATTCTGAATATCCACAAAAGTCTTAAACAACTCTTTTTTTAATCTTATTAAATTTATATTTGGTAAATAAGTAGCAATCTTTTGAACGTCATCTTCATAAGCAGGAATTTGTGGCATAGTATAAGTTTTATAAACTTCCCTTTTACCTCTATAAGAAGCAAATTCATCGTTAATCTTAAACAACAACCAAGTAATCACACAAAAAAACAAAAATGAAATAAATTCCAATAAAGTTGAACTACTAGAATGGCTATGGCTACTACTATATCCATCAGAATCATAACTAGAACTACTCCACGAATCACTACTACTCCAAGAGTCACTATATCCACCAGAATCATAACTCGAGTCCCAACCAGAATCAGCATAAGCAAGATTAAAAGTTAATATTCCAATACAAGTTAGTAATAAAGTTAAAATAATTATAAACTTCCTTTTACACATAAACTACCTCACATTATTCTCACCAACATAATAAAACCATTTTTATAAAAAAACAATAAGTAATTAGGATATATATGACAAAAATAAATTTAGGATATACCTAAGATAAAATAATTATAAATTTATTATAAAAAACACTATTCTTTAACATTATTATAATTAAATATATTCTTGATAATAACCATCAATTTTGATATTATATTTATAATAAAGGGTGATTGGAATGGATAAGAGGTTAGTGATACTGATTTGCTTTTTTTCTGTACTTACTTTAATATCTTCTGTCGTATGTTCCAGTCTAGTTTATTTAAATGAAATAGCAAGAACAGAAGTAAATAGTAAAAAAGTATTAGCATCAAGTAATATATATAATAGTGTATCTATTAATTATAATCAAAACAATACATTAAATTTATCAAGTATAGAACCGGGATATAGTATTACAAGAACTTTTAATATTACAAATAATGATTCAAATACAATTAAGTATAATATTGAATGGACAGATATAATATCAACTTGGAATACCAGTGATGATGGACAAACATCTCATCCTGAAGAATTAATATATTCTCTAATATGTAGTAATGGGGAAAAAATAGAAAATGAACAAATGCCAACAAGTAATAATGGCAATATTATTTTAGAAAATTTAGAACTAAAAACTAATAAAATAAATGAATGTAGTATTACAGTGAAGTTTAAAAATACAGGAAGTGACCAATCTTATAACTATAATAAATCGTTTAGAGGAACTTATAAAGTAATTGTTCAAAAATAACAAAGGAAGTGTTAAGGAATGGAGAAAAAAGAAGATTTTAATGCCGAATTAGCAACCCAATATTCAATCCTTATCAAAGCAAATGGTCGTAAAGAAAAACAAAGATTTATAGTCTTGGCCTTTATATTATGTATAACACTTATTGCAGTATTCGTTAGTGTATTCTTTTCGTATCAAGCCTTAAAAGCTACTAAAAATAGTAAAGATGAAGAAGAAAGAGTTAACGTATTTTATCAAGTATTATCAACAACATATAATGGTAGTTCAACATTAAATCTAAGTAGTATTGGTAATGGGTACACATTAAGTAATCCAAAGACAATCCAAATAACTAATGAAGGCAATACTGATATAACATTTAATATAAAATTATCAGATATAAAAACATCATTATTATCTACAAATAACTTAGTATATACAATTACATCTAACGGACAAACTTCTATTACTAAGGAATTACCATTATCAGAATCAATAATAGTATCAGATGTAACTATAAAACCAGATACAACAATGAATTATGTAATAAGCGTATCATTTAATGGCATAATTACTGAAGGAGATTATTCAAATTATTACAATTCAAATATAATAGTTGAACAAATAGATAATAAATCATCATTAATAGAATAGATAAGAGGCATAGAAGTGGCAAAAGATAAAAATATAAAGGAAACAACTTTTAATATATTTAAAGTGCTATTTAAATTACTATATTATATAGTGATAGCTTTTGTATGTTTCATAGCCGTTTTCTTAATATATTATATTATTTCCTCTCAATTACATAGTGGAGATGAAAACTATAAGCCACGTATTTCTGTCTATACAATAGTAAGTCCAAGTATGACACCTAATATTAATGTATATGATGTAGTAGTTAATATAAGGGTAGACAGACCGAGTGATATTCAAGTAGGAGATATTATAACTTTTAAATCAACATCAGCTACTTCTGAAGGAATGACTATTACTCATCGTGTAATAGAAAGAAAACAGCTACCAGATGGGACTTATGAGTATATGACTCAAGGAGATAACAATGAAGAGCCAGATAGTGTCTATGTAACTTACGATAATGTTATTGGTAAAGAAATTGTTACAATTCCTTATGTAGGAAGAATTCAGTTCTTAATCGCTAATCAAAAGGGCTGGTTATTCCTTTTATTAATACCGGTATCAATTTATTTAATTAGAGAAGTATTTAAATTAATTGATTTATTAGGACTTCGTAATAAGGTAGAAAAAATAACTAAAGTCCAAGAAGAACCAAAAGTAAATGAAGATAAAGAGTTAAAGCAACAACAAAAAGAGTTAAAAGAAGAACTACAGGTATCTCAATTACAAAAAGAAGCAAAAAAATATTCTAATAAACGAAATGAATCAGAAGAATATGGCTTTTTAGAAGCATATTCTGAAACTATTGTTAAAGTAAATGGAAATAAATATAAACAGTATCTTATTCCATTACAAGATAAAGATGAACAATCAGAAGAAGCATTAATAAAACTACCATCTAAGGTAGATACTTCAAATATAGTTAAGGAAGAACAAGAGCCTAAGTTAATTCTTCCTAAAGTAAAAAATACTCCTATAATAGTTAATGATGAATATGAAATATTAGATACTGACGAACTAACTAATAAGATAAAAGAGTATGATTCAAAGATAGAAAAATTAGATAAAATGCTTAAGGATATTGAGAATATAAAGGTTTTACCAAAAGAAGAAGATGACTTGATTGAAAAAGATGATTTCTTAATGGAAAATAAAATCAAAGTAATCAAAGTTGAAGAGTTAAAAAATAAACATCATAGTAGCAAGAAACTATCTCCAATCAAAGAAACAAAAAAAGATTTAGATTCTCCTAAAATAGATTTAGATTTTACTGGAATTATACCTATTAATAATACTCTGTATAAACAAGAAAGACCAGATAGTAAAGACATCAAGGAAGTAAGAAAAGGAATAAAAGAAAGTTCCATAACTCAAAAAGATAAAGCCCAAAAAGACAAATTAGTATTAAATCCTAAAAATGTTAAAAAAATTAATAGAAAATCTAAATCTTCAACTTCTAATTACGAATCAAAGTTGAATTTAAATCCAACAAAAATAAAAAAAATAAATCGTAGTAATAAGAAGTCTGAAAATAAATCCAAAAAGAAACCCTTAATAGTTATAGAAAAAACCAAATAAAAAAATAGAAGATAAGTTAAAATCTTCTATTTTTTAGTATTATAAGAAAAACTACTATCCACGACGTCCTCCGCCGCCACTACCTCTTCCTGAAGAACCTACATGGCTTCCACCATCTGAACTACCTCCAGTATCTCTAGGTCTTACATACGAAGTAGTATGTGAATTAATAAATTTATCTTCGTTTACTGAATAATAAATACTATTTTTATTTAAATAATCAGCAGCAGTAGTAGCTTTTTTAATCATTTTATTCTTACTAACTAGTATTCCTATTATTAATATAGTTCCAATTGTAGCTATAATAAGAGCAGCTAAAATAGGTGGTTGATATTTTTCTACCATCATACCATTTTCATCAATGTAATAGTTTTTATATTTACTAGATATTCCGTGTTCATAATAGTCGTTTAATTCGGAAATTACTGTATTAAAAGCATTTTTGTAATTAGCACTCTTCATATCATTAAAGATTAAATCAAGAATATTATTAACTCTATCATTAGAAAAATATAGTTGAGCTTCACCGAAGGTATAAATTCCATAATAAGGTAAACCATCATAGTTATTTCTAAATATTACAACACCACTATAGTATTCATCATCTAATCCAAAGTCGTTATAGTCATAAAAATCTTGTACAAATGCTTCATTATCAACATCACTATAATTATAGAAACTATCAGTAAGAACTATTAATTCAAAGCCGGTATTTTTATAAAAATCTATTGAAGTATCATATAATTCTTCTTCGTACTCATCACTTAATATATCAGCAAAATCATATATTTTTTGTTCTGAATTAACAGCATAAGCATTCATAATATTATCTTTATTTTTATTAGTTATTTTAATGTCTTTATTAACACCATAATTCTCTAAGTTATTTCTATCATATGTTTTAATTTCAGCATTACAAACATTTATAATAAGAAAGAAACTTACAATAAATAATATACATTTCTTCATATTTTACCCCATAACATGTACTATATAAGTAATTAATAGTACTCCCAAAAATATTCCAATAAAAATTAGTATAGACCAAATAGTAACTTTCTTCTTATCTAAAGGAATATCTCCTATAAATTTACCAGTCTGTCCATTCATAGCAAAAGTATATAGCTTATCTTGATATTTAACATTTACCATCCATACTGGAAGAAGAGCATATTGTTTATTAGTAAGATTGGATTTTAATGTATCTTCTTCAATAGTTTTAGTATCGAATTCTATAGCATCATTAAATATTATATTTCTTGCTGAACTAATTGCCCTACAAGCAGCATCATCAACTATATCTTCAGCCTCTGTATCATATCTTTCAGCTAAGAAGCCAGATAAATAGGCATGATTATATTTTGTAAGTTCATCATACGCAAACGGTTCAATCGAATTCATAATATCATTATCAAATCTTGTTGAACCATCTAATGGTATCTTTGTAAAACTCATTGATGAAGTTCTATACAATTTATAATAATCAGTCTTGGTATAATAAGTATCACCAACATTCCAGTGTTTAATTTTTTGCGCATTCATATTTAAAGAACCACTAACATCAAAATCAAACAACCAAAATGGTATATATACACCTTTAATCTTTTCAATATTTTGTTTACTATTGAAATCTTTCGGCATAAATGGTCTCCCTTTAGCTAAACCAATAAATGCTTTTTCAGCATCTTCTTTTGAATTTTTAAAAGGAATTATATAATCTGGTTTAAATACTCCAGTTAATTTATTTTTCATTATTGCTGTATTACCACAATAAACACAGAATGTTGAAGCAGTTTGTTCATCAGTGACTATTTCAGCTCCACAACTCTTACACTTATATGATACATAACTAACATTTTCATCTACTTCATCAACATCTTTATTATTTGCATCACTACTAGCATTAGCATACTTTTGGATTTCTTCTAATGTAAACTCACTCTCACAATATTCACACTTCCATTTTCCTACACTAGGATTAAATGGCAGAGGAGCATAACAATTAGGACATTTATGATCTAAAGCAGCATCTTTCTTCTTATCTATTTCTTCTGTATTCAAGTTTACCACCTACCTTTTTAATTATATCAAAAAAGTATAAATATTTTAATAGAACTTTTAACAAAAAATATCATATAGTTTTTATCTAAAAAATATGAATATAAAATTTTTTATTCTATTCTTAATAATAAATATTTATCAAACAAAAGAAGACTCTTTCTTAAGTCTTCTATAAACTTAATAATATTTTCTCTATATATTCAACAATCTTATAAAGTAAATAAGATATAACTATTAAAAGAATAATACCACTAATAACTAAATCCAAATTAAATACTTGAGTCCCATATATAATAAGATAACCTAAACCTTCTTTACTAACTAAAAATTCTCCTGTAATAACACCAATCATACTCATACTAATTCCTAACTTAAATGAGCTTATTATAGTTTTATAATTACTAGGTATTACCAAATATTTAAGTATCTGGTATTTACTAGCTCTAAATGTTTTCATTAATTTTATTTTTACTTTATCTGTACTATAAAATCCATTAGTAATAACTATTGTAATAACTATTAAATTAATTAAAACTGCCATAACTATAACACTTCTTATATTAGCTCCCGCTATGATAATTATCATTGGACCTAAAGCTACTTTAGGTAATGAATTCAAACATGTTAAGAAAGGATCTAATATTTTATATAAATTATTATATAAATAGAGTATTACTGATATCAAAGTACTCAAAACTAACCCTATACTAAAAGCAATCAATGTTTCATAAACAGTAACCCAAATATGTTTAAATAAATTATTATCTCTATATAATCCATATATAGTATCTACTACTTTAGAAGGACTACTAAACATAAAACTATTAATAACTCCCTTAGTACTTAAATATTCCCAAATACCAAGAAAAACTAATACTATACCAACTTGTATAATAAGAACAACTAACTTATTTAATTTATACTTCCTAATATATTCTTTCTGTTCCTTACTCATTATTATCCAAGTCTTTCCATATCAAATCATAATAATAATTATATTTAGAATCTTTTCTATTTATAGTAGGTATCCCTTTACTATCAAGTTCTATCTTATATATATTTTTAATTATAGCTGGACCTTTGCTTAGTACTATAACTTTATCAGCCATTGCACAAGCTTCACCTATATCATGAGTTACCATAATAGTTGTTTTACCAGTATCTTTTATTATTTGGTATACATCATCTGAAACACTTAATCTTGTACTAAAATCAAGAGCCGAGAAAGGTTCGTCTAAGAAAAGAATATCAGGTTTTATTGCCAGTGTCCTGATTAAAGATACTGTGCGGATACAGTATAGACACTTATTTTTTTAAGAAGTTCATTACTAAGTCTATTAAAATATCTTTTTCTTTAGGATTAGACTGAGCAATTAATAAAGTGATAGCAACTAATGTATTATTATCAATAACTTGTTCATTATCTTTATAAAGTAGGTTATAGTATTCCAAAAAGTATATGAATAATGTTGCTGCAATTCTTTTGTTTCCATCTATGAAAGTATGATTTTTAG
>CAZJHG010000020.1:0-24002 GCA_964545885.1 uncultured Muribaculaceae bacterium | reverse complement strand
AAAGATAAAAGGTAGTATAGATATATCATATAACTTATTAATTATTATGATTGTTTTTATAGCTTATGGGTTACTGGGATTTGTAGATGATTGGATGAAAATAAAATATCATAATAATAAAGGTTTAAGTATAATGTTTAAATTATTATGTCAAATGCTTATTGCTTTAGTATTTTTCTATATTTATATAACTAATGGAGGTTCTCCTATTGTAGAAGTGTCTTCACTTGGTATAAGTTTAAACTTAGGTTGGGTATATGGATTATTTATTTTATTTTTGTTAGTTGGAACATCGAATGCTGTTAATATTACTGATGGACTTGATGGTCTAGCTGGAGGATTATCAGCTATTGCTTTTTTAGCATTTGGATTACTTGCTTGGAATGCTAGTTGGATGGAAGGTGCTCAAGAAGTTGGTATTTTCTGCTTTGTACTTGTAGGTACTTTACTTGGATTTTTAGTATTTAATTCACATCCTGCTAAAGTATTTATGGGAGATACTGGTTCACTTGCATTAGGTGGTGCTCTTGCTGCTATAGCAATTTTAACTAAACATGAATTGTTACTTGCTGTAGTTGGTGGTGTATTCGTAGTAGAAACATTATCTTCATTAATTCAAATGATTGCAATAATAAAATTTAATAAAAAAATATTTAAAATGGCTCCACTTCATCATCACTTTGAACAATGTGGATGGGAAGAAAGAGATATCGTTAAATTATTCTATGTAGTTGGATTATTACTTGCAATGGCTGCTATTACATATGGTGTTTGGTTATAGAAGTATTTATTACTTCTATTTTTTTGTAATAAAAAATGATAATGAATAATAATCACTATCACTTTTTGGCATGAGTAGTTTTATTTGTCTACTCTTTTTTTTTATTTTTATATTAAAAACTTTTTTTCTAATATATAAAAAACCAACTTTTTAGTTAGTTCTTCTTATTTTAGCAACAAAGAAACCTTCATAATAATTTGTAGGTAAAATACATAATGTTCCTTCGATAGTAGTTGGAAGTTTAGGAATATCATTATACTTTGATAATTCTAAAGGAATTAATTCTATATTAGTATTACTTTTTAAAATGTTTTCAATAATTGATTCATTTTCTTCTTTTAAAATACTACATGTCGAATATTCTAGTTCTCCTCCTACTTTTAAATGCTTTATTGCTTCTGTAATGAGAGATGCTTGGAATTTAGTTGATCTACTTACTAAATCTTCATTAAAATTGTTAAATTCATTATTAGTAAATGTTCCTGAACCACTACAAGGTGCATCTAGAAGTATTTTATCAAACATAAAATATTCATTTAAGAAACGAGCGTCAGTATTAAGAACTGTTACTTTTTTAGCTTCTTGTTTATCTATATTATATTGTAATCTTTCGCTACGTATTTTATTTTTTTCAATAGCTGTTATCATAGCTTTATTATTGGATAATGCTGCTATTTCAGTTGTTTTACCACCAGGAGCTGCGGCCATATCTAAGATACTTTCGTTTTCTTTTGGATTTAAAAATAATGGAGGTAATTGAGAAGATAGACTTTGTAAATAGATTTTGCCTTCTTGATAGATAGACAGTTTTTTTAAATTTTCTTCTGTTTTATTAGTTATTACTAGAGCATTATCATACCAAGTTATTTCTTCATAGGTTATATTGTTATCTTTTAAGATATTTAGTACTTCTTCTTTAGTAGTTTTAATTGTATTAATACGAAGAGATACTACTTTATTTTCTTGATAAGAATTTATAATTTGAGTAGTTAGTTCTGTTCCGTATTGTGCATATAATTTATTTTTTAAGAATTCTGGTAACATAATTATTACTCCTTATTAAAATCATCTAAGAAAGAATGTCTTTCTCCATCTTTGTGATAACCTAAAACACAGTTTAAATTTATATTATCTAGTGATTTAAAAATGTTATGATCGATATCTTTATACTTAGTTCTTAAGTTAGCTATTAATTCTTTCATTTCTTTTCTTTTACTTAAACCTTCGTGATCTCGAGACATTTCAGTAAATTTACATGCACAATTTAAAAATTCTAATTCGTTATAATTACGCCATGCAATAATGTCTGCTTCTTTTATAAGATACATTGGACGAATAAGTTGCATTCCTTTAAAGTTATCACTATATAATTTAGGAATCATGGTTTTTATTTCAGCACCATAAAGCATTGATAAGAGTGTTGTTTCTATTACATCATCAAAATGATGACCTAGTGCTATTTTATTACAACCTAGTTCTTGAGCTTTATTATATAAATGCCCTCTACGCATACGGGCGCACATGTAGCAAGGATTTTCGGGATTTAAAGAATTAGCTACTTCAAAAATATCAGTTTCAAATATTTCAATAGGAATATTCATAATCTTAGCGTTATTTTCAATATATTCTCTATTTTTCTTATTATATCCTGGATCCATTACAACATAATGAACTTGAAATGGGATTTGTCCATGACGCATTAATTCTTGAAATAATTTTGCTAATAAAAAAGAATCTTTTCCACCACTCATACATACCATAATATTGTCATTTTCTTCTATTAATTTATAATCTTTGATAGCTTTTATAAACTTAGACCAGATTTCTTTACGATATTTTTTGATAATACTTCTTTCTATTTCACGATATTTTTCCATATGGTTATCCCCTTTCATAACGTTTATATAATAACATATTTAATAAAATTTAAAAATACATCTCTTTTAAGAGATGCATCTTTTATTATTTTTTTGTATTTAATTTTCTTCTAATAATATAACTTAAATAGTTATTCGACAACATTTATATAATGCAGTACGTGTTCTTTTGGATTGTATATATATAAATAAAATTTTAATTCGTTATCGCTTAAATCATTATTATAAAAGTAATGTTCTTCATCAAATAACTCTTTGACCTTAATTTTATTTCTTATATCTTCGGGGAGTTTGGTTATATATTTTTCATATTTTTCGGTTATATCTGAATCACTTTTTTTATAATAATTATTACTTAAAAAAACGTATCATATTTCGAGTCGTATATATATTTTTCGTATTTGTATGATGTTTGAAAAAGTTGGACATCAACTATTATTTTTTTATTAGTATATCCATCTTCTGTTGCTAATAAGGTATTGTCTATATCTTCATATTTACCATCTTTTAAATAGTGAATATTTTCATCATATATTTCTACCTGGATTGTACCATCTTTTTTTAAGCACGTTTTTGAATTAGGTGTTTTATATTCTATTAATTCTTTTTTATTCATAGAATTCACCTATTAAAATACTCTTTTCCATACATTAACTGAAAGGAATGGTGGCATATTTGATGAAGAACCAGTATTTCCTGGAGTAGTAGATTCAGTATTTCCATACACTTGTTTTCCTTCTGTTCTTGCTGATGATGTAGAGACACCTACTCCATCATCTTTTTTTCGTTCATTTCCAGTATAGCTTACACCTGTTTTTGTTTTATAGTAAATTCCATATGTTCCAGCAAATTGGGCTGCTGTATACAAACTTCCATAACCATGAGTATGGGCTGCTGATGTGTGAGTATGATTAACTGTTCCGCCTGTTTTTCCTAAAGTGTAAGCATCGCTTGAGTTATTTGAAGCTAATAAGAATCTTCCTTCTATTTTTTCCCAAACTCCAGTAAATAATGTACCTGGATTAATTTCATTTGTACTAATATAAATAGCTCCTACTGGATATATTTTATTAAATATAGTATCTAAACTTAATATATTGTTTTCTGAGCTATTAAAATTAATACTATTTACTGTTAGATTGCCATTACAATCTAAACTGAATTTGTTTTTATTAGAAGTAATACATTCTACTTCTATATTGTGAGCATTAATATCAAGTCCTTCGTTTGTTACTGTTAAATAGTTTTCATAATTTTCATTTTCCATTTTGTTTTTACAACTCCTTTTTATCCTTTTTATCTTTTTTACTTTTTATTATTTTTATTTTTTTTACATCTTATCACTCCAACTAGTAGAATATTTTGCTTTCTACATTTTGAAGATAATCTATTTAAATTTAAAAATAAAGAATATATTCTGTTACTTTAAATGAGCCAAAAAAGATAGTAAAAAAATAAATGAGCTTTTTTGGCTCATTTAAAAGAACTATATTAGACTATTAAAAAAACGACATAAGCCGTTTTTAGTTTATTCTTTACTAAATGGTTTTCTACGTCGTGGGAAGATTATTTTTTTAAAACCTTTTTCTTCTTCGTATGTGTCTTCAAATAATTGATTATTTTTACTTACTATTCTTACACCACTTAGAGATTTATGTATACAGTCTTCTATTTCTTCGTCATTAATCATTGTCTCTTCATAAGAAACATATAATTTTAATAACATAAAATTTAAATTAGCTTCATATATACCATCTGTTTTATTTAGTTTGTCTTCTATCTTTAGTGCACAAGATGCACAATCTATATCACTTAGTTTGTATGTGTTTTTTTTCATATTATCCCCTTAAATGTGTTTTTATTTTAACATACTATGTAATTATTTAAAATATTTTATAGTAAATGTTGTACCTTTATTAATAGCAGATGATACTTGGATATTACCATTATCTTTTTCAATTATTGCTTTAGCTAGAGATAGTCCTATACCTATACTGTCTTTGGATGAGTTATCTCCTTTGTAGAATCTTTCGAAGATATGTGGTAAGTCTTTTTTAGGTATTCCTACTCCGTTATCTTTTATTACTATTTTAGTAAATATATCATTGGTTAAGTAAGATATTTCAATTACTGAGTTTGGATTTGAGTGTTCTAAACAATTTTTTACTATATTAGTTAGTGCTTCTGTTTGCCATATATTATCACAATAGAGTTTATCTTTTTTATTGCCTTTTATTATTATATTAATATTTTTTAAGTCACTTAGAGCTGATAAGTTTTCTTTTACTTCATTAGTTAGATGTTCTAAGGAGATTGTTTTTCTATTGAATGTAATTGTGTTTGCATCAAATTTAGATAACTTAAGTAATGATGCTACTAGGAAGTTAATATTATTTATTTTACGATTTATTTTAGTAAGAAGTTCTTTTCTTTCTTTAGAAGATAGTTTATCGTTTTGTAGGTTGTCAATCATTAAATTAATAGATGTTAATGGAGTTTTTAGTTGATGAGAGATATCTTCTAATGAGTTTTTTAATGATTCTTTGGCTTTTTTATCATTTAGGGATTGTTCATTTAATATAATTGCTGTTTTGTATATTTCATTTTTTAGAATAGATAGTTCTCCTTCATTATTTTGTTTTAGATCTAGGTTGTAATTATGGTTATTAATTTCTTTTAAGTATGAAGTTAGTTGTTGAATATTTTTTTTGTTATGTTGATTGTTTAGAATAATTATTGATACTATTATAATTGATGAGATACTAAGTATTATGATGTTTATGATAATGGTATTTTTTATTATAGTTTGATTTTCTTTTATATATGAGTCTTTTAGGTAGATACTATATGATTTTAGGGTTTCTTGGTTATTTAGATTTTCTTTATTAAGAAGTTCTATTATTTGAGATTCTTCGATATTAGGATTTTGTTCTTTTACTATTTGGATGATGTTGGATATTATGAGATTGTTGTTATATTCTTGTTTTTTGATACTTAGATAATTTATGGTAGTTAGAGATACTATAGTAATTAGAGATATTATTATAGATATTATTAGGTAGTTGTTCTTTTTAGTCATTGGAGTCAACTCTGTAACCTATTCCTTTGATAGTAATAATAATATCTGTATTTAGTTTTTCTCTAATACGATTTATATAGACTGTTACTGTGTTGTCGTTTACGTCGTTGCCTGTCCAATTCCATATATTATCTATGATAGTATCCCTTGTTATAACTTTATTTAAGTTAGTGAATAGTAAGTATAATATTTTTAATTCTAAGGTAGTTAGTTTTATTTCAGTATCATTCTTTTTTATAGACATTTTATCTATATTAAAAGAGATATCTTTTATTTTGATTATATTGTTTTTTTTGGTACGAAGAATTATTTTGTTTATACGGGTTAGTAGTTCTTTAGATGAGAATGGTTTAGTTAGATAGTCTTCTGCACCTAGTTCTAAGCCTTTTACAATGTCTTCTTCACTATCTTTAGCTGTTAGGAAGATAGTTGGAGTTTTTGTAGGTAGGATATATTGTTCATATAAGTTAAAGCCATTACCATCTGGAAGAGTTATATCTAGAATAATTAAGTTATAGTTTGTTAAGTTTTTTTCTTTTGTTTCTTTGATAGTCATTGATGTATCAACTATGTAGTTGTTTTGTTCTAAGTATAGTTTTAGATTATCTAGGATATCTTGATTATCTTCGATTATTAGGATGTTCATGGTAGTCACCTCTTTCGTGTTATTATAACATTTTATAAAGTAAAAAAGAACTGATGTTCTTTTTTAGATGTTTTCATTACGAATTGTTTCTATTGTATTTTGTTTATTTATTTTACTTAGAGAGTATTTCATGATGAATGTAATAAGTATGAATACTGCTATTATACTAATTATGATAGCACCTATAGGTATTATGTAATTCATTGCTAAATTATCAGTAAGTAGTGTATATAACCAATATGATAGTAATATACCGATTGGAATACCAATTAGAAGGGATTTACTACCATAGAAGATACTTTCTAGACGAATCATACGATTAAATTCTTTAGTAGTCATACCAATACTTTTTAACATAGCAAATTCTTGTTTACGTAGTTCCATATTAGTAGTAATAGTATTAAAGATATTAGTTACTCCAATAAGTGCTATTACAGTAATAAATCCATATAAGAAGATAGCTATTAAAGTATAGAATGAGTTCATTGTTTTAACACTTTCATCAACATTTACTAAGGAATAATCATAGTCAGTTAAGAGTATATCTATATCATCTTGAAGTTTATTTGGATTATCAGAGTATATATTTATTGTTGTGTAATCTGGACTATCATTAATATATGTATCATATAATTCATCACTTACAATAGCGTGAGCTAGATATTCTGAATTTATTGAGAATGCTTCTTTTTGAGTGAGCGTAATTATTTTAAATTCTTTTTCGACATCTGCATCATTAATGTATATATTCCCTTTTAGAGTATCACCTTTTTTAATATCAAATACTGGGACAATCTTAGATTCTGATTTACCTGTTTTAGAGTTATAATCATCTACTCTTTTATAATTTATCATAATTAGTTTGTCTTTAGCTTCTTCATATGATAGATTTAATTCTTTTAAGTATTCTTTGTAGGCTACATCTCCTACTTTATAGATAAGAATTGGTTCTGTAGGAGCAATCTCTATTCTTTCACCATCTTCGTTGTAGTAATAATCAATGGCTGATTCATATGAATAATCTTTATTATAATTAGGATTTTCAATAACTAGGTTTGCTCGAGAAACTATAGCGTAATTAGAGATGTTATCTAAGTTTATTATTTCAAGACATTTATTTTTAGTTTCTTCGTTTGAAGTATCACAACCAACTGATATATTGTAATCGTATGTTTTGTATTCAATTTTTACTACATCAAAAGCTAAATTTATAAAGTAATATAAGGCGATGAATACTGAGACACAGGTTACTATGGAGATGACTGTTGTACGATATTTTTTCTTACTACGTTGTAAGTTTTTGTAGGAGATTGTTCCACCAATACCAAATATTTTTTTGATTATTTTAGGAGTTTTAATTTTTTTAGAATTTATTTTAATATCATTATTACTACGGATTGCTTGAATTGGTGGTATTTTCGATGCTCTACGAGCACTTCTTTTAGCTGATAAGTAGATGGTAATACTACCTAATATAATGGCAAATACGATTGATAGAAATGAGAAACTAAAAATTAGTTTAGAATTTACCATATCTTTTAAGAAGTAATTACTTACTATTATTAAGATGTATGATGCTAAAAGACCTATTAAGATACCTAAAGGTATTCCTATTAAACCAAGGATAAATGCTTCATAGTAGACATTTCTTTTTATTTGTTTTTTAGTAGCACCGATACTAGATAGCATTCCGTATTGTTTTGTTTTTTCAGTAATGGATATATCGAAGCTATTTTTTATACAGAATACTGAGGTAAATATTATGATAATACAAACTATAGTAACTACTAAGCCTAAAGCTTGAACTGAAGAATCACTAATAATACCTGATTCTAAAGTTATAAGGTAATCATTTGAATTATACTCATAACGAGCTTTTTTTATTTCTTCTTCGTATTTAATTAGTTCTTCTTGGGAAGCAACTTCATTTGTATTACCAGTAAATTTTTTTAAGGCATCACGATCGATGTTTAGAATATCGGCTGTTACTATGTAGGCTTTTTTTAGAGCTTTCTTATTATATCTTGTATATACATCATATATATTATTACTTTTGTTTAAGTCAAGATATGTTATGAATGTATAGCCAGGAGCTGAGTAGTTTTCAATATTATTAGATGGTCTTTCAATGATCCCAACTATTTTATATTGTTTTTGTGTTGTGTCGATGATTTCTTCATTATTATCTTCGGAGTATGGGTTGTTTTGGTTTAGTTCTTCATCGTTGCTTACTCTTTTTCCTACTTCTAAAGTTATTATGTCACCTACTTTGTATTCGATACGGCCATTAGTCTTTAAGTGGGTAGGAATTATTATTTCACTATCATTTTCTGGATATCTTCCTTCAGTTAGAACTAAGCCGAGATTGTTTAGTGATTCTTTGGTGAAGGCTTTTATGTAGGCATATGGTTTGTATTCGTTTTTACTTTCTTTTAAGGTAGCATAACCAATATTTTCTGTATAGTAGATTTTTTCTAAACTACGGTTTTCAGAAAAGTATGCAATATCTTCTTTTGGTATATCGTAATATACATAGTGATAATCGCCATTTTTTTCTACTTGGAAATGTATTAAAGATGTGCGAGTACTAAAGAATAAACTAGTTATAGCTGATATTAGTGCTACTGATAGAATGATACCAACAATTGTAACGATTGTTCTTTTTTTATTTAATTTTAAGTTTTTTATTGTTAAATTGTTTAAAGTGTTCATATTAGGCACCTTCTATAATATGTCCATCTTCGATTTTTATGATACGATCGGCACAGGAAGCTAATTCAAGGTTGTGTGTTATCATTACGATTGTTTGATTATTTTTTTTGTTGGACATTTTTAGTAGTTCGATTATTTCTTCACTAGCTTTAGAGTCTAAGTTGCCAGTTGGTTCATCGGCAAGGATGATGGCGGGATTAGTTATCATAGCTCGACCAATTGATGTACGTTGTTGTTGGCCTCCTGATAGTTCATTTGGTAGATGGTTTTTACGTTCTTCTAATCCGAGTGTTTTTAGTAGGTCGTTTAGTTCTTTTTCGTCTACTTTTCGGTTATCTAGTTCTAGAGGTAATTTAATATTTTCTTCAACGTTTAAGATTGGTATTAGGTTGTAGAATTGATATATTAAACCTATTTGACGTCTTCTAAAGATAGCTAGAGCATCATCGTTCATTTTGTAGATGTCTTCACCATCAATGAATACTTTGCCACTTGTTGGGCGATCTACTCCACCGATTAAGTGAAGTAATGTTGATTTTCCACTACCAGATGCTCCGACTATAGCAACAAATTCTCCTTTATTTATTGTTAGATTGACGTTATCCAACGCTACTACTTTAGTTGAGTCTTTTCCATATATTTTAGTTAAGTTTTCTACTTTTAAAATTTCCATAAAATCTTTCCTTTCTTTTATGGTTTCATTATATTATAGCTAATGTTACAACTAACTTACAATAATATAATTTTTTATTAAAAAAAGTAGACTTTTGTCTACTAATTGAATATGTAGGGAGTTTTTATTTTTGGCTAATTTTCTTTAAGTCTTCTTTTTCTAGTTCTTTTATTGATTTTTCTGGTGTTGGTAAGTCTTCAGGCATTGTGTTTCCTAATTCTTTTATTGTTTTTCTTATTGCTTTACCTACTTTGTAATGTGTATCATTTGCGAGCTTTTTACTTTGGATTTTTTGTCTTTCTAATAATTCTTCTGTTTGAGTAATTCGAAACACATTTGCTCCAAGCTCAGCGCTTCCCATATGGTCAAGAATTTCTTCTCTATATCTAAGATTTTTTCTTTTGGCAATATCATCTGCTGTTTCACCATTATATAATCATTTATATCCCGCATTTGTAAATTTATCAAAATTTTTAACCCCTTTTGCTAATGCAACTTTATACAATGATTTATTTCCGTCTTTAGTTTGTTTTCTCTTATACAATCTTTTTTCATCTTCACTTAATTTTGCGTATTCTTCTTCAGTAATTTCCATTTTCCTTGTTTGTACTGCAAAATAGGTTTGTCCTAAGGCAATGGATTTCTTTTTCGAATCACCATTTTGTACTATTAAATAACAAGCATATCTTGATAGTTTAAAATCATCAACTTGCTGAATGTTTCCGTTCCCACCTTTTATCGGTTTGTTGAACATAACAAACTGATGCTCATATAAGCAAACATTACTATTAACACATGAAATGATAGCTTTATCAATAACTTTTCTAAAGTTTCTCCATTCCTTATATTCGAGAATTTTTTGTAGTTCTCTAGCTTCCCAATATTCGTTTCCATATTCATCAATATGTTTAATCTCTTCAAACATTTTTTCATTATATTTTTCTATATCAACCATATTATACATTACCTTCTCTTATACTTTTATTCTTAATTAATCACTATTATTTTCTGTTATCAAATCATCTTCTATATATTTATATGATAATGCATTTTCTTTACTAACTATGGTTTCTCCTAAGTTTTTTTCTAACTCATCTCTTGCAACTTTTGCAGTTTGTCCACCCATCTTAGCAACTTTCTTATTTTGTTCTAGTCCTAAAGGCCTATGTTTTTTGGCAAGTTCTCTAGTTGCTAATTCTCCTAAATCAGTTAATGCGACTTCAATGTCGGTCATGTTATCTCTTAAAGATTCTTTTCTTAAGCCTTTATGTTGCTTATATTGATTAACAGTTAAACCTGACCACTCTTTGTAGATTTCATTAGTTAAAATAGCATATTCAACCTCCTCAGTTATTCCATTACTATTCCATACATCAGTTAATTTTTTTCTATCTTGAATACCTTTGATTCTTTGAATAATCCATTCTTCATCATAACCTTTAGCACGATAAGTGTCTATTGCTCTTTGAACAGTGATTGAAGGGTCAAACACTTCATCTATTCTTTCTTTACCTAATCTTGCTAACCACAATTTCATTGGTTCTGCTTTTTTGCTAGGAATAGATTCAATAATTCTAAACATTCCTTCTATATCAACAACATCGGTAGAACGATATTTACCGTCTTGAGCTTTTAATTTCAACTGGTGACAATTTGTCACCGTTTCATTACCTTCTTCTTTTAATCTTTGTTTTAATTTGTTCCAATATTTACGACCATCAGTACTTTCTGAAACAACTGTAACAATATCTACTACGCTTATATAATATTTTTCTTCCTCTTTGTTCCAGACTGTTCTAATAGTCTTATCATTGAACATCTTATTTATTAAATGCATTTTTGTTTCTTCCATATTTTACCTCCCTTGTTAAGTGTTTTACAAAATCAGTTATACCAAACATACGTTCGTAAGCCAATATAAAAATTATAGTTTATATCATGTTTTTTATATTCATTATTATCTATTATTTTAATAAGACTAATAACAAGTTATCTACTAGGATTTTCTATTATTTTATTTTGTTTTTTACAATTAAAAAAGTAGACTTTTTTGTCTACTAAATTATATATATTCATATTTTTTTCGATATTTTATATAACAGATTATACTTACTATTAGAGATAGTATTTCTGCAACAAGAACAGATAACCAAATACCATTTATACCTAGTAGTTCTGGTAATACTAGGATAACTATTACTTGGAATATTAATGTTCTTAAAAATGAGATAAGTGCTGATACGAAGCCATCATTTAAGGCAGTAAAGAACGATGAGGCATAGATATTAAACCAACTTATTATATATGATAGTGAGTATAGTCTTAACGCGTTGATAGTTAAATCTAAAAGGTCTTTATCATAGCTTACAAAGATGCTTGCTAGTGG
The DNA here is from genome assembly GCA_964545885.1 of uncultured Muribaculaceae bacterium. GTDB lineage: Bacteria > Bacillota_I > Bacilli_A > RF39 > UBA660 > Coprovivens. The sequence continues at coordinate 11,848 of CAZJHG010000020.1, read as the reverse complement.
TTTGGCAAATATTTCAGAAAGAATTGTCATTATTATGGCTGTTATTCCTAATAGTTTTAAACTTTTTTTGAATAGTCCTTTTAGTTCTTCTTTATTACCTGCACCATAGTGATAACTTATTATTGGGGCACTTCCTACTGAATAACCAACATATGTACCAGAGAATAAGAATCCAACATACATAATTATTCCATATGCTGAAACTCCTGATGATCCTGCTAGTTGCATTAATTTCATATTAAATAAAATATTTACTAAAGACATAGAAAGGTTTGTTACCATTTCTGATGAACCATTGGTACATGTTTTTAAAATTGGTGATAATTCAAATTTTGTTTTACCTAGTTTTAATTTTGTTTTATTTTTCCTTATAAAGTATATAAGTGGAATAATTGCTCCTACTATTTGACTAGTAATGGTTGCTACGGCTGCTCCTGCTACACCCCATTTAAAAACATAGATAAGAAGGAAGTCTAGTATCATGTTTGTTAATCCTGATATTATTGAAATAGTTAAACCAAATCCTGGTTTTTCTGCTACTACAAGAAATGATTGGAAACTATTTTGAAGAATGAATGCTGTTATACCAAGGATTAGGATTCTTCCGTAAGTTAAACAGTATGGTAACATTTCTTCTGTTGCTCCAAATAGATTAGCTATTGGTTCCATAAGTAGTAAACCTATAATAGTAAATATTATACCAAGTATTATTTCTAGATATACTAACATTGAAAAATAAATATTAGCTTGTTCTTCATTGCCTTCTCCTAAGGTTTTAGAAATGATAGCACTACCACCAGTACCAAACATGAAACCGATAGTACCGATTATCATTATGGCTGGCATTATTAAGTTAACTGCTGCAAAAGCATCACTTCCTACAACGTTGGAAATGAATAAGCCATCTACTACACCATAAATTGAAGTAAATATCATCATTATTATGGTAGGTAATGTAAATTGGATTAATTTCTTGTACGTAAAATGTTCTGATAAACTAATCATTATTTTTACCTCCAAACCAATTATTTATGTAATCTTTAAGAGGTTTTATTAATGTTTTTATTTCAATATTTGAGGTATTTATGCATAAATCATAATTTGATTTATCATCCCATTCTGAACTTGATACTAAATTATTAAAAGCTTTCCTATTTTTATCAACACTTTTAATTTTATTTACTAATTCTTTTTCAGTTAGGTTTTCTTCTTGCTTAGCTTTTAGTTGGCAACGTTTAATTTTGCTTTTCATATCTGCATAAACGAAGATACGCATTGGATTATAATCTTTGAGGATAATATTAGCACAACGACCTACGATAATACAGTTTCCTTTTTCAGCAATTTCCTTAATTATCTTAGTTTGTTTTACTAGGATGTCTGTTTGATTTTTTTGAAGAATATAGCTTGCTGTAAATGTTTTACCAAATTGAAATGGTTGTGGGTATATACCATTTTCTGAGATGTTTTTAATATATTCTTCTTCCATATTAGTTTCTTTAGCTAGTAAAGTTATTATTTCAGTATCATAGTATGCATAACCTAATTCATCAGCAAGACGTTTACCTATTTCTTTACCTCCTGATGAAAATTCTCTACTAATTGTAATTATTTTATTCATTTTATCACTCCTATAACATAAAAAAAGCCCAGTTATTTTATAAATAACCGAGCTCACTCGACATCTTATCGACCCCTTGTTTCTGTTTTTACAGAACGGTGCTACGGCACACGAGTCCTCCGATGAACATTTAAATTACTAGATGATTTTACAATATTATATTTAGATAGTCAATATGTTTTTTAGAATTCAACATATTCTTGTGTATTATAGATTGTTCCATCTATTTCAATATAGATTGAGTATTTACCTTTTAGGTTTTCTTTATTGATGTATTTAGTTAATGTTAGGTTTGTATCTGTTTCTTCATCATCAAATATATCAACGCATAGTGCTGTATATGGCTTTTTACTTATTTTAAAATCGTATGTAGTTGTTTGATAGTTTTGGTATAGAAGAATATTTACTTCTGTACCTTTTTTAAATGTTCCTTTGATAGCTAGACGATCTATTTCTTTAGTTATTGTTATATTATGAGATTTGTATTCATCATTAATTTCTTTAGTATTTAATAATAAGTTTAGTTTCTTAGTAGTATATGATGTTTCTCCTAAGGTACCTAGTTTTTCTGGAGTTGTTTTAGTATAATTTTCATTTTCATAATATAGGGACATTTTTTCGACACGATATGTATTGGTTGGTAAGACTAATTCGAAGATTATTTTATTATTTAGAAGTTCTACTGTATCTGATTTTAGTTCTGTGTTAGTACTGAAACCTGCTGGTTGATTGGAGTTTTTACCATCAACGTAGACGATTCCTCCTGAGTGAACTATATAGTGATTTTTAGATATATAGTCGACATCTGATATATATGGAGAATAGAATGAACTACCACGATTTTTACCATATTCCCATATTTGTTCAATAGTCATATTATTTGTATCTATTTTATACATGACACCTCTGGTGTAACTATTTTCTGCTGATACGTAGTCTTCTTCATTTTTAGATTTATTGTTTCCGTTATCTAGGATGAATACGTAGCCTTCTGGTGTTATCATGGCAGCATGTTGACTCCATTGCCATTCGAAGTCTTTTCCTATTGGAGTAAAGAAATATTTTTGGTATTCTTCACTCCAGTTAGTAGAATCACCGATTATCCAGTTAAGTTTGCCAGTATTGTAGTCGATATTAATTACGGCATCTTGGTGTCTACCAGATAATGTTATGGAGTTAGTATTTTTATCGTACCAAACAGAATTGTTATGGAACCAATCGTATTCTATCCAATTTTCACTTTGACCATCTGTCATATTTAGAATGTCCTTTAAATCATATTCTTTTATTATTTGACCTGTTTCTCTATCTAGTTCAACGATATAGTCTTCAACTGTTCCATCTTCATTATTAAAGTCATTTGATGCAACAAGTAAATTACCATTTTCCATTTCATAGTAGTCGTGATGATAGCCACCTTTTAAGTCATATTCTTTGTAGATTTTACCTAGTAAATCTATCTCATATAGACCTTTTGTATAGTAAGGATTGTTTATTAAGTTTTCAGTGCTTAGTAAGAGATGGCCATTAGATAATCTATCAATTTTCCAAAGAGCATTTTGGGTTAAGTACCAACGGATATCTCCGTTAATATCGTAAGCACATGTATATCCTTTACTTGATGGTGTATAGAAATATAAGTCGTTTGTTAGTTTAGATTTATCAGCAGTGACTTTGGTTGGAATAGCTATATCTTCTGGTAGTGGTTCTGTTTTGATAGAAAGTTCTTTACTGATTACTTTATTATTTTCAGTATATTCAATGATTATTTTGTTTTCAGTGTCGGCATATAAACCATAGATTGGTAAGTAGTGTTCTTGGTTTTCTTGAAAAGTATGAGTGTATGTAGTTAGTTTGTCTTTACCTTTTATTGTTACCTTAGGTGTTACGCTTTGTTCTGTTTTAAAAGTTATTAAGGCTGTAAGTGGTGAATTGCCATAAGGATTTAATATTATATTGGGATTATCTATGGTATACCCTTCTATTTTGATTTCTTTTTCTAGTATTGATTGCTGTTCTATTAAGCTGATTGTTTTAGTAACTTCTTCTCTATTAGTGTTTTTTAAGTTTAGTAAGATAGCTCCAATAATTATTAAGATAATCAAGATGCTTGGAATTATTAGTTTTTTCTTTTTTAATTTTTTCATTTTTTCCTCTCCTTTTTTTCTATTATATAGTTTGTTAGATTTTTTTAATATAATGGAGAGGTTGAAAAAACTCAACGCTGGGTTGAGTTGATTTTTTTTATTTTGTTAGAACTTGTTTAGCCCATTCTTGAGCTTTAGTATTTGCTTCTTCTAGACCATTTTTAATTGGATATACTAAGTCTAACTTATCTACTATTGTATTTCCTTTTAAAGTTTCTTCGTAGTTTTTCCATGTGTTTCTCATGTTACCACCGTTGCATACATATAGATAGATGTTTTTTCCTTCTAATTTGTTTTCGCTTAGGAAAGTGTTTATTGGAGGAGCATATGTACCAAACCAGCATGGTGAACCAATGAAGATGTTATCATATTTAGATAAGTCTATTTTGTATGGTTCTAATTTGGGTTTTTTAGTCATATAAACTTGCATACCACCCCAAACGAATCTAAATAAACTTTTAGTTTTCTTTTCTTTTTTAGGAATAAGTTTTAAAACATCAGCATTTATTACTTCTTTAATAGCTTCAGTTATTTTTTCTGTATTTCCTTCATATGAATAATAAATTATTAAATTTTTCATTATTTTAATTCCTCTTTTCTTTCTTCTAGGTATAGTTCGATATTATTTAGTAAAGATTTAAGATTTAATAATTCTTCTGCTCCAGTTATATGGTAATAATTTTTAGTACCATCTTTTTCGATAGAAACTATTTTTTCATCTAATAATAATTTAAGATGATGAGATACAGCTGGACGAGATAAATTAACTTTTTTAGCAATATCTTCTACTCTAATTCCACCATTTAAACAATTATCTAGTAATACTAAAAGAATTCTTTGACGATTTTCATCACAAAAAGCATTTAGTATTCTATTTGATTTAATTAGGTCTTCTTTTATTAAGTTTAATCTTTCTTCTTTTTTCATATTATCGTTCCTTTGTTTAAACTGTTTAACAATATAATTATATATTATTATTTTAATATCTACTATATTCAGAAAGTAATTAGAACGAATTAAATACTATGTAGGGAGATTTATTTAGAAAAAAACTTAGTACAATTAAGTACTAAGAAGTTATTATTCACAGCTACCATTATGACTTATAAAATATTTTTCAATATTACTAATAGTCTTATCTATATCAGAATAATCGATGTAATTGTCTTTTAAATCTTTTTGTATTTCTTCGGAACAATTTGAGCAATTAAAGTAGCCATCACTAGCAACACTAATTAAGTAACTTTTATCATCTATTTTACAAATAGTTTCAGCTTGAACAGATGATAATTCTACTGTATGATTTTGTCTTACTGTCGCAAATATTATTAGGGTAATTAAATCTATTGCTAGAAATATAATAAATACAATACCTAATATCTTTAATATTTTTAAAATAAGTCCTGCTAGTTTTTCTGTATTACTTACTTTGTTTTCTAAGATACTTTTTATATCGTTGTTTGTTAGCTCGTCTAAACTTATGTTAAATACTTGAGATAATTCTTTAGCTTGATTGATGTCTGGTGTGGTTTCGTTAAGTTCCCAGTTAGATATTGTTTGTCTTGTTACACCAAGTTTTTCAGCTAATTGTTCTTGTGATAGTTTATCTCTTTTACGTAGTTCTAATATTTTATCTCCTATGTTCATTTTTATTTCTCCTTTCAATAAAAATTTTATAGTTTATTACAATTTTAATCTATCAAATTGCTTTGGAAATGACGCAAAGTTTTTTAACATATATATTTTATCATATAAAAAGTAAATCGTTTTAAGATTTACTTTAGTTCTTTTGCTAAATATAATTATTTACTATTATATTGTTTACTTTTTCATTTTTTCATCTACTTAAAATAACTTTATGGTTTTCTTTTAAGAGCATCTATCATATAATGGCCAACCATGAAATCAAGAATGATAGAAATTAAATTCTTGATTATATGAAATTCAATAATACTCAAAATACTACAAATAGAATTAATAACAAATATAATTAAAATTATTGCCATGTCATAATAAAATATTTTATGCAAATCACATTTTACAAGATAAGAAATTAAAACAACACTATATATTCCAAAATGAATAATGCTCATTATAAGATTAGAATAAATAAAATCATAATCACTCATTATTATTAAAAGTATAATATAACGGCAAAAGTTTATAAGAGAAAGTGATACTAAAATTATAAAAATTAAATTCAGCAATTTCTTATTTTTTTTACCTAATAATTTCACAAGAATTAAATATATAAGAAAAGTAGTATTTAAAGTGCAAAAATATTGAGGACTCAATGTATTAAAATTAATTATTATACTTAGTATATATGTAAGCACATAGCCAATTAGAAATTTATTGTTTTTCATAATATCACCTACTTTATCATAATATGGAAATTGGTATAATAGTTTGTAAAATCAATTTTTTAATTACATTATATCTGTGTAATAGATTATTTCTTTATTAAGTTTTGTTGCATACTCAATTTCTTCTTGGGTACTGTTACCGATATAATTATTAATGTTTGTTACTAAGATTGCATCTGATAATTTGATTTTTTCTTTATGCATTTTGTCTATCATAGTTGCTTCTTCTTTGGTGTAAGATTCTTTATTTGGTCTTGATAATTCGTTTGGCATTAGAACACAGTTGCCTTCTAAAGTTATTTTTTCTGCTATTTCAATCATTTCTTTTTTAAATTTATAGCTACCACATATTGTTATTATTTTCATAATATTTGTTCCTCTTTTTTATTATTTGATATTTAGTATTTGAAAATCTAATTCTTTGAAAGCGTCTTGGATAGCTTGATTAGATATTTCTATTTTAGAATAGATAGTTGCTTCTTTTTTAGTTAGGTTTACTTTGACTTTATCTACTCCGTTAATATTTTTTAATGTAGATTCTACTTTTTTAGCACAATGATCACAGTGCATTCCTTCGATAGTTATTGTTTTTTTGTTACTTTTGTTAAACATATTATTTAGTCCTTTCCAATTTTATCTTTTTTAATCTTAATGTATTTAGTATTACTGTTAAACTACTTAACATCATAGTTAGAGATGCTATCATAGGGTTTAATGTTATATTAAATGGTTTTAATATACCGATTGCTATTGGTATCATACATATATTATAGAAGAATGCCCAGAATAAGTTTTGTTTTATTATTCTTAATGTATTCTTACTAATAGATAATAGGTCAATTATTTTAAGAAGATTATCTTTTAATAGAAGAACACTTGCTGAGTCGACTGCTATATCTGTTGCATTACTTAGGCTTACTCCAACAGTAGCGTTTGCTAATGATGGAGCGTCGTTTATACCATCACCTATCATCATAACTAGTTTACCATCATTTTTGAGTTTTTTGATTACTTCAGATTTTTTTGATGGGATTACATTAGCTATTACATTTTTGATACCTAGTTCTTTGGCAATAGTAGTAGCTGTTTGATCATTATCTCCAGTAAGCATTATTACTTCTTTATTTAGTTTGTTTAAGTAAGATATTGTTTCTTTAGATTCTTTTCTTATGGTATCTTTTACTCCAATTAGAGAGATTATCTTATTATTTTCTACTACATAGATTATACTATTACTTTGATTTGCTAGATTAGTTTCTTCTTCTTGATAAAGGTTTTTGATATTTAGTTTTTCTAAGTATTTGGAATTACATAGGATGTATTCTTTTTTGTTAACTATGGCTTTTATTCCATAACCAGAGATGTTTTCAAAGTTAGTTGGTTCTAAAGTATTTAGGTTGTGTTGGTGTTGGTATTCTTTGAAAGCATTACTTATGGGATGACTTGATAAGGATTCGATACTACATACTATATTAAGTAAGTCTTTTTCTTGATATTTAGAATTATTTAGTATATTGGAAATACTTAGTTTTCCTTCTGTTAAAGTACCTGTTTTATCAAAGATGATGGTATCTATTTTATGAGCTGTTTCTAGGGTTTCACTTGTTTTTACTAGGATACCATGTTCAGCACATAAGCCTTCACCTACTACTATAGCTAGAGGTGTTGCTAGACCTAAGGCACATGGACATGCTACTACTAAGACAGATACAAAAGTATTTATAGATGAACTTAAGTCTTTACTTATTATAAGAGTTCCTAAGAATGATATTAAAGCTATTATAATGATTGTTGGAACGAAGTAGTTGCTTACTTTATCAGCAATTCTTGCTATAGGGGCTTTAGTATTAGTTGCTTCTACTACTAGTTTAACGATATTTGATATAGTGGAATTTCTACCAATATTAACTGCTTTATATTCAATGTAACCATCATAATTGATACTACCTGCTATGATGTTATCTCCTTTTACTTTTTTTACTGGGATTGATTCACCAGTAATAAATGATTCATCAGTATGAGTTGTTCCTTTGGTAATTGTTCCATCGACAGCTATTTTCATACCTGGTTTACAGATAAGAATATCTCCTACTTTTATTTCATCAAGTGTTATTTCGATTTCTTGATTATTTTCTTTTTTTAAAGCTTTATCTGGTGTTATTGAAACTAATTTTTTTATAGCTTCTTTAGTTTTATCTTTACTTTTTGAATCTATATAACGACCTAATTTAATAAAATATATTACAATACATGATGATTCATAATATAAGTTATGAACTAAAGAGTAGTTACCTAGAATAATTAGGATTGTTGTAAAGATACTATATAATAAGCTACTTAGAACTCCGATACTTACTAGAGTGTCCATGTTAGGAGTTTTATGTTTTAGATTTTTATATCCACTACTTAGGATATCTTTACCATATATAAGATATGGTATTGTAATTATTAATTGGGTTAAGGAATATATGATTGGATATTTAGACGGTTCTATTATAGATGGAAGATTTATCATATGAGACATTGTTATGTACATTAAAATACAAGATATTATAGTAAATACTATTAATGTAGTTTTCTTGTTTTTGTTTTTTTGTTCTTCTTTTTTTTCATCAAATATACCATTTGATGAAAAACCAGCTTCTTTTACAAATTTGGATAAATCTTCTATTGTTAGATGGTCCGCGTAAGAAATAGATGCTGTTTGCATTACTAAGTTAACTGTTGCATCTATAATACCTTCTTGTTTATTAAGATATTTTTCTAAACCACTTGAACATGCACTACATGTCATACCAGATATGCTTAAAATTATTTTTTTCATGTTTCACCTACTTATTTATTATACCACTACTAAGTTACTCTTATTTATTTAGTTTATCAAATAAATTTATTACTTCGTCGATTACTTCGAGATTATCATTTTTTATATCGTTTACGACACAGGTATTTAGATGACTTTTTAATATTTCGTTACCTAAACTTTTTAGAGATTTATTTATTGCAGAAATCTGAATGAGTATATCATTACAATAACGATCGTCTTCTATCATTTGCTTTACTCCATTTATTTGACCACCAATAATATTAAGTCTTTTAGTCATCTTTTTCTTTTCCTCATAGGAACGATGTTTAGTTTTTTGACAATTGTTGCATTTATTACAATTCATTTTTATCACCGATATTATTATATACCCCTGTAGGGTGTTGTGTAAAGAGAAGAAAAAAACTATCTTTTGATAGTTTCCTGATTAAAAATGTACTTCATTAGACAGTGTTCTTAATTGATAGAAACACCATTAACATATATTTTATAATTATTAAACTGAATATTGTTGTTAGATTTATCTTCATTTAATAATTCTTTTATATGAGTGTCTTTCGTTAATATTAGTTTTGATGAAGAATCTAAAATTATTTTAGTATTTTCGCCATTAACAATATGGCCTTGATATGTGGAATTATTATTAAGAGTTATTTCTAAGTTTGATGTATCATCTAATTCTATGATTCCTTCTAAGTTTTGATTATCACAATTTAATGTTACTATACTATTTGTGATAGTTGCTATTTTATTACTTCCGGTATTTAATTGAACATTATTTAAGTTTATTTTTGTATTAGCGTTGATTATTTGGAACATTGTTGCTGTTTTATAATATGGAAGTTTAGCATTTATATTTAAACTAGAATTAGATATTGTAAGAGATGAGGAAGAAGTTGTATCAAGAATATTAAAACCTGATGGTAATAATTTTTCTGTGTCACTAGCTCCACTAGCTATTAAAGTTACATTACTTAAGTCAACGTTACCATCCTCGATTAGTCCGAAATTCGCTCCGTTAGCACTACCTGTTGAATTAGTAATTTCAATATTGCCTTTACTTTTAATGATTGGAGATGCAAGACCGTTTGTTTCAAAATATGAATTATTTATTTTAACTTCTCCTTTTTTTTCTTTTACTATGATAGCTGGAGATGATTTAAACTTCGTAGTAATATTTGAATGTTCCATTTCTAATTTAGCACTTGTTGCTATAACAACACCACTTGATTTAAAAGCAGTTGTATTAATATTAGAATCTATTATACTTAGAAATGTTTTTTGACCACTTATGAAAATAGCATTTGAGTATTCAACACTATTTTCGACTTTACTTCCTATTAATTTTGCTTCAGAGCCATATGATACTATCATAGCTGAATTTAAACCTACTTCTAAAGATTTATTTTCAATACTAGTTGAACCATTATCTTTAGTTATGACTGAGTCTCTTAATGTTACTGAGGCACCATCTTTTATTAAGACTCCACTTGTATCTTCTTTAGTTGGATTAATAGTAGCTAAATTGACTTCAATACTTTTTTCATAAACATTATCAGCTGATAATAAGGAAGTTTCTTTTTCTTCATCAGTAGGAATGATTGTTGCTTTTTTAGGAGAGAGAATTAACACTATTGTAATAAGTGCAATAATAAAAATTAAGATAATACCTCCTATTAAGACTTTTTGATTATCTATTTTTTTCAACTTACTTTTTTTCTTCATATAAATCACCTACTATTATATTTTAACATAGAAAAAGCAGACTTTAATAGTCTACTTCATTTTTTTTGTTTTTTTCAAGTTTGCATAATACATTTCTTCACTAGGATAAAGTTCTAATGTTGTACCTACTCCTACTGCAAATACTTCGTCTTTTAAATTTAATTTTTGCACCCTAGATAATTCGCTAATGGCATATGGTTTACGATTGAATAACTGGTATTCTAACTTTGAAGTAATTATTCTTTCGTGAAGAGGTAATATGCCCCAGAAATATCTTTCTAAGTTGTGATATTCTTGATAGCCTATTCTTTTATCTAAGTAAGCTTGCTTAATTTTTGTATGTAAAATTGATAATCTTTCATATAATTCTTTTTCCTGTAATAGGATGATCTTTTTTTGATGAGCATCGAATGTAGCAGATATTTTATCACCAGGTTCAACATGAGTAAATGATGGAAGAATTATTCTATCTTTTTTTATTCTGATAATTGTTTGACCTACTATTGGTTTTTCTCCAAACATATAAATTCCCCCTTCTCTTGTTGAAATTTTAATATACTTGGGTTAATTTTGTCAAAAATTGCCTTACTTTTTAACTCTTTATAAGAGTTGAAGCAACTTTGTTTTATAGATTGTGGTTTATATATTTGAGAGATGTTATTAATATATTTTTGTCATATCTAAATGTTCTAATCTTAATAGTTATTTTATGCTGCTGATTTAGCAAGTTTGCCATAATAAAAGACGAGTATAGCTCGCCTTTTAAGTGTTCTTAGTAATTTTCACTTTTTAATTCAAAATAAGCTTGTGGATGAGCACATACTGGACATACTGCTGGTGCTTGTTTGCCTACTACTATATGACCACAATTTCGACAAATCCATACTGCATCTCCATCACTTGAGAATACTACTTTGTCTTCAACATTTTTTAGTAATTTTCTGTATCTTTCTTCATGGTGACGTTCAATTTCCCCAACCATTCTGAATTTTGTAGCTAGCGCTTTGAATCCTTCTTCTTCAGCTACTTTAGCAAATTCATCATACATGTCAGTCCATTCGTAATTTTCGCCTTCAGCAGCAGCTAATAGGTTTTCTTCTGTAGTAGGAATTTCTCCACCCATTAATTCTTTGAACCACATTTTAGCATGTTCTTTTTCATTATT
>CAZJHG010000019.1:0-26179 GCA_964545885.1 uncultured Muribaculaceae bacterium | reverse complement strand
TCTTTCTTCATCTACTAGTTCCCAACCGTCTCCACTAAGATTATAATCCTTATCAGGGTCTTTACGAATACTAATTGGGACCTCTAGTACAATATTTTGCCATAAAACATCCATAATATCAAGTGTTTTTAACTCATTTTTATCTTTTTCGTCATCATTTTCACTTAATATTTCAGATATTTCTAAGCTAAATGGATAATCCATAGGTTCTAAGTCCATAGCATCTAATAAAACCATTGAACCTTCTACCTTACAATCAAAAACAATTTCACTAGTAACACTATAATAAGCTCTACCATTTACTTTTACATTTTCTAATTTTTGGATAGGTGTATTCTTTATATATTCAGGGCCAAAAGACACAGTATCATCTATAACAATACCTTTTTCATCTACTTTAGCTAAATCAATAAACATACATATCACCCACTAGCTCCATAATTATAACAACTTTTCTTGAATATTACAACTCTATATAATAAAATAAATTATATAAAGAAGGTGAATTACCATGAATATTATCGGTATAATAGCAGAATATAATCCATTTCACAACGGACATCTATATCACATAAATAAAATAAAAGAAAAATATCCAAATTCTTTAGTAATCTTAGTATTAAATGGCTACTTTACTCAAAGAGGTACAATTTCAATCCTAAGTAAAGAAGATAAAACCAAAATATCTCTAAATAGTAACATAGACATAGTATTAGAATTACCTTTTATATTCGGTACTCAATCTAGTGATATCTTCGCTTATAATAGTATAAAATTATTAAATGAACTTAAAGTAGAAAGAATAATATTTGGTAGTGAATCAAATAATCTAGACTTACTTAATAAAGTAGTTGATATTCAACTTAATGATTCTACTTATGAAGAAAAAGTTAAACAATATATGAGTGAGGGCAATAATTATCCAACCGCTATGAAAAAAGCTTTAAATATTGAAGAAGACATTAATAATCCAAATGATCTACTAGGTATATCTTATATTAAAGCTATCAAACAAATAAATCCCTCAATAATAGCTGAAACTATTCAAAGAACTAACAATTACCATGATACAGAATCTACTGATTCTATTATCAGTGCTACCAATATTAGAACTAAACTAAGTAATGAAGAACCTATCTCAAATTATCTTCCCAAAGAAGTACTTCCTTACTTAAATAACGTTACAAATGATAAATTATTCAATCTATTAAAGTTCAAAATTCTAACCGACCAAGATTTAAGTATATATTTAGATGTTGATGAAGGTATTGAATATCGACTTTTAAAATACATAAATGAATCTAATTCAATAGACGAACTTATTAGTAACGTTAAAACCAAAAGATATACATATAATAAAATTAATCGTATGTTATTACACATTTTAATAGGATTAACTAAAGAAGATAATAAAAAATGTACTCTAGATTATCTAAAAATACTAGGATTTACTCCCATAGGTCAAGAATACCTAAATACTATAAAAAAAGATATCCTACTACCAACATCTCCACCTAAAGATTCACTAGTATTTAAATATGAGCTTAAAGCTGTTTACTTATATGAACAAGCTACAAAGAAATCTCTAAATAACTTTGATATAAAAAATATTCCAATAATAAAGAAGTAACTCATCATTACTTCTTTTTCTTATCATAAATATATCCTTTTCTTTTTAAAAAATAATAAAACTTATAATTAGACCTATATAAAAAATAAATATCTATTATCATAAATATTAAACTTATAACTAATATTAGACTTCCTATCATAATATCTTTATATAATAAAATAATAACTCCTACTAAAGTTAAAAATCCTAATATAGTATATAATATATATAGTCTTATTGAATAATTATAATCTTTTTTACACTTTTCTTTATATTCTCTTCTTATATTATTTTGCTCTATTTTACTTAAGTTATGAAATACTTTCTCTTTCCCCATTAAAAATTACTACCATTCCAGCCCCAATTATCATATTCACCGTAACTAACATAAATTGAATCCAATCCGATTCCTAACTCATTATTTAATATTTCACTAACAACTCTCATCATATTATTATAGGCTTCTTTACTAGCTCTACCAAATATCTTAATATCAACATAAGCTATCAACTTATCATCTCTACCCTGAAAATACATTTTACAATTAGGTACAAATTCAATCATCAACCAGTTTTCACTTTTACCAAGTAAACTTATCGCTTCTCCAAGTCTTTCTTTAATCTTAATTTCTTTTTCTTTAGTAATTTCACAATTTGTTCTTGTTTGAATATATGGCATCTTAATCAACTCTTTCTTAACTTATTATAACAAAAAAGAAATAAACTATTCTATTTATTTCTCTTAATTAACATAATAATTACAAGAATCAATCCTATTACAAATGTTCCCAACATTATATAAAACATTATTTTATATAAGTTTTCTTTATCCTTGTTTAATTCCTTATATATAACACTTTCTATTATATCAACTTTATGTCCGTTTACTAATTCACAAATTTCTTCATCACCTAAAGTAACCTTAGTACCTAAAACATCATAACTATCAGGTATCTCTTGAGTAAATTCTATCTGTATATTAAAACTCATTAATTTATCTAATTTATTTAAATTCATATCATCTATAATAGAATAATATATATAACTTTGATTATTACTATCTCTTTTAGTATCTATTACTAAAGAAGATATATTATCTCCTTCTATATCACTAATATTAACTATCATACTATCTTGTTTATTATCTATCATTCCTAAAGTATATTTATCAACAACTGAAGTTAAAATGCCATCAGTTCTACTAAATACATTAACTGGTATAGTAACTACATTATCAGATACAACACTACATTTATTAGTAACACTAACTAACTTAACTACACCACTAGCACTTACATTACTAATTAAACAAGTTAAACCAATTATAATAAATAATAATTTTTTCATAAAAATCACCAAAAATAGTATACCAAAAGAAAAAGTTCTATTAAAGAACTTTCTCGCAAGAAAAGTAAATACTCCTTTTCATAAAAACCTTGATGTCTAAAATACTAACACCAACATTTAAAATAATCAAATTTATCTATGGCATTTAGTTTCAACTATATAGCAATACTTTTAGATTTTACTTTATTAACTACTTTTTTCTCAACTGGTATTAATAAGTCCATTAAATTAATATTCAATTCACTTAATGCTGAATGAAAACATTGATTTAATTGATAAGGTCCAGATGTAGCATCAACAAAACACATCATATAATCTCTAATATTTCTTACTTCTTCCATATGATATTTTTTTATTGTTTCTAAATCTTTCATCACTCCACGAGAAATTACAGTTAACAAAGTATTATCTAATTTAATAGCAAATTTTTCTTGATTTTCCATATGATTTTGCCTCCCCTAAAAAACAACTATTCACGATAATAACAAATTATTATTAAAAATGCAACTTTTAATAAAACAATATAAAAAAATTACTATCTCTAGTAATCTTTTATTTTTGACAATTTTCGCAATAATAAGTACTTCTTCCACCAACTACTATTCTTTTTATAGTTGAATCGCATTCCTTACATTGCTCATTTTCTCTTTTATGAACCATCAAATTTTGTTGAAATCTCCCAGTAACACCTAAACTAGAAGTATAACTTTTTATAGTTGTTCCACCACATTTAATAGCTTCTTCTATTATTTGCTTAGAAGTATCAACTATTCTTTGACATTCTTCTAAATTTATCTCTACTCCTAATTTTAAAGGATTTATCTTAGAAGCAAATAATACTTCATCAGCATATATATTACCTAACCCACTTATAATAGTTTGATCAAGTAATAAAGTTTTCATCGGCAATTTCCTTTTACTAAAATGTTCATATAAATACTCTTTAGTTAAACTAGAATCTATCGGTTCTATTCCTTGTTTTCTAACTCCTTCAACAGTATCAATATCTTTTTTTAATACTAAATTCATTCTTCCAAATTTTCTTGTATCATGATATCTAAGTTCTGTATCATCTTCAAAAGTAAATATTACATGTTCGTGTTTATTTATTTCTTCATCATGATTCTTAATAAAATATTTGCCTTCCATTCTTAAATGACTACATAAGTAATAATCACCAATTTCAAACAACAGCCATTTGCCTTTTCTTAAAATGTCACTAAATTCTAAACCTATTAGATTATTCTTAAATTCATTTATATCTGATTCAATCATTCTTTCATATAAAACATTAACGTTTTTTATTTTTTTTCGCAGTATTCTTTTTCTTAGCGTTTGTCTTACTGTTTCAACTTCTGCTATTTCTGGCATCTTGTTTTAAACTCCTTACTTTAGGTTTCTTTGGTTTAATATCATCTAATAGATTAACTTCTACTACATTAGCAACTTTCAATAAATAATCTTGTAAAGATACTACAAAAGTATTTATATCTATCATACTAATACCATTATTAAGTATTAAGTTACAACTAACTTTTCTAATTCCACCAAAACTATTTGCTGTAATATTAACTAACTTTTTAACTTCACTTCTCTTACTTATTTCTTCCTTATAATTATCAAGATTAAATTCATAATCTTCAATACTCTTAAAACTATTTCTTATTAATTTAATTCCATTAATTACTATTAAAGCTGAAATTAATATTACTCCCAATTTATCAGCATATTTTAAAATACTAAACCACTTGCTCAACTTACCAAGTATTAATACACCAAGTATTACTCCATAATTATAAAAATCCACATTACTATTTATTGTAGAATATCCAAGTATTCCTTTTTTCTTTTGATAATTAATATTAGTATAAAAACATCCAGCTAGATATCTAACTAACATACAAATAACCATAAATAATAAAATAAACCAAGATACTATATAAGTTTCATCAATAATACAAACAAATATCAAAAATAAACTTGATAATACAATTATAAATCCTAAAACAGAAGTAATAATTCCTTTATATTTTTTGTTTTCTATACGTTTTTGAATAAACAATGACGTAATTATTAAAATAACTTCATATAAACAACTAGCTATCATTGTATATGAATTACATATAATACCAGCTAATAATTTTAATATTGCTATTATTATCTCTGTAATAATAAATGTTTTTACTTCTTTCACTTCTAAACCTCCCTACTTAGCTTCATACCAATCAGTTCCATAATCATGGCTAACTTTAAATGGTACATCTAGTTTAACACAAGTTTCCATATTACGACGAACTAATTCTTCTAAAATATCTTTTTCTTCATTAATTACATCAAATATTAATTCGTCATGTACTTGTAATAACATCTTACTCTTTAAGTTTTTTTCTCTCATCTCTTCAAAAATCTTAACCATTGCAATTTTCATTATATCAGCTGATGTTCCTTGAATAGGTGTATTAAGAGCTATTCTTTCTCCACTTTGTCTTACCATAAAGTTTTTATTTTGCAATTCTTCAATAACTCTCTTACGATTAAACAATGTCTTAACATATCCATCTCTATAAGCTTCCGTAACTATATTATCCATATAATTTTTAACACCAGGATATAACTCATAATATTTATTTATAAATTCTTTAGCTTCTTTAGCACTTATTTCTAAATTTTCACCAAGTCCAAATCCTGAAATACCATAAACTATTCCAAATATTACTGCTTTAGCAGTCTTTCTTTGTAACTTAGTAACATCTTCCATAGCTACACCATATATATCAGCAGCTACTCTAGTATGAATATCTTCATCATTAATAAATGCTTGTTGCAACTCTTTAGAACCAGATACATGTGCTAGTACTCTCAATTCCATTTGCGAATAATCAGCACTTAAAAACACATCATTTACCGGTAAAAAGGCTTTTCTTATCATTCTACCTTCTTCATCCCTCGCCGGAATATTCTGTAAATTAGGTTCTACTGAGCTAAGTCTACCTGTTCTAGTAAGATTTTGTTTATATATTGTATGTATCTTACCATCTTCTCTTATATAGTTAGATAAACCTTCCAAATAAGTACTCTTTATCTTAGTTAATCTTCTATATTCTAATATTTTCTCAATAACAGGATGACTACCCACTAATTTATTAAGTACACTAACATCAGTCTTATATCCAGTCTTAGTCTTCTTAGCTCCAGGCAATTCCAACTTTTCAAATAATATAACTCCTAACTGTTTAGGACTACTTATATTAAACTCTTCTCCTACTAAAGAATATATATCTTTCTCTATATCACTTATTCTAGTAGACATCTCCTCTTCCATATCTTTAAGTATTGAAACATCTACTCTAACTCCATCATACTCCATATTAGCTAACACTGTTATTAAGGGCATCTCAATATCATTAAATAACTCTAACATTCCTTCTTTATCAAGACTATCTAAATACTCATCTTTAATATCATATATAAATCTTGCTTTTAATACTATATCCTTCTTATCAAAGCCATTCTTTAAACTATTAGAATAAAAATTAACTTCACATCCATTATTATTCATAAGATACGCTATATCATCTTTTATATTAATATTCAAAAGATAAGCTGCTATCATAACATCACAACAAGACTCAACTTCTAATCCTTCTTTTCTTAGTAAAACATAATTCTTTTTTTGATCAAAAGTATATATCTTCTTATCTTTCAATAGTAACAATACCTCTTCAATTAAATTATTATTAACAAAGTAATTATTCTTACTATCACTAATACTCATTCCTACTATATTAGCTTCATGATAATTTTCAGCATCACATTCAATATATATAGCAACATCATTTTCTAAATTTTTTAAATCATTAACATCTTTAACATTAATAAATTTAATATCATTATCAGCTGGTTTAGAAGCTTCAACATTCTTCTTTATAAAAGAATAAAATTCTAAATCTTCATATAATTTATTTAAAGAAACAAAATCAGGACCATTATAAACAATATCATCTAATTTAACATTCAAAGGAACATCTCTATAAATTGTTGCAATCTCTTTACTAATAAAAGCACTCTCTTTATCATTTTCTAACTTTTCTTTCATCTTTCCTTTTATTTCACCAATATGTTCATATATATCCTCAATAGTATCATATTGCTTCAAAAGATTAATTGCTGTTTTATCTCCAATTCCTTTAACACCAGGTATATTATCAGAAGCATCTCCTGCTAATGCTTTATAATCAATCATTCTGATTGGTTCAAATCCCCAATCTTCAACGAAGTTCTTATGATTATACCTTATATAATCTTTTTGTTTTAATAGTTTAACTTCTGTTTCATCACTAATAAGTTGTAATAAATCTTTATCAGAAGAAATAATTGTTGCTTCATACTCTGGATCTTCTTCACACATTTTAGCAAATGTTCCAATAATATCATCAGCTTCATAAGGTTCTAATTCAAAGTATTGAATTCCCATTGCTTTTAAAATATCTCTTGCTATTGGCATTTGTGCCTTTAATTCATCAGGAGTAGCACTTCTTCCATCTTTATAAGTTTCATATTTTTGTTTTCTAAAATTCTTACCTATATCAAAAGCAACTGCCATATACTCAGGTTTCTCTTCATGTATTATCTTATTCATCATTCCTACAAAACCATATAATGCATTAGTTGGAAATCCTTTACTATTTTTCATTACATTCCCAGTATAAGCTGTTGCATAATAACTTCTAAACATTAAGTTATTACCATCTATCAGTATCAGTTTCTTCATTTCTATCACCTATTAGGTATTATATCAAAAAAAGACTATTTTAACTTATCTTTTTAGTCAAAATAATCTTTTATTCCAATATTTTAGCAAAAAAGAACATTACCAATAAGATAATGTTCTAAAAACAATTATGATTAAAATTTGACATCTTCATACTATCCATAATCATTTACCAATTATTTATATTCTTACTATACATATCTTAATAATTGTTAACTTTTATTTTTTTGTATATTTTTTTATTTCTTCATTATAGTTATGTCTTCTATAACTTCTTCTTTGCATTCTTCTATATAAAAGTTTAATTGTTCATCTACAACTTTTAATGTTATTTGTAAGTTATCTTTTATTATAGTTTGCAATGTATCTACATCATTATCATAAAAAATTATTGAACTAGATTCGTTTTTCAATTCATTAAAAATCATATAAAAAGAATCATTATTCATTTTTAATAAATCTTTTAATTCATAATTTACATTATTATATTCAAAAAAAATTTCTTTTATACCTTTTATATATATATTTACATTATTTTTATCTATAAAATACATTTCGTAATCTTGTGAATTATAAAGTGTATATTTTTTTAATGTATATTTATTTTTATTATGTTGCTTTTTAATAATTTCAATTTGATTATCTATGTTGGTAACATATATCTCCTCAGTATTAATCAATTTCAAGATATTATCTATCCTTAGATTATCATCTTCATAACTATTTTTGGCACTTTTTTTAAAATTTTCAATAGTTTGTGTAATCTGGTACGAAGATATTCGATTATTTTTCTTTATTATCGCATAAATATTTATTGGAGAATAATTTTTAACATAATAATCATATTCTAAATCAGAATATAGATAATAGTTTTCTTCTTCAAATTCAGCATTATTAAAAATTATTACACTATTATTAACTTCATTATTTTTTTCTTTATATAAAAATAAAAAGCTACTTGTAATTATTCCAATTACAATTGCAATTATTGTAATATATTTATTTTCCATATATTATCCCACCTTTTAACACTATCAATAACATTGTAACCGCTTGTATACACGAAATAAGAATTGCTATCTCTAATAATGTTAACTTAATGTTATTATTAATGAAGAATTCTATGTTAATTTTAAACATTACGTATTGAATAACAAGAGTTATTATAAAAGAAATATTTATTATGATAAAAAGTTCCAATCCAAGTAACAATAATACACTTATTTTGTTATATCCTATGTTTTTTAAAACAATTACATTATTTTGTTGTTTTTTTAATACATCTTGTACAACTATATATATCATAAATAAGACTAAAATTATTTCTATAATAAACAAAGATATTACTATTTTCTTTATTTTTTTATAAGTCACATTTTCAAATTTATTTTCCGAATTATATATTACATCAATTTTATTATTTTTAAATTCGTTGGATATTTTATTTAATAAATTTGTTTTTTTTACTATAATATTTATTTGCCAATAATCAACTTGGTTTTTCTCAATAAATTTTTTTGCCAGTTCATTATTTAACATTATTTTATCTTCATCTGTATACATTATTTTTATATTTTCAAAATTTGACTGTACTAACTTAATCTTATTTGGAATTAACATTATATCTCCTTTTTCCAAATAATATTTGTTTTCTTTTGGAATATTTTCTATTTCTATATCCTCGCCATTTATTTCTAACATTGAATTGAATTCATATTCTATCATTTCTATGCTCTTCTTGTTTTTTATTAAAATTAAATTAATATTTTCAAATAATTTTGAATTATATACATCATAAGTAGAATTAATGATAATTCTTCTATTATTTTGAGATTCTATTATCGTATCTATTTTATTGTTCAAACACGAATAAATAAATATTGATACTAGTAAAAAAGAAAAAATCGTTATAAAAATTAAATAGTATCGACTTTTATTTTTATCAAAACGAAAAAATGAATTTAACATTAGTTTGTACATTATTGTTCCATTATTTCTTTTATATTCATTTTTTTAAGAAAGCTAATATTTTTATTGTTAGCTATGAAAATAAATACAGAAGATAAAATAATATTTACTATTAAAATTTTTGTCGGAATCTTAATAATTAGTTTTGATAATTGCATATCATTTGAAAAAAATATTTTAGGATATAATATCGTTGTAAATTTTGTAATAAATATAGCTATTATTTGAGAAAAAAATATTAAATATATTATTTCTGTATAAAGTAAATTTCTGATATCACCAGTTGAATATCCTAACGCTCTCATAATCCCATATTTTTTATAATTGTTTTTCAGTTTATTTATAGTAATTAAGTATATAAAGATATATATTGTTATAAACATAATAATTATTGATAAAATACTAACATTTATAACTTCGTCACCGATATTTTTTTTCAATTCCTTTACTTTGATAACTTCGTCTATTCCTTCTATTTTTCCTATGTCTGTTATTTTTCCGTTTTTACTTAATAAAAAATATATATCTCCACTTTCTTTTAAATCTGGCTGATATTTACTATTAATTTTCTTTATTGTACTATGAGTAGTGTAACAAATGTTAGAATCAGAAAAATCATATTTTTCATCATATGTTCCTACTAATTTAAATTTTTCAGAATTATCACTATCTGAAAATATGCTAATTATTATTTCATCATTTATTCTAGAATCTATGTTAATTTCACGTTTAGAGTCATATTCACTTGTAGACATCATTGTATTTGGGAATAAATTAGATGGACATATAATTTCAAAATCTTTTTCACTTAAATCTTGACCTAATTTTATTTTTTTTGTATTTGGTATAGTTCCAATTATATTTATTTGACCATTAGTATCATCTGTTTTAAATTCGTCTATAGTTCCAAACGACATAAACTCCAAATAACTAAAAACATCCTCAATATTTTTGTTATTCTTTAAACTTTCTATCAATACATTTTTATCTGTGTTTTCATCATTATTTGAAATATAATATAACCTAAAGTCATAAGAATTTTCTGTCCACGTATTCCAAAATTGTTTTATTGATAACATATACGAAAGAGAAAACATAGCTATTGTAGAACAAATTATCATTAAACAAATTATAATACTATTTCTTTTATCTCTTTTTATTAGTATTAATTTTTCTTTTATCGACATGTTCCAGTTTACCTCCTTCCAATTTAATTACAACATCTGCATATTTTACTATTTCATAATTATGACTAACTACAATTACGCATTTATTAGAACAACTTATTTCTTTCAACATTTCAAATATTTTTTTCTCATTTTCAGAGTCTAAATTTCCAGTTGGTTCATCTGCTAATAAAATTTTAGGATCATTCATTAGTGCTCTAGCGATAGAAATTCGTTGCTTTTCACCTCCTGATAATGTTTTTGGAAAATTGTTTGCCTTATCTTCTATATCTAATTTTTTTAATAGTTTAAATGCTTTAGCTCTAATATCGCTATACTTTCTTTTTTTATCTAAAAATGCAGGAAGCATTATATTTTCTATTGTTTTTAAATCGTCAATTAGTAAATAATTTTGGAAAATCATACCTATTTTTCGATTTTTAATTTGTGATTTTTCTATATTATCTTTAATGGTAACGT
This sequence comes from uncultured Muribaculaceae bacterium, assembly GCA_964545885.1. Classification (GTDB taxonomy): domain Bacteria; phylum Bacillota_I; class Bacilli_A; order RF39; family UBA660; genus Coprovivens. The sequence goes on along the minus strand of CAZJHG010000019.1, from coordinate 14,836 downwards.
CTTCTGAATCCATAAATATTTTACCTTTATCCAAATTATCATTAAGCCCTAATATATTTAATAATGTTGTCTTACCAGCTCCACTTTTACCAAAAATTACATATAATTTTCCATACTCAAAATGATAGTTTATATTCTGGAAACATACAATTTTACCATTTTCATATTTTTTTTCTGCATCTCTTAATACAATACCTTCCACAACTATTACTTCCTTTCATTTAATATTTATATTTTTTATATAATAAACAAAGTACGAAAATTTACTTTGTTTATTATATACTAAATAGAAGCCATTATTACTGTATCAGATTGTACTCCGCCATGATTAACATCATCTATTTGAGTAGAAAAACTATAGTATCTATTTCCTGCACTTAGTTGGCCCCATTCTTTAACATGAATTTTACCAGTAGCATTTATTGTAAATACTTGACTACCAACATTTGTTGAATAATTCCCCATATCATTAAAATAAAAAGTTTTTAATTTTGTATAACTTTTTCCTGATGTTTTTGTAAATGAATCTATATAGATTGAAATATAATTATTCCCCGCAGGATAATATCTAGTAGAACCAATAAGATTTTTCCCCTTTCCTAAACTTAAAGTACTAGTATATCTCGTTGCAGCAAATGCGGTTGATATTGACCCAACTATACCAAGAATCGCAATTAACATTATAAAACTTTTCTTAAATTTCTTTTTCATCATAATCACCCTTCATTTCTATTAACTACACTTTACTCCTTTCTTTTGTATTAGCCCAAAGTACTATTTAGTTAATAATGTTGCTTAATACATCTTGAGAATATCATATATCATTATTTTTCTAATTATCGTAATAATAGAATTATGTTTTTCTACAAATTATATACTGATTGATACACCACTCATCGCATCATAGTAACTTTTAACCGAATTATCAAATAGCACAACCCCACCATAACCAGATAACGATAAAGTATATTTTTTACTCTGACTTAATGTGGTTGTTTTTGGTGCATGTTGGTATGAACCATAAACTTTTCCTATTCCGCTTATCAAAAAAGATATATTACTTTCAAGATAATCGTATTCAGATAATTTAAATGAATAACCTAACCCATTACTAAATTCTTGTTTTGTTCCTGAATAAGATATATAAGTATACCCATCCTTTACATAAGTTTGTTTAAAACTTATAATGCCAGAAATACTAACTCCATTAATTCTTACCGCTAACACATCATAGCTTCTTATTTTAGGCATTATTTTCCAAGCCAAACTTACGGTTATATAACCATTATTATTAACAATGCGAAGAGTTTTGTAATTTGTAGAATATGAAGTTGAATATGTCATTATATTAAAATCATATAAATAATCATTTGCTTCAGTTACTGTAATATTATTTAGATTATTATTCATAACATTTTCATATTCTTGTTCATTCATTGTATAAATAAAAGATTCTGTATAATATTTTTTCAGCTCATTATATTCTGTGATAGGAATGTTTATTCCATAATAATTAGAATAATATTCATTTATAGATTCCGCTTTGGCATTTCCTATCAAAACAATACATATAATCAATAAAAAGAAAATTACATTTATGTTTTTTTGCACTAATTCACCTCTTTTCTAAATAAAGAATATCATAACTAAAAAAAAATAATTCTCCATTTAGTAGAATTACTTTTTTCTATTCGTAGAATAGTTAACTAATAAGTTCACTTAAAAAGTTTAAATATTCATAATAGTCCTCATTCGTTTTACATTTTTTCTTATCACAATCATTGCTTTTTGGTGTGATAATCTCCCTAGTATCTATTTTATCGTTTTCAATTACTTCATGAATTATATTTTTTGAATGAATATTCTTTGTTATTTTTTCTATACATGATTCTTTATTTATTATTATTTCAAATTTATTTGAATAATAGTATACTTCTAAATTATTCACTCTTTTAACAAGATAATCTTTTTCATTTTCAAATCCCTGTTCCACCAATGAATTTAAATTATCATTGTTGCCACTTGTCACTACATTTTCTTGAGAAATATTTCCAACAAAAATTTTATCATTAATAAATTTTTCTTCAACATCCAACTTTACAATTTCACTACTTCCGTCTCTATATATTATCTTTACAAAAATATTATGTGATAAAATACTTTTCAATTCATATTCAGTGCTTCCTTTGTACTCCTCAATATAATAATTATCATTTTCACCACTAAAAATCATTTTATCTTCATCTTCATTACTAGTATAAAAACATATATACTCAATTTCCTGTTGAGTATCAATTTTATTTAAATCTAAAATATTAATTTTATTTGATATTAATAACGTTCCCTCAATTATATCAGCATATTTAGATTCTCCAATTATTTTGTACGATTGAATTTCTCCTTTTATAAAGACAAAATATATAGTCAATAGTGATGCTATTATAGTAACTAAAAATATAACAATAAAAATTATAATACTTTTTTTCAAAAAATTTTTTTCTTTATAATTTTGAGTATAAATTTCAAAAGTATTTTCTTTTATCTTTTCTTTATTCTCTTTTGTTTCATAATCTCCATATAACAATTCTTCTATGGAAACTTTAAAAATTTTTGAAAGACTAATTAATACTTCTGGGTCAGTTGGAAATGAATAACCATTTTCCCATTTTGAAATATTCTTATCAGAGTAGCTTATTAATTCCCCTAATTGCTGTTGTGTCATTTTTTTTGACTTTCTTAATTTTTTCAAAAATTCTCCACGCTTTTCACTATTCATTATTACACCAACCTCACGATAATATTTTTATAAAAATATAATTGTCGCTTACTTTCTTATTTAAACCATTTATTACTGTATAAAAAAATAAGGATCGTAAGCTAAAAGTATAGATTAAATAAACATCCTCACAAATTAATTATACAAAAAATTCTAAAATAATAAAAAGATTATTGATAAAATTTCTTTTGTCAACAATCTTAAAGATGTAATTATCTTTTACATCTTTCAACAAACTCTTTAAATATATCATTGTATTGTTCTAATACTTCCGGATGAAATTGTACTCCTATAATAAATTTATTTTCATCATTATATTCAATCCCCTCAATTAAACCATCTTCTGAATAAGCACTAATTTTAAACTTAGAACCAACTTCTGTAATAGTACATTTATGTACACTATTAACCATTATCTCTTCTTTATTAACAATTTTATATAATTTAGAGTCCTTATCTATTCTTACCTTATGAACTACTGTATCATTATTATCTCTATTTAATTCAACTGGCCAATGATCAACTCCATTGTCTATACTTTTTATAATTTTTTTATTATCATTTTCAATATTAACAGAATACATTGCCAAAGTCTGCATCCCCAAGCAAATTCCTAACATTGGTTTATTATTCTTATAAAAGTAATCAACTACTTCTAAATTAGCCTTAGTAACTCTATTACCACCAGGTAATAACAAACCATCACACATTTCCAAAGTATCTTGTATAAGAGTATCATTCATATAAGGAATTAATAACGGAATACCACTATTATCTACTATCTTTTTTATATAATTATTACCAAATCTATAAGTATCAGCAAAAGTATCATTAGTTAGCATATAATTACTAGTTGGTAAAATTCCTATAACAGGTTTCTTATTATCCATAAAAATCCTCCATAACTTGATTAGTTAATCCATCTTCTCCTAATGGAATAACTTTATACTCACTATTTATGTAATTATTATAATTAATTCCAGTATCAAGTTCAATATTACCATTACCAACTATTTTATAAAATTGATTTATTAACCATTTATTCATACCAACATAACCTTGATTAATAAATATAACAACATTATATGACGTACTCATAACACTTCTAAGTATATCTAAAGTAACTAAAGGATTACCTTCAGTAATAAATAAAGTATTATTAGTTAATACTAACTCTTTACTATCTTTTTCTATCAAAGATTTAATAGCATCATAATAATTTTGAAAGTTTAAATTAGTATTCATTTTATCATTATCTATTTCTATTAATTGTTCTATTATATCTTTTTCATATATTAAGTTATCTAATAACTCTCTCATAATAACCTCTATTATTTTTTCTTACTTAATTGTCCTTCATTAATAAGTTGGTCAATTCTCTTCATAGTCTTTTCATCATAAGTTTTACCACTAATTACTTTTAACATTTTATCACACCATTTACTAGTATGATAAACTCTTCTAACATCAGTACCACCTTGTTTTATATAACCCATTATCTCTGTTTTAGTAAGCATAGACATTTCAACAAAGTTATTAAAGTTCATTACATAAGTAGCTGCTGACTCTACTGGTTCACGAGTATCAAAGTTTTTATAATACTTTTCAAATACAACGGTTCCATTTGCATAAATATAACCAATATAACCTGTAAAATTATTTTTTCCAGTCATTTTGTATAAATATTCTGTATTATCCAAAAAACTCATTCTATTAATCATAAGTTGTCTTTTCTCTTCACTAGTTTTTTTCTTTTTGCTTATTTTATTCTGAATAACTTCAACTAAATTATCAGATTCAGTATCAGTACACTTCTTTTCACTCATTCCTTTTCTAATAAATTCCCAAGAAGCTTGTAATTTTTTTGATTCAATATAACTTTCAATTTCAGCAGTAAAATCATTAACTAATCCAATATCTCTATAGTCTCTTCCATCAGCTTCAAAATGATAAATAGAAAACTCAGGATGTTCTGTTTTAATTTTATTATATTCACTTATTGCATCATCAACACTATATTTTATATGTTTTCCTTCTAAAGAAACAGTGTCAACTTTTAAATCATATGCACCTTTAGCTCTTAAAGCTTTAACTGCCATAACATATTTTTCAACATAAACAAAAGAATTATGAACAGCATTATCAGTCTGTAAAGTAGAACGTGTCACATCTATCAATTGCTTAGCCATCGCTAAACATAACTTATCAAAATTCAAACATTCTCCCAACTCATTCAAATTAATTGGTTTATCAAATAAAGGAAACAAATATCTTAAGCCAACAATAAAATTAGTTATATAATCTTTTTTCACTGTTAAATAACTAGAATATGATATCGGTCTATAACCCTTACCCAAAATTCTTTTACGATGATTTTCATTCAACATATAATCTTTCTCCAAGAAATCATTAATTTCCTTATTGTTCTCATTAATATTTCCTTCTTGAATTTCTGATAATTTTTTTCTATAATCTCTGAAAAATTGTACTGCTTCCTCTTTTAATGTTTCATCATTACCAGAAGATTCAAAATTCTGACCAGTTAAAATATGTGCAAATTCAATGATAAACAGTTCAATACTAACTTTTAAATTTCTACCATAACTACCTGCTAAATCAGACACAACAAATAAACGTGGATTAGCAGTAAAATTCATCTTTGCTAATATATTTCTAATCTGAGAATAATATTTTTTTTCTAAATATTCCTCAAATTTATTTTTCCCGTTTTCAACTTTAGATACCATTGAAAAAACATCTGTACTAAAGCCATAATTACCTTGATATGCAACTACTGGATTAAATATTTCTTCAATTCCTCCGTCAAAAAGTTCACTAATACTATTATCTATTTTCATATAAATCCCCCAATTACAAGCCATAATTTATCACATAAATTGTTTTTTATCAAATTCTGAAACACCACAACGAATAAATATAGATTATTTTTAGATAATGTGCTATTATTTAAAGTAGAAAAGAGGTTAAAAAATGAAAAACATAGATGGAAAAAAACTACTAGCTCTAATAGGTATAATTTTAGTAATAGCATTAATTATCTTTATTGTATTTAAAGGAGTAAATAAAAATGGAATCACTAAAGAAGATAAAGAATTAGCTGAAAAATATGCTCTAACATATGTTGTTAACTTAACAGAAAATTACAATACCCCATATAATGGAACAGAAAAATTATTCCAACAAGAGGAAACAACATACACTGACTTAAACGCTACCGAAATCATCAACGTTGCTATCAAATATATTGAAAACACAAATATGGATGCATCTATTAATGAAGAAACTTTAAGAATAATCAATAGAGTTAAAGACATAAACAATTTTGATGAATATAAATCTTATAATGGCGAAACAGTAAGAGAAGCTGTTAAAGCAATATTTGGTAATGTTACATACAACGATTTTTCAGCAACAGAAGAAACAAATTACTTATACGATTTTATTTATAATAAAAAATATGATATTTACTTATCAAAAAGAAATAATGTTAAAGAATACGAAACTAGTTATCAAAGCTTAGAGTTTTCAAAAATAAGTACCACTGTAAAAGATGAAAAAATAATAGTAACAATAGCTGTTGCTTATGTATACGACGATGGTTCAACTAGATTATATGGCCAAGACAAAAATGGTGAAAACATTATAGTTGAAGAAGTCGACGAAATTCCATCAAACAAAGTAAATGAATTTGACAAATTCGAAATATCATTCACTAAATCAGATGATGAAAATATAGCATTCGAAAGTATCAAAAAAGTTAAATAACAAAAAAAATCAATATTCTCCAAAATATTGATTTTTTATTTGTTTAAATATAATAAATCATTAAAACAAAATTAATTATCTTCTAACACATTACAGCTAAATACTTTTCACTATCTTTTAATATTTTTATTATCTAATTCAGACATAACTTGTTCAAATAAAGAGCTTAATTGTTCTTCTGGCATTGTACAATAAACCTTAATACAATTTATAGAATTAGGATTAAACTTTGAATCTTTAGTTACTTCATATATTTTAGAAAGTTGTTCTATTACATAACTAGCAAACTCAAAATCCCCACCATACATTTTTGAGTTTTCAACAAAATTCAAATCTTCTTTTAAATCTTTACAAATTTGTTCCACTTTCGCTTTATTACGATTCATCTCAATTATGCTAATCATTTCATCTAACGAATCAATTAACTCTTCTTTGTTAGAATAATCATAATATTTTTCAAAAGAATCAACAGCTGATAAATTCAACTTATCAGCAACTTCAGAAATACTTAAATTTAAATAAGAACTATAATTCTTAATTGTTGTTATCTTATTTTCAATATTTCTATATTCTTTATATAATTTAAAATATTTGTCAATTATTTCAGTAGGATCATCTCCTATTTGATATTCTCGCCCTAAAAAGTTTGCATTTTTATTTGCAAAATTTCCAGCATGTAACTTTTTTGCCTTAAAAGCTGCCTTACTATAATATTTTTTTACTAACAAACTAAAAATTCTTTTATTTCTTTCTAACTCATCCATAGAACATAATCCACGTAAATTAATAATATACATATTATCTGCTGGAGTATAGTTTACATCTTTAGTTGCAGCATAAATCCTATCCATCTCTGATGCTATTACGGAAACATATTCATAAGGTGTTGAATACGCTTTACAATTTTTAATAAACTTTTGATTATCTTTTAAACTTTCAAGAACATTTTGAATAGCTTCCTCTTTTTTAGAACGTTCCGCATTTTTCTTCATTTGTGCTTCCATAGCCATATATTCAGATACTCCATCAAAATAAGTTTTTTCCAACTCTGAATTATTAAAAGCTGATGCTACCCTGTCTAGATCACCATCCAATGTTTGACCAAGTTCAGAATTTGAAACAATTTTTATATCATTCAACTTTTTATTCATACTATGACTAGATTGTGTTAAAGGCTTAGATTTTGCAATACTTTCAGTTGACATTTTTTCTGCAGTTGATTTTGCTTCAGACCCTTTCTCGTTTTTTAATTTTACTTCTTGCTTAACACGTTCTACAAAATTAGGAAAAGTAGTATTTAAAAATTCAAAATCAAAAGACATCATATCAACATACTCCTGAGCATTTTTTGGAATTGAATTTTTATTTATTCCTAACTTTCTAAGCATATCATCAAAATTAATATCATTATCGGCACAAATTCTTTGAATGTCATCTAATTCGTTTTTAAATTTCATATATAAATCATTAAAAGATAAATTATCTTTTTCTATAAATTTTCTCGATGGCTCAGTCGACTTCGCTACCACTTTTTTTTCTTTTTTCATAAAACTAAATAATCCCATAAGATCACTCCTCATTCTATATTCATTATATCAAAAATGAAAAATCATGTATACATATTTAATAAGACAAATCTTTATCAAAACGAAAAAGCCAATGCTCTCGCCTTGGCTTTATAAAATTCCATAACAGATTTTAAGATATATAAACTTATCTAATCTACTAAGCTAAAACAAACTTAGTTGATTGCTTTCTGACATATTATCTAAACAACCTAATGCTTTAAGTTTTTCCATTGCACTAGTATTTACTTTACCTCTATTTCTTAAATCTTCCATTGATATAAAAGGTCCACCTTGACGAGCCTTAACTATCGCTTCAGCAACGTTATCTCCAAGTCCATCTAACGCTCTAAATGGAATAATTAAACCTTTTTGATCCTCAGTTATAACAAACTTCTTACCATCACTCTTATCAACATCAATATTTGCAAAATAGAATCCTCTACATACCATCTCTAAACAAATACATAAAGTTTCTCTAGTATCTAGTTCTTTATTAGAAGCTTGATTCCCTTTAGCATCTATCTCATCTATTTTAGCACGAATTGCATCTTCACCTTTTATCATCGAAGCAATATCAAATTGATCCCTTCGTATTGAAAGATAAGCACAATAATACCAAATAGGATGATGTACTTTAAACCAAGCAATTCTAAATGCTGAAGTAACATAAGCTGTTGCGTGTGCTTTTGGAAACATATACTTAATCTTACGACAAGACTCAATATACCACTCAGGTATTCCAGCTTCTTTCATTGTCGCCGCATGATCTGCCCAAGTAGCCGGATCCTTACTTGCTTTCCCCTTACGTACAAACTCCATTATCTTAAATGCTTTAGCTGGTTTCATTCCCCAAGCTATTAAGTTAACCATGATATCATCACGACAACCAATTACATTTTTAAATGGAACTTCTATAACACCTTGTTCATTTGGTGTACATAAATCTCTTGCATTACCAAGCCAAACGTCAGTACCATGAGATAAACCTGATATTTTAATAAGTTCAGCAAATGTTGTTGGCTTAGTTTCTTCAAGCATTCCCAATAAGAACGAAGTACCAAATTCAGGAACTCCCAAAGTACCAGTAGGACAATACTTACGACCATCTTTATCAGTCAAACCTCTTAACCTATATCTATCTACACCCAGTACTTCTGGTCCAGTAAATATCTTCATTGTATCAAGGTCTCCTAAATCTATCTTCGTAACATCAATACCAGATATATCCTGTAACATTCTAAGTACAGTTGGATCATCGTGTCCTAGTATATCTAATTTTAACAAGTCAGCATCAATAGCATGATAATCAAAGTGTGTTGTTCTCCATGCACTATTTGGATCATCAGCTGGATATTGGAAAGGCGTAAAATCCCAAATTTCTTTATAACCAGGAACAACAACAATACCTCCAGGGTGCTGACCAGTCGTTCTCTTAACACCAGTACAACCTACACTAATACGTTCAACTTCTGGCGTCCTTATAAAAGATTTAATAACACCTTTCTTCTTTAAGTCATCTTTACCCATTACAGATAAACCATAACTTTGAGCTTCTATTTTTAAAACATCATGTAATCTTTCTTCGTAAAATCCTTGTACATAACCAAATGCTGTTTTATCAGCCACCGTACCAATTGTCCCAGCTCTATAAACATTATCTGTACCAAACAATACTTTAGTATATTCGTGTGCAGAAGATTGGTTATCTCCTGAGAAGTTAAGATCAATATCTGGTACCTTATCAGCATTAAATCCTAAGAATGTCGCAAATGGCATGTCATTTCCCTCGTGAATCATTACAGTATCACATTTTGGACATTTCTTTTCTGGTAAGTCAAAACCAGAAGCATATTCTTCTGAATAAGGTTTGCCTTCTTCGTTATTAAACTCTGAATGACAACAATTAGGACAATAATAATGCGCTGGTAAACCATTACATTCTGTAATCCCCATCATACTAGCAACAAAAGATGAACCAACTGAACCACGCGATCCAACTAAATAGCCATCGTCATTTGAATGCTTAACAAGCTTTTGCGCAATAAGATAAATAACGTCAAATCCTCCGCCAATAATTCCACCTAACGAAGCTTTCGCTTTCTCTATTGCTTCTTCATCAGTAATCGGTTCTTCTGCTTCTCTTTTTAATCTATCAGCCATCAAACCAACTACTCCATCATACCCACTCATAATAACCTCATGAATATTTTCTGGTAAAGCATTATCAACTTCTTCATCACTATACTCTGGATGTTCTAATCTAACCTTCTCCTCAACAAGTCCCATAATCTTATCACCATAGAACTCTTGAGCAATTCTTTCTTCTATATTTCTTGGTAACGGATTACCATACATACTATGAGCTTTATCAAATACTAAATCTCTACAAGTTTCCTGTGAATGTTCAATAATTGGTGAATAAGGTTTATCCGGATAATCTACTACTTCAATCTCTTCAATTAAATCAAGTAACTTATTTGGATTAGTAACAACTATCTCCTTAATCAATTCTTTATCCCCTAAGAAATCAAACTCTTCCATCATCTCTCTTGTAGTTCTAAAAAACTGATTAGGAATATGTCCTTGCATAACAGTTTCACTATCATTATAGTTTCCAATTAATGAATATTCTCCATCTTTCTCACGTACAACACCAGCTACAGTAAGTTTTCTAAGTACTGAAGAAACAGCTTTTAACTTCTCTGCTTCTCCATCCTTACCTTTAAAAGCATCTTCTGCACTATCCTTCTTATTAGGAGCATATATATAAGATATATTAAGTGCTGTAATTGGAATCTTCTTTATCTTAGTAAGAATATAAATATACTTAAGTACCTTTTGCTCTACAACATCTAAATTCACACCTTGAGATGCACATTTTTCAATTACTCTCTCAATATTATCTTGATTAGTATTACGTTTACTACTACCAGATAAATATCTAGCTAATTGATGTCTTCCTTTACCAGGAACATTCTGATTAACAATAATCTCTCTATATAATCTATCTTCTTTATTTATATTATGAACATCCCCAGTAGCAACAATTAACTTTCCTGCTTTCTTAGCACATTCAATAATTCTTTTTAAACATTTATGTAAATGATTAATATTATTAATATCATGTCCTCTAAGTAAATGAGAATAATTCTCTGGTGGTTGCACTTCAATATAATCATAAAACTTCATAGCTTCTATAATATCTTCATCTGGTCTTGTTTCAGCCATATAAAATATTTCACCATTTAAACAAGCACTACCAACTAGTATACCTTCTCTATTTTCTTCAATCAATTTACGAGGAATTCTTGCATTTCTTTGAATAAAATTAGTATTAGCAAAACTTACTATTCTAAATAAATTCTTAAGTCCTTTTTGATTCTTAGCAATAAATGTCACATGTTTCATATTATCATAAGCATTAGCTAAGTGTTCACTAAAAGTCTTACCAGGTATATTTTCATACATTTGTAAATTATCTTCACAACACCAAGGAAATTTCCAACGATAATCCATATTGCCAAATTTCTCAAACGGATAACCCAAATTATCTTCTACTACATCATCTTCTCCTGGTTTAAATACATAATTCTTATAACTAACTAAATCTCCAATATGATCCATTAACTTCGGATTATTTTGAAAACTTGTTTCTTCAAGTAATTTCAAATTATTTAAATCACTTATACGTTGAACACCTTTTATTTGGCTTAACATCTTATTAAAGATATATCCTGTATTTTCAGAGTCGACATCGGCACCATGGTGTTGTCCTACGTAAACAACAATAGTTAAAGACTTTTCACCAAAATCATCAGTAAATTTAACTTCAATATCATTCTCCGCTGGATGTAATTTAATAATAGGTTCAAAATCAACTAAATTAACCCCATCATTGACTTCTACTTCAACATTTACTTCTTCTGTCTTTGAAGCCTTATGTAATGTTTCTAAATGATATATATTACGATATTTTTTCACTTTTTCTTCTGTACTAATATCAACATCATAATATTCTTGTCTTTCAATATTTAAGACTTCTTCTCCATCAACTTTAATAGACTTAAATGCTTCACCTATTTCAGCATCAATAATCTTTCCACTTACTCCAGATTCATTTACTGTTTCTTCATCTTCATCATCAGCTTCACCAGTATCAATTCCATAGAATTTACCTAAAGCTTTCAAACTATGTTTCTTTAAATCTCTATTTATAACTCTTGATAGCATTAATGTATCAATTATTGGATTTTCTAATTTACCTAAATCATACTTATAATAAGCCATATCAAGTATATTTTTATCGAATCGTGCATTATGAGCAACTAAAGGTAAAGTTCCTATCCACTCTTTAAATCTTCTAGTTACATTTTCTTCATTATCAGCATCTTTTACATCATCATCTGAGATATCAGTAACTCTTGTAATCGCTTCATCAATATGATGACCAGGATTAATTAATTCATCAAAACGTTCAACAACTTCACCATTATGAATCTTAACTCCACCTAGTTCAATCATTGAATCTCCAAGCCCCGGATTAAAACCTGTTGTTTCTGTATCGAATATAACAAAAGTATTATCTTCAATTAATTCATCATTAGGATTAAAACATACATTTAAGAAAGATTCGCACATTTCAAGTTCAGTACCATATCCTGCCTTAAAAAACTTAATATTCTTTTTTTCTTCCTCAGCTTGCGCTATCATCTTTTCCATCTCGGCAATTCCTTCTTCATTACCAGATGTCTTAATTTCTTCTAAACTTGCTTTTAAATCATCTATCTTAGCTTGTGCTTTTTTCTTTAAACCCTTATTAAATGAAGTAACTTCACCAAATACATGTGGAAATGACTGACAGCAATCATGATCAGTTATTGCAATACCAGCATGTCCCCATTCCATTGCTTGTCTAACTAACTTTACTTCATCACAAACTCCATCCATCTGACTCATCATTGTATGAGAATGAAGTTCAACTCTCTTTTCTGGCTCGTTATCAAGTCTTTTAAATGTTGGAACATTTTCTAAAGGTTCATAACTTCTAAAATTAAATACTAAATCATCAGCAAAGTTATCATATCTAACTTGGCCTTTAAAACTAAACCAAGCTCCATCTTTTAATTCTTTACTCTTAGCAATAAAATCCTCTTCGTCCTTAGCAAAACACTTAGCTAAAATACTAGATGTATTATCACTTATCTTTAAAGTAATTAAATATAAATCTCTTCCATCCTTAGTCTTTAATTGATTAAATTCTGATCCAAATATATAAGCTTCTAAATGAACATTATTCTCCTCTTGATCAATACTTTCAATTGTAACTAATCCCTCTCTAGAATATTCAATCTTTTTCTTAGGAGTCCAACTTCCTTTTCCGTATCCACCATTATTCTGTTGTGGTTCTATTTCAGTTTGTTCTACTTCAATAACTCTATTTCGATCTGCTTCTATTTCATCTTGAATCTTCCTTTGATTTTCAACATTTATTGCTGTAGTAATCTCCATCTCATAAAAACCAAGTTCAACTAAAGCCTCAGAAAGTCCATTTAATTCTTTCTTTATCATATCAAACTCTTCACTCTTACTATCAAGCTCAATAATAATAAAATCATCATCTATACTAATATTCTTATTTTCTAAAGACACTAAAGAAGGTCTTTTAGTAATTAAATCTCCTAAAAGTACCTTAAAAGCTTCTAATATATCTTCATCATCCATATCATTGTATATAAAGTTAATGTGACACCTATTTTTACCATTAATTCCCTTACTAGCACATTTAACAAGTTCTAAAGTTCTAACAGGATTAATAGGTCTTTCACTTTCAATAAATACTTCAAATATTTCTTCTTTCTTTTTTAGTACTACTTTACTAATATAAGCATTTTTAAATGCATCATCTTCATCAGTAAAACCAACACTATTAAAGAAATTCAACATCTTTTCTTGCATCCCATAACCCTCCTAGTCAATTTTTTTCATATTAGAAACGACAATTTGAAACTTATCATTTCTTCTTGTAACTTGTCCTCTTATTTTAACAAAATCATCTTTTCTAAACATTGTTAAATATTTATTATTCTTTGGAAATATTATAAAATCAGCAACTCCTGTTTCATCACTACCAGCAATAAATCCCATATCTTCAGCTTTCTTAGTTTTAATTTTCCTAACACTACCTATTATAACAACTGTATCAACATATTTGTCAAAATATTTTTCTATATCTTGTATTTTCATAATACCATCTTGATACTTACTAGCTGGATGATTAGTTACATAATATCCAAAAGTACTTAGCTCTCTATTCATTAACTCAGCATCACTAAATTCTAAAGACATATCATAATTAGGTTTCATTACTAATGATTCATCTAAATCACTACACAACATAGCATAATCCATTGCACTATCTATACTATTAAACAAAGTTTTATGACTAACATTAAAATCTCTAAAACAATCAGCATCTATTAAAGACTCAATTGTTTTCTTATTAACACTTTTTCCATACGTTCTAGCAACAAAGTTAAAAAAGTCAGTAAATCTTCCGTTTTCCCTACGTTCTTTAATTATATCTGCTACAGCCGATGAACCTACATTATGTATCGCATTTAACGGAAGTAATAAAGCTTTATCTTTTATTACATAGTAATCCATACTAACATTTATACTAGGTTTATAAACTTTTATATCTTTTAAT
>CAZJHG010000018.1:0-26397 GCA_964545885.1 uncultured Muribaculaceae bacterium | reverse complement strand
GCCTTATAGGCGTCAGAGAAAAACCACTAGCTAGGCTAGTGGATTATTTTTTTTGGTATTTTTTAAGAATTATTTCATATTGTTATTTAGGTGATGAAATGACATTTAAGATAGGAGATTACGTTACAAGAGATAGTTATAACAATGATATAGTTTTTATTATTGTGGATATTAAGGATGGAGAAGCAATATTAAAAGGGTTTGATTTAAGACTTGTAGCAACTAGTCCATTATCTGACCTGGCTTTGTGTTCTGAAGAAGAACGTAAAGATGAATTTTCAGAAATGATTAATGAGAATATTGAATTTAATAGATTGGAGCGTGGAGTAGAGCAGGATGATTTTTTTTATTTGCCTCCTAAAATATTACATTTAGATGGAGATAGTGATTATTTAAATAAGTGTTTGGATTTTTATAAAAAAAATAGAATTATGGCTTATGGAAAAACTATTAGAGAAGATGAGTTTGAGAAGAATGTATCTAAACTACTTGGTGAAGTAAAACCAGATATTTTAGTTATTACTGGACATGATGCTTATTTAAAAAAGAATAATAATATAAATGATATAAGTAATTATAAAAATTCTTTGAATTTTATAAAAGCTGTTAAGGAAGCCAGGAAGTATGAAAAGAGTCATGAGAAATTATTAATTATTGCTGGTGCTTGTCAAAGTAATTATGAAGAACTTATTAAAGCAGGGGCAGACTTTGCTAGTAGTCCTAAAAGAGTAAATATTCATGCTTTAGATCCGGCTATTATAGCGACTACTATATCTTTGACAGAGAAGAATAAGGAGATTGATTTAATTGAGTTACTTAAGAAGACCAAATATGGGAAGGATGGTATGGGTGGTCTTATTGTAAATGGTTTTATGTATGTGGGGTATCCTAGATGAGAACAATATATCAAGCTAAGGAGTATATAAGGTCTAATTATGGTAAGAATGTTGTTGTAGAGGTATTGGGGTTAAGAAATAAAACTGATATTGTAGAAGGTGTAATTAGTGAATGCTATAAACATATTTTTATAGTGAATACTGAGTATGGTAAAAAAAGTTTTACTTATACTGATGTTTTGGTAGGAAATATAAGAATTAATGTTAAATAATTATTGCATTTCAACATTTTTTGCTTTAAAATTATGGTAAGTAGGTATACTTGGGAGGAGTGTTAATACATGAAAATTACAAAGGTTGTTCTTAGAAACAAAGAAAAAGAGGATTCTAGAATGAAAGCAATAGCTACTGTTACTCTTGACGAAGCTTTTGTTATAACTGGAATTAGATTGATTCAAGGTGATGATAAAATGTTTATCGCAATGCCAAGCAGAAAAGTATCTGAAGGTGTTTATGATGACATTGCACATCCAGTAAATCAAGAAACTCGTCAAATGTTTGAAGATGCTATTTTCAAAGCATATGATGAAATGCAAAAAACTGGTGAAGAATTAGTTAAAATTGAATTATAATTATTGCTCAAGATGTGTTCTTGAGTTTTTTTGTGCTATTTTTATTGTTATTTGCATATTATTAGTAGGGTGATAATAGTGGATAATGTAAATGTTTATGATAATACAAAGCATGAAGTAAAAATAGTTGATAGAAGTTTAATATATCTTGGTGGTATAGATAAGATAATTAGTTTTGATAGTGAAGAGTTTCTAATGGAAAGTGTTATGGGAATAATTTTGCTTAAGGGAGAAAATCTTGAAATAGTTAAATTGGATACTCATGATGGAGTTGTGAGCATAAAAGGAACTATTAATAGTATGACTTATGATGATGGTAAGAAAAAGGATAATGAGTCTTTGTTAGGTAAGTTGTTTAAATAATGAATTCTTATGTACAGCTTTTTTGCTTGGTTTTTTCTTTTTTTTACGGGGTATTTCTTTATTATGCTAATAATTTTAATATTAAAGTTATATTAAGAAAAAATATTTTAGAAAAAATACTTATTAGTATTTTATATTTATTTGTTATTTCTTTAGCTTATGTTTGTTTTTTGTTGAAGATAAATGGTGGAATATTACATGTATATTTTGTTATTTTAATTATTTTAGGATATATTTTTTCTAGTGTTAAAAAACGTAAATAGATTTGTTACTTATGTTTGACATAAGTTATTGTATGGTATACTTATGATAATAAGGAGGTTTCTATATGAGAAGTAGCAAGTATAATAGTAAGAATAATACTAGTAAATCGGTAACTAAGATAAATAATTCTTCTAAGTTAAAAAAGAAAAAATCAAAAAATGATACAAGTCGTATTGGTTCATTATTATTTTTTGTAGTTATGTCTCTTATTATTTTAATTAGTACTATTTTTAGTGATGTTCAGCAGATTATTTATAATAAGAATCAAACTAAGGAATTAAGCATTAAATATACATTGTTGTTAGAAGAAGAAGCCTCACTTACAAGTGAAGTAAATAAATTACAAGATTCTGAATATAAAGCAAGATATGCTAGAGAAAAATATATGTATACAAAAGATGGAGAAAAGATATTGACTATAATAGGTAGTGATGATTCTTCTGATAGTAATTAAGTAGATGGTAATATCTACTTTTTTGATGGTATAATATTTGTGGTGATGTTATGGAAGTTACTATTGGTAAATCAGCTGGCTTTTGTGGTGGTGTTATTAATTCTGTTATTAAGAGTGAAAAGCTATTAAATGAATACGAGAATATATATTGTTTGGGAGAATTAGTACATAATAAACACGTTGTTGATAAATTGAAGACGATGGGACTTAAAGTGGTTAGTAGCATTGATGAAGTAGAAGATGGAAACAAAGTTATTATTAGAGCACATGGTGTTGCAAAAGAAGTATATGAATTAGCCAAAAGGAAGAATATACAGTTATTTGATTTAACTTGCCCTAAAGTATTAAAAATTCATGAAGAAGCTAGTAAACTCAATAAAGAAGGTTATTTTATTATTTTAGTAGCTCAGAAAGATCATCCGGAAGCAATAGGCACTATAAGTTTTTGTGGGAATGAATGTACAATATTAGAAAATGAAAAGCAATTAGATAATGTCGTTGATATGATTAAATCATTAAAAAATGATAAAGTTGCAGTTATTTCTCAAACAACATTTTCTGTAGATAAATTTAATTATTTAGTAGATAGAATTAAATTATTACTTAAGGATTATGAAGTGTGTGTTAATAATACTATATGTAGTGCTACAGAGTTAAGACAAAAGGAAACTAAGGAACTTGCTGTTGAATCTGATGCAATGATTATAATTGGCGGGAAAAATAGTTCTAATACTAGAAAGTTATATGATATTGCTTTAGAATATTGTAAGAATACTTTTATAATAGAATCTATAAATGAATTAAATCAGGATATGTCTATTTATGATAAAATAAGTATTATGGCAGGTGCTTCTACTCCTAAGAGTAGTATTGATGAGGTAGTTGCTTATATTGATAAGTTAGGAGTAAAAAATGAAGAAATTATTAATGATTAGTTTATTATTTATTATGCCATTATTATTAAGTGGATGCGGGGAAAAATCTGAACCAACTATCGTTTCCTGTAAATACGTATCAAATGAAGATAGTATTAGTGCAGAAGTTGAAATGAAATTTAAAAGGGATAATACACAACAGGAGATTACTAATGGTTATCTTAGTATGTCTTATGTGTTTAATGATGTAGGAAGCAATGATGATTCTTCTTTTGAATCTTTAATATCGACAATGTTTGATGGTGTTTGTGATGAGTTGTCTAATACTTATAAAGATTGTGATTTGATAGTTGGAGATAATAATGTGGATGTTATTATGGAATTTGATTTAGATGTACTAGAATCTACTTCTAATGGTACTTTTAAAAAAAGTATGACTGTGTCTCAAGTAAAAGGTTATATTTTAGCTCAAAATGAAATTGATGGATTAGTTTGTACAATTGAATAGATAAATTAATTGGTAAAAAGATTAATTTATCTTTTTTCTTGTGATATAATTTTTATAGTAGTAGGTGGTTCTATGAAGAAAATATATATTGTTCTTACTTATACAGGAACTATATTATCTAAAATCGTTAAGATTTATACTAGGAGAGAGTTTTCTCATGTTTCTATTGCGTTCGATAAAGATTTGGAAGAAATGTATAGTTTTGGTAGGCTGAATCCTTATAATCCTTTTATAGGAGGTTTTGTACATGAGGGGATAGACAGAGGAACTTTTAAACGATTTAAAAAGACAAAGACAAGAATTTATTCTTTGTCTGTAACTGAAGATGATTTTGATAGAATGGTTGAAGTTATCAATGATATACGAGAAGATAGATTACATTATAAATTTAATATGATTGGACTTATTGGAGTGGCAATCCATTTTAAAATTAAGAGGGAAAGATGTTTTTATTGTGCAGAGTTTGTTAAGTATGTTTTAGAGCACTCTAATACTGAGTATAATTTACCTGATATGATTAAACCAGAAGATTTTAAAGAAATAAATGGTCTTGATATTGTATATTCTGGGGTATTGAAAGAGTATAATAGTTAAGAAAAGTGATTAAGAAAGAAATTGAGTAATTTAATTTCTTTTTTAAATATTATGATATAATTTTATATGAAGAGGTAAGTGGTAGAGATGGAAAAAGGATATGCTAGGTTAGCGATAAAAGAAATACAATCAGATAGTATTGTAGATGGGGAAGGAATAAGGAGTGTTATTTGGTTTCAAGGATGTTCTCATAATTGTCCTGGGTGTCATAATCCTGAAACACATGACTTTAAAGCTGGTGAGTTAGTATCTCTTGATGCTATTAAAGCTCAAATTGACGAGCTTGAATTTCAATCTGGGGTTACGTTTTCGGGTGGAGATCCAATGATGCAAGTAGAGGCCTTGACTGAATTAGCTCAATACGTTCGTGAAAAAGGGATGAATGTCTGGTGTTATACAGGTTTTACTTTTGAAGAACTACTTGCTATGGCTGAAAAGAATTCTAATTATATGGAAGCTTTAAAACAAATAGATGTTTTAGTAGATGGTAAATTTGTAATGGATTTAAAGAGTTTTGATGTACAGTTTAGAGGTTCTAGTAATCAAAGGATTATTGATGTTGCAAAGAGTCTTGAAAAAGGTGAAGTTGTTAAAATAGCTAAGTATAAATAGTTGTTCTTATTATTGAAATAATACTTTAAAATAGTTGGTGTAAATAATGAACTGACTTATTATAGCTAGATATATTAAATAAAATATATATGATATGTAAAATGATGTTCAAATTATTAGGAGAAAAGTCTTTCAAAGTCTTTTCTTTTTTTCTTTTTAATGTATAATAAACAAACGAGTGGGAGGATTATCATGGGCAATATAAAACTTAAAAATTTAAAATTTTCATACGATGAACAACATGAAATCTTTAAAGATGTTAACTTTCTTTTGAGAAAGGGAAAAACATTAAGTATAATAGGAACTCCTGGTAGTGGAAAAACTACATTACTTAGAATATTTAATGGAGAACTTACTTATGATGGTGAAGTCTTAATTAATGGAATAGATGTTAACCAAGATAATTTTGAAGCTTTAAGAAAATGTATTGCTGTTGTTTATAGAGATTCTTCTTTTATAACAGAATTAGTTAAAGATGAATTAAGATATTCTTTAGAAAATATGAATATTGATCCTAAGGTAATAAAAGAACGTATAAATGAATTAAATGAATATTTTGGAATAAACAAGTTACTTAATAAATCTATTAATAATTTAAGTTTAAATGATAGAACATTAGTAAAGATTCTTTCTTATGCAGTAATTGAACCTACTTATATTGCTTTGGATGATTTGCTTATTGATTTGAATAATAGAACAAAAATATTACTTTTGAATTACTTAAATAGTAAAAATATTATGTTAATTAATGTAACAACTAATATGGAAGATGTTTTATATACTGATTATATTTTATGTTTATATGATGGTATTAGTGCGATTGATGGTAAAACTTTAGATGTATTAAGAAATGAAAAGATATTAAAGAGGCTTGGTTTTTCGTTGCCTTTTATGGTTGATTTATCTATTCAGCTTGAATTGTATGGATTAATAAAAAAACAATATTTAAGTAAGGAAGCGATGGTGAAGAATTTATGGAAATAATTTTTAATAAGTTATCTTATATAGAAAACAAGAAATCTTCATCAGAAAAAAAGTATTTAGAAGATTTGAATTTAGTAATTAATCAAGGTAGTATAGTAGGATTTTTAAATGAAGACTTAAGTATTATTGGTAAACTTATAATGGCTATAAAAAGACCTACTAGTGGTGAAATTAAGATAGATAATGAAGTTATAAAAAGAACAAGTCATATTAATAACGTTAATGAATTAAGAAAGAAGATAGGGTTTGTTTATACCTCGAGTAATGAATTTATTGGAAAAACTGTAAAAGAAGAAATTAAATTGACCATGAAGAATTATGGCTATAAAGCTTCTAATGTTACTAAACATATTGTTGATTCTTTAAAGATAGTAGGTTTAGGAGAAGAGTATTTAGATAGAAGTGTCGATACTTTATCTTTTACAGAAAAGAAAAAAGTAAGTTTAGCTTGTGCAATGAGTTATAATCCCAGTGTTTTGATATTAGAAGATTTTGAAAAAGGACTAATATTTAGAGAAAGGGAATATTTTAGAAAATTATTTTTAAAATTAAAGAGTAAATTTAATAAGACTATTATATTAATAGGGACTGATTTAACATTTATGTTTGATATTGTTGATAAGTTATATGTTATCAACAAAGGTAAATTGGTAGTAAGTGGTGGCAAAGAAATATATTATGATAATAAATTATATAAATACATTGAGATGCCAAAGATAGTAGAGTTTACTAAATATGCACAAGAGTGTGGACATAATATTATTCAATATACTGATATAAAAGAATTAATAAAGGAATTATATAGAAATGTTAAATAAATTAGATTACTCATATAATAATGAAGAATCTATAATACATAGATTAAATCCTGTAGTTAAGATATTTGGATTATTTATTTATGTACTTATTTGTATGCTTAAATTTAATAATATATTATTTATAGTTAATGTTAGTTTAGTATTTGGATTAATTTTATTAAGTAATATAAGTATATTAAGATATTTAAAGGTAGTTTGGAAATTAAAATATATATTAGTAGTTATGTATGCTTATATGATACATAAAGATATGATATTTACAGATATGAATATTTTAGTATTTAAGTTTGTTTTTTTGATACTTTATGTATCATTAATTGTTTATACAACTACAAAAGAAGATTTGGGTAGAGGTGGAGCATTATCAATCAATATGTTTAATTTGATTGGTATTAGTTTAAAGAAAATTTCATCATTTATTACAAATGTAGTTACTTTTTTAGAATATCTTATTATTAATACGAATGATATTTTTACTAATTTAGAAATTAAAGGTAAAGACTATACTCATAGTAATATTATTATGAAAATTAAGATGTTTTTTTCAAATATTAACTTAGTCTTTAAGAAGACTAAGGATAAGATGAAATTAAGAAAAAATGATATGAAGTATAGAATGTATGATGGAAATGTAAAGAGCCAGTATAAGTATAGAAATAAGTTATGTATTTTTGATTATTTATTTATTATATTAAATATAGGGATGATTATATTTTATATTTTGAAGGTGAGATAAGGTGAATTATGTAATTGAAATATCTTATGATGGAAGTAAATTTTTTGGATTTCAAAGACTTAATGAGGAGATTAGTGTTCAAAAGGTATTAGAGGATGCTTTAACTAAAATAAATAAACATAGTGTTGAGGTTAAAGGAGCAGGAAGAACTGATAGAGGAGTTCATGCTAATGGTCAATGTGTTTCTTTTAAGTTAGATATTAATATAGATGAAAATGGTCTTAAAAGAGCACTTAATTCGTTAGTTAAACCTTATATTTATGTCAAAAATGTTAAAATAGTAGATGAAAATTTTCATGCTAGGTTTAGTGTTCAAAAGAAGAAATATATATATAAGATTAATTTAGGAGAATTTAATCCACAGTTAGAAGATTATGTTTATCAAAGTGAGTATAATTTGAATATAGATAAAATGAAAGAGGTAGCTTCTTTGTATTTAGGTGTTCATAATTTTCATAATTTTGTTTCTGGTGAAAGAGATGATTATACTTGTATAATTTATGATATAAAGTTTAATCAAGTAGGAGATATTCTTAATATTGAATTTGTTGGCAAAAGTTTTTATCGTTATATGGTGAGAAATTTAGTAGGAATGATGATAGAAGTAGGTCGAGGTAAAGATGATATTTCTAAAGTAAAAGAGATGTTGGAATTAGAAGAAGAAAATCCAGGGTATACTGCTCCAGCTTGTGGGTTATACTTGGAAAAAATTGAATATTAATGATTTTATGAAAAAAATGGACTGAAAATGAAGATTTTGTTTGACTTTTCAATAGGAATCTCATATAATTTTAATCGGTACATTTTATTTGTTGGAGTTTGCTAGCCCTGGGAAAGCGAAACAGATGACAACAGTGAAAGGAAATTTGATATGAATACATTTATGGAAAAGAAAGAAACTGTAGAACGTAAATGGTATGTTATCGATGCTGAAGGTGTTACATTAGGTAGACTTGCTTCTCAAGTTGCTGTAATTTTAAAAGGTAAACATAAAGCTACTTATACACCACACATCGATTGTGGAGACTACGTAATCGTAGTAAATGCTGAAAAAGTTAAACTAACTGGAAATAAACTAGAAGATAAGAAATATTATGATCATAGTGGACATCCAGGAGGATTAAGAGAAAGAAACGCTAAAACAATGATTGAAAAATATCCAGAAGAAATGATTGAAAGAGCTGTAAGAGGAATGCTTCCAAAAGGAAGATTAGGAAGAGCTATGGGTAAGAAATTATTCGTATATGCTGGACCTGAACATAAACAACAAGCTCAACAACCAATCGAAATGAAAGTTAAATAGGAGGTTTTAAATTATGGCTAAACAAGTATGGACTGCTACTGGACGTAGAAAACGTTCTGTTGCTCAAGTTAGAATGACTGCTGGTAAAGGTAATATAACAGTTAATGGTAAAGATGTTAATGAATATATGCCTTTTGCAATATTAGTAATGGATTTAAAACAACCATTAGTTGTAACTGGAAATGAAGATAAATTTGATATTGATATCACTGTTAAAGGTGGCGGTTTCTCTGGACAAACTGGTGCTATTAGATTAGGTATTACTCGTGCTTTATTAGCATTTGATGCAGATGCTGATCAAAGTAGAGAAGATGCTTATAGAAAAGTTCTTAAAGCTCAAGGATTCGTTACTAGAGATCCAAGAAGTAAAGAACGTAAAAAACCAGGACTTAAAAAAGCACGTCGTGCTCCACAATTCAGTAAGAGATAAGAATTACTTATTACAAAGTTTCGAAAGTCAGTATATTTACTGGCTTTTTTCTATAAATTAAATTTTTATGTAAATTTATTAAACTAGGTTGATATATTTCTTGTTTTTTTTTATAATGATGGTAATAATGGAAGGGTGTATTTTATGAGTAAAAAAGATGTTCTTGTAGAAGAAAAAAAGAAAAATAAGGTAAATCCTGTAGTGAGAAACATTTTAGTATTTATTATTTGTTTAGCTGTTGGTTTTGGAATAGGATATGTTATTGCTACAAAGTATATTCTTTCTGATGATGAAAATTTACCAGTTGAAGAAACTAGTAATCTGTTGGATATTACAGAAAAAGATGATTATCAAGAGTTAATTACTTCTTTATTAAGTATTTTAAATAAAGATTCGATGTTTTATACTACAAAGGGAATTACAATTGCTACTTTAGATAATACATCTAAATTAACGTTTCTTTATGAATATATATTAAAAAATAATCAATATACAACTGATACGTTGTCTTCAGAGTATTATGGTAGTCCAATTTGTTTAGAAAGTTTTTTAACTGATGAATCTGAAGATTTATATAGTTATTCGACTACTTGTACTGTAAAAAAGATTACTAAGAATGCTTTTGTTGATGCAGATAAGAAATTGTTTAATGATGATATTCTTGATACTAGTGTTAACTTTAGTCCTGAAGATGGTATTAGTTGTGTTGTATCTGAAGATTCTTATTTATGTGGAAATGTTAATAAAATTAGTAATGTAACTGGAGAATTATTAAGTGTATTTGAAGTTGTAAAAGCTACTAAAGATGTTGATGGAACTATAACTATTTATGAAAAAGGATATTTAAATGATAAGCGTAGCAATGTTGTTAATTCTAATTCTAAATATGATAATTATTATTTACATTCTTCTGATAGTAAAGAATATTATTATGAGTTAAAGAATGCTGATAATTTAACTTTTAAGCATGTTTTTAAAACTAATGATGGAGAAAATTATTATTACGTAAGTTCCGAATTGGTGAAAGAATAACTATATGTTGTTCTTTTTTTATGGTATAATTTTATTATAGAGTGTGATTATAGTGAATGATAGTAGTAATATGTTTGAACTTCCTAAGTTAAAGGATAGTACTAGAAATAGAAATTTATCGTCCTTTTTAATTTTTAAATTTAATAAGATTTTATTTTTTTCTTTCTTGATAATTTTTGTAATATTTGTATTTTTGTTTGTTATGTTTTCTTTTAATATAGAGAAAGTAAATAATGTTGTTATTCAAAATATTGAAGTTGTTAATTACTATAAAGGTTCTGATAAAGTTGATATAGCCATTATACCTAGCAATAATCAGGAATATTGTTCTGTTGTAGATGACAAAGATGTTACTTCATTAAATTTTCAAAAGATTGTTAATGATAGATGTTATGTTACTGTACCATTGAAGGAGCAATATGTTTATTTTAAAAATGATGAAGGTATTATAAGTGATGTGTTATTAGTTACTGATTATGTTGTTTCTTTAGATATGGAAGATAGATATTATTTAACGTTAGGAATAGAAAAACCTTTATATAATGAGTTGATAGTTGTTGGTAATCCAGATGTATCTTGGATGACTGAGTTTGATGGAGTTATTTCTATAAATGAAAATAGTTTTACTACTAAAGAACTTGGAAGTACTGTTTTAAAAGCGGTATTAAATGAGAAAGTAATTGCCAATACTAATGTAGTTGTTACTAATGTTATTACTGAAGTTCCTAAAAAGTTTGACGATAAAAAAGATTTTTTATCTTGTGAAGTATTTACTTCTGATGAAGCAGCTTTGCTTGATGAAATTCTTGCTTATAGAATAGAAAAAGCAGGTTATGGAACTAGGGCAGGAGCTGTTGCAGCAGCTAGGTTTTTAACTTTAGAGTTTCCATATAGAATTTCGTATTATTGGGAGAGTGGAAGATTAAATAATACTGGTAAACACTATGTTGATGGAGAAGGCAGATACTATCATGTTGGATTATATTTAGATAGTTCAAAATATAACTTTATAGAAACTTCGTTATTTGGACCGGCTATGTGGGGATGTAAATTAATGAGTTATGAAGATGATCCACCTAATTTTGTTCCTGGTGTTAAATATCCTAATGGTCTTGATTGTTCTGGATTTGTTAGTTGGGCTTTACTTAATGGCGGATTTGATGTCGGAGATAGGGGAGCTGGAGATTTACCTAGCGATGGACAACTTACAGATTTAGGTGATTTTAGAATTATTACTGATGATTTAATTAACTCTGGAAAGATTAAAGTAGGTGATTTATTTAATTTTTGGGGACATATTTCAATATTGATAGGTCAAGATGAAAACAACTATTATATTGCAGAATCATTAAATAATTATAAAGGACTTGTTGTAAAAACCTATGCAAAGAAGAGTGTAAATAAAACATTTAAATATGTTGTTTTGATGGATGAGGTTTATAATGGAGATGGTAACATAACAGATATGTGGTATTAGAAAGGAGCTATTTAATGAATATTAATGATATATATTATGCTATTCAAGATGTTAATAAAAATATGTCACTTAGTGATGAAATAAGAACTTTAAAATTAAGTATATATCAAGCATTATTATATAATCTTAATAGCAAGGATAAGTTGTTTGAATTAATAAAACAAATTTTAGAGTATAGTAAAAAATTAGAGAAACTTTCTGAATATCAGTATATTATGAATGAAGATTTAGAAAAAAATAGAATTCAAGTAAAAGGTTATATACTAGAATCAAGATTTATTACATATTTAAAGGAAAATGGTATTGAAAATTTTTCTTTTGATGAATTAGAAAAATATTTAAAGAGATATATTGAATCTAGTGGTGATACTATTGATGATGTATCAACTGCTATGTTGTTATATCCTTTAATTTTAAAGTACAGAGATATGTTTTTAGGAAATTATGATAAAGTTAAGCATTATTTAAGTAATGTTTTTGAATCTAAATTATTGGAAAATAATGGTAATTTGAAAGAAAAATACGAAAAAATATTGGAGAAGATTCAAATTATGAATGTAAATAATCAAATAGATAATAGAACTAGGGAATGCTTAGAAGAATTAATTAATGATTTATTTACTTATTATGTTGATAATAAAATTAAGATGCCAATGGAGACTCAAATAGATGTTGATGGTACTAAGGAGTTGCTTGCATAGTGGAAAGAGAAGAAAGAAATAAAGCAATAGTTGAATATATTGATTTATTAATTAATAAGTTAGGTTCGCAGTACTGGGATAAAGATTTTAGTATGGTGAGAAGTAAGTCGATAGAAATTTTTTGTAATATGGAGGGAACTATAGAGGAATTACAGCCGCAAATAGAAAGCTCTTTTATTAATATGATTAGTGATATTGATGCCGAGAAAGCTAAGCAAGCAGATAATTTTTCTTTGACTAATGAGGAGCAAAAAGTATATGAAACTATAAAACAAGAAAATGTGGCTAAGAGAGAGGCCCTGGGTCTTAATAATGTGAAAAAGTTACTTTTCAAACGCAAAGATAAGTCTAAAAGTAATGGTGGATATATTAGTCTTTTGGCTGTATTAGGTATTGTTATAATCGTCGTAGTATTATTAACCGTTATTGTTTGTAATGTTTTATTATAAGAGATAGTTGTATATCTCTTTTTTTCTTGAATAATATTTAATATGAAAAAAATATTTATTTTTATGTGTATAACTTTAATGTTATTAACAACTGGAATAGTTTATTCGATTGATTTAGACAATAAACTATTAGGTAAGGTAATTGTTTTAGATGCTGGACATGGTGGAGTGGATGTTGGGACGTTTGTAAATGGTATAAATGAAAAGGATATTAATTTAAGCATTGTTTTGAAATTAAAAAAAGCACTTATTAAACAAGGTGTTGTTGTTCTTTTAACGAGGGATGGCGATTATGATTTGAGTGCACCGAATGCAAGTCGAAGAAAGAAAAGTGATTTTGATAATAGAATTAATTTAATTAATAATAGTAAAGCCGATTTGTATTTGAGTATTCATATTAATTATTTAAGTGATAGTAGGTATTATGGTGCACAAACTTTTTATACTGAAGATAATATGAAATTAGCTAATATAATTCAAAATGAATTTAGAAATATTTTAAATAGTCCTATGAAAGAGAAAAAACTAAGTAATGAAATATATATGTATAAACAGCTTGAAGTACCTGGAGTACTAATTGAGTGTGGTTTTTTATCCAATAAAAAGGAAAGATATTTATTAAAAAGTGATGATTATCAAAATGAGATAGTTTCAGCTATAGTGAAAGCTTTAATTAAGTATTATTAGGTGATATGGTATAATTTTATTAGGTGGTTAGTATGGATAAAAAGATTGTTTTAGATAAAATATTAGAGTATTTGACTTGTAATACTAATATTGCTATACCAGATAAATTATCTGAAAAGATTGAATTGTGGAAAAAGTTAGTAAGGAAAGTGGACTTAGATAGTGTACCTGATGAAGTGTTGAATAGTGAGGATAAGTTTCTGAGACTTGATTTAATTAATAGAAGTTTGACTGATGGAGAGAAGTTAAGAACTATTGATAATACTTTGAATAGCAAGATGATATATTCTAATAAGATTGCATTGTGGAAAGGGGATATTACCACTATATATGCTGATGTAGTAGTTAATTCAACTACTAATGATATACAGATTAGTTGTATAGAAGGTAGTGACTCTTTAAATGATACAATATTTCTTCGTGGAGGAATGAGATTACGTAAAAAGTGTAAGGAAATTATGAAAGGAGTAAAATTAGGTACAACAGAAGTGCTAGTTACTAGAGCTTATAATATTCCTAGTGATTTTATTATTCATGTAGTTGTTCCACAAATAAAAAATGAATTGTTGGAAAGTCAAAAAATCGAATTAGAAATGTGTTATTCAAATATTTTGGAATGTGCTAAGAATAATATGGCTAAAGTAATTGTTTTACCATGTCTTGGAACTGGAAAAAATAAATTTCCGAAAGAAGAAGCAGCTAAAATAGCTATAAAATCTGTTCAGAAATTTCTAGATAAGTATAATACTGAGATAGATAAGATAATATTCAATGTGTACGATGAAGAAAGCTTTGATATTTATAAAGCTTTCTTAAGTGGTGAGTAGTATGCATGATATATGGAATCCTTGGCATGGATGTCATAAAAAAAGTGAAGGGTGTCAACATTGTTATATGTTTTATTTAGATAAGATACATAATAATAGTATTTTGAGTGATAAGGTATATAGGACGAATAACTTTAATTATCCTTTACAACGTTATAGAAATGGTGAATATAAAGTAAAATCTGGTGAACAGTTAAGAGTATGTATGACAAGTGATTTTTTTGTTGAAGAAGCAGATGAATGGAGAATGGAAGCGTGGAATATAATAAGACAAAGAAAAGATATTGTTTTTTTCATTCTTACTAAGAGACCAGAAAGAGTATTAAGTCTCCTTCCTAGTGATTGGGAAGAAGGGTATGAAAATGTTTTTTTAAATGTAACTTGTGAAAATCAAAGAATGGCTGATGAAAGAATTCCTATATTACTTGATCTACCTTTTAAACATAAAGGTATTATGTGTGCACCGTTTATTGGAGAAATTAAAATAGATAGATTTCTTGATACAGGAAAGATAGAACAGGTTATTGTAGGTGGAGAAAACTATGATGGTGCAAGATCTTGTCATTATGAATGGGTTAAATCATTGTATGAATCTTGTAAAAAAAGAAATATTACATTTTCTTTTATAGAAACTGGTAGTGTGTTTGTTAAAGATGGAAAAAATTTTAATATACTAGATAAGGACGTTCAAAGTTTAATGGCTTTTAAGTCAGGTTTAAATTATAAGGGAAGAAAAATTGAGTATAAGTTATATGATGAATTTTATAATTTATTGAGTGATGATTTATATAAGCCATATTTTGATAAGAAGTGTATGACTTGTGGTAGTAAAATAATATGTAATGGTTGTAGTAAGTGTGGTAAATGCAAATAAAAAAACCTAGTAATATCTAGATTTTTTTAATATTCGAAGTATCTCATTTCTTTTTTTTCTTTAATAATCATTCCTGTTGAATAATCTAAATCAGGTATATGTTTAGTTAAAGATTCAATAGGAGAATTTTCATATAATACTTTGTTTATTTCTTTTATAATGGTTAATGTTTTATTTAAGCTTTGATTATAGAGTTCTTCAAATGAGTAATTATATGTTATATTAGGATTACTTGGATGATTCCAAGTCTTTTTTTCTAAATTGAGATAATCTAAATTAGGATTTTTTATGTAGGTACTATAAGCAGCTAGATAACCAAAATGTTTGTTAGTAACGAAGTCTATTAGCGTATATAGTGTTTTTTTTATGCCAAAATAATCGTTAATAAACAAAGTGTATATTATTCTGGCGTCTTTTATACCAGATTTGAAATATTTGGTAGTATTTTTTTCTTTGTACGTTTTTTCAAATACATTGTCTATGGTATTAGTTAGCTTTGGACCTATTAATGGTTTTTTTATTATTTCTTTAGAAACATTACAAGTATTATATTTTTTGTTGGTGTATTTTTCATAATATATGGCGTCTAAGTCTTTTTCAATACGATTATGTTCTCCGTGGTATTTTTTAGTATCTTTTTCGTCAGAACGATATACTCCTGTTTTATAAAATATGTATGGATGACATGTTGTATCTAGAACATAATGAGTAATACTACCATAAAGGTATGCTATTACTTGTTGATTGTTTTCAAGATTGTTCTCTTTTATTTCTTTGATAATATTTAGTAAATATTCTTGGGTATTATGACGATGTGCATAGTGACCTAGAGATTTGACGTGTTTAGCTTTTTTAATGTTAAAAGTGTAATAGAATAGGTAGTCATGGCTTTGAGCAAACGTTTGATAAATTATAATTTCTTTATCAAATTTATTTAGTTCTTTTTTAGTAAGATGTCTTAAAACTTCTTTAGCAAACATATGATGTGTAATTATTGATGGCATATTATCACCTTCTTTTGATATTATAACATATTGAAAAATATAATCATTTAAATACTAAGTTAAATATGATATAATAGGTTGGATAATAGGGTGATGCTTTGTGATAAAAACATTTAAAACGGTAGATGAACAAATTGAAATATTAAAGAGTAAGGGCTTAGAAATAGATGATATTGATTATGCAAAGAATATATTATTAAGAGAAAATTATTTTTTTATTAGTGGATATAGACATTTATTTTTAAAATCTCCTAAGGATAGAATGTTTATACCAGGTACTGATTTTAAAGAGTTATATGCTTTGTTTAATTTTGATAGACAGATAAGAAATATATTTTTTAAGAATATTTTAATAGTAGAAAATAATGCTAAGAGTATTTTTTCTTATCAATTATCTAAGAAGTATGGTATTAGAGAGAAAGATTATTTGAATCCAGCTAATTTTGATAGATCAAGTGATAAATCAAGGCAAGTTAATGATTTATTAAAGAAGATTAAGAGACAAATAAGAGTAAATGGTGGTCAACACTCAGCTACTATGCACTATATGACTAATTATGGTTATGTTCCTTTTTGGGTAGTCGTAAAGGTTTTATCTTTTGGTTTAATTTCTGAATTATTTACTGTTATGAAAAAAGAGGATCAAAAGGATATTGCAGAGGTTTATGGTATTTCGGTGAATTCTTTGTTAGTTTATTTGCCTATATTAGCTAATTTTAGAAATTTATGTGCCCATGAAGATATTATGTATGATCATAGGACTCAAAGATATATCGATGATACTAAGTATCACGAATATTTGAATATTCCTAAAACAGATGGAGAATATATTTATGGTAAAGATGACTTGTTTGCATTAATAATTATTTTAAAACAATTGTTAAGTAGAGAAGATTTTACTTTATTAGTTAATGAATTGTCTTATGAATTAGATATACTTGATGGAAAAGTTAATACTATTGAATTAGATAAAATATTAGATAGAATGGGAATTCCTCAAAATTTTAGAGAGATTGCGAGGTTTGATTAAAATGGATTATAATAACCAAGAGTATAGTGAGATGGTTGCTAATGAGAAGAATATTTCTTCGATAGGAGAAAGAAATAAATTTACTTCTAAGTTTTTATTAGTTTATGTAATAACTATTGTTCTTTCTCTGATAATTGGGTCAGGTTGTACTTTTGCACTTTTTAAATATAATCCAAAATTATTTGGTTCGAATGGAACTATAACTACCAATGTGACGAAGACCGAAAAAGAAGTAACTGTTACTGATACTGGTATAGCTGATGCTGTTGAGAAGGTATATGATTCTGTAGTAATTGTTAAAAACTATGTATATAATCAGCTATATTCAACTGGTACGGGTTTTATTTATAAAAAAGATGGTAATAAGTACTATTTAATTACTAATTATCATGTTATACAAGAAGGAAATAAAGTTGAAGTTGTTTTGACTGATGGTACGGAAGTAACTGTTAAGGTAGAAGGTGGAGATAAGTACTCTGATATAGCGGTTTTATCTTTAGAAACATCTAAAGAGTTAGTCGTATCTGAAATAGGAAGTAGTGCAGATATGAGGGTTGGAGATACTGTATTTGCTATTGGTGCTCCATTAGATTCAAATGTGTATTCATGGAGTGTTACTAGAGGAGTATTATCTGGTAAAAATAGAGAAGTTGAAGTTAGTGTTAATAATAGTAATACTTCGGACTGGATAATGTTGGTTCTTCAAACAGATGCTGCTATTAATAGTGGTAATTCTGGGGGACCTTTGTGTAATAGTAATGGTCAAGTTATAGGAATTACTAATATGAAATTAGTTACTAGTGGTGTTGAAGGAATGGGATTTGCTATTCCGATAGAAGAGGCTGTTAATTATGCTAATCAAATAATTAATGGTGATGATGTTAGTAGGCCATATATTGGAATTTCAATGGTTGATGCATCTATCGAGTCATACGCAAGGCAGTATGGTGTTTCAGCTACTGATGGAGTATTAATAGGTTCAGTAGAAAAAAGTTCTCCAGCAGAATCCGCGGGATTAGAGTCTGCGGATATAATTGTTGAATTAAATGATGTAGCAATTAATGGCGTTGCTTCTTTAAGATATGAGCTTTATAAATATAAAGCAGGAGATGTTATTACTATTACTTATTTAAGAAATGGAAATAAACAAACTACTAAGTTGACTTTAGTAAAAAAATAAAACTGATAAATAAAATGATAAATTTATCAGTTTTTTGCTTTATTATGATATAATACGTTTGATTTTGGGGTGATAATATGAAAATAGGTTTTGTTTCACTTGGGTGTTCTAAAAATCTTGTTGTTACTGAGGAAATAATTGGCTTATTTAAAAAACATGGATATCAGATAGTAGGTGATCCTGCAGATGCAGAAATTATATTTATAAATACTTGTGGTTTTATTGAATCTGCTAAAGAAGAAGGAATTCAAACTATTCTTGAAATGGCTGATTATAAGGAAGATAAGTGTAAGTATCTAATTGTTAGTGGATGTTTAGTTGAAAGATACGAAGAGGAATTACGCAAAGAAATGCCAGAGGTAGATTTATTTGTTAGTATTAGTGATTATGATAAACTATGGAATAAGGTTGATAATTTAGTTAATAGTGATAATAACGAAGATAAATTATCTTATAAAAATAGAATACTTACTACTGGAGATGTAATGGCTTATTTAAAGATAGCTGAGGGATGTAGTAATTATTGTACATATTGTGCTATTCCTTATATTCAAGGTAAATATATATCTAGAAAATATGAAGATATATTAGATGAAGCTAATATGTTGGCTAAAAAAGGAATTCAAGAATTAGTTGTTATAGCTCAAGATACTACAAAGTATGGTATTGATTTATATGGTAAGAGTAGATTAGCTGAGCTACTTGATGATTTATGTAAAATAGATGGTATAAAATGGATAAGATTCTTATATAGTTATCCTGAGTCAATTGATGATGAATTAATTGAAATAGTAAAAAGAAATGATAAGATATGTAAGTATTTTGATTTACCTATACAACATATATCCGATGATGTACTTAAGAAAATGAATCGTAAAAGTGATGGTAATACTATTAGGAATTTAATTACTAAGTTAAGAAATGTAATACCTGATGTGATTCTTAGAACAACATTAATAGTTGGTTTTCCTGGAGAAACTGAAGCTGACTTTAAGGAATTGTGTGAGTTTGTTAAGGAAAGTAAGTTTGATAGATTAGGTGCTTTTGCGTATAGTGCTGAGGATGGAACACCAGCTGCTAAGTTTAATAATCAGATAGATGAGGATGTTAAAAATAGTAGAAGAGATACTATAATGGAAATACAACAAATGGTTAGTAAAAACAATTTAATGGGTAAAGTTGGTAAAACTTATGAATGTTTAATTGAAAATATTACTGAAGATGGTGAATACTATATAGCAAGAAGTTATATGGATGTTCCTTCTGAAGATGGAGTTATATATGTTAAATATAATCCTGAGTATATGATTAATGAATTTGTTAATGTTAGAATAACTGATTCAAACGAATATGATTTATTTGGAGAATTTGTTGAATAAAAAATGTAAAGAATAAGAATGGTTTTATTTTTATTCTTTTTTTATGTGGTATAATTGTCATAATAGAGGTGTTCATATGGCAACAGAAATTACTAGTAAAAACGAATTAGTTAGCATTTCTTCTGAATTATCTGATAAAATTTCTACATTTTGTGAATATTTTGAAAGTATGAAATCGTATTTGGCAAATGCTTCAGATTATGATGGAATAAATGTATCAGGTGCAGCTAATATATTATCTTCAAATATTGAAAATGTTTTAACTGATTTTAAGATTGCAATGGCTAATATTAGTGGATATATAGAAGCTTTAAATTATTTTGATGTGGATGATTTTGATGATATATCATTTGTTGAAGTTGAGGATAGTAGTCAAGGAAACATTGCCGATTTAGATAGTAGTGTTTATATTACAGAAGAAACTGCAGATGATAGTACTAATAGTACTAATAGTATTGATAGTACTGA
Organism: uncultured Muribaculaceae bacterium; assembly: GCA_964545885.1. Classification (GTDB taxonomy): domain Bacteria; phylum Bacillota_I; class Bacilli_A; order RF39; family UBA660; genus Coprovivens. Next base: position 5,880 of record CAZJHG010000018.1, on the reverse strand, counting down.
TAGTTCAAGTAATTCAAATGACAAAAGTTGGGTTGGAGCTACAGGAGATGGTTCTTCATCTTCTAATGGTTATACTGGCACTGCAGGTAATAGTACTGGAAGTAGTTCAACAGGAGCTGGTAGTGGATCAAATGAGTCTTATATTTCAAGTGGTAGTTCTAGTGGTTCAAGTGGTAGTTCAAGTAGCTGGGATCCATCAGCAAATGTTGGAGACAGTATAATTACAACTACAATGATTATTACTCCTTCTGGTAAAACGTCTAGTGATGGTAGAACTCAACGTTCTGCTTCTGCTCAATTTACTATTACCCCAGGGGATCCTGATAATCCTGATATAGATATAAGTAAGTATAAAAATAATGAAGAGTTAGGTTTTAAAGTAACGACTGGAAATTTAGCTTATGATCTTTGTGATGAAGATATTGAATTATTATGTGCAATTGTTTCTGCTGAAAGCGATAAAACTTACGATGATGCATTAGCTGTTATATCAACTATTTTAAATAGATGTGAGTCATCAAATTGGATTAATTCACATGGTAGAGATCCGATTGCTCAAGCTACGGCTCCTAATCAATATGTTGTATATCAACATGGCAGTTATGAAAGATATATGGATGGTAATGCTCCAGAAACTGTGGTTCAAGCAGTAAAGGATGCTTTAGCAGGAGTTAGAAATCATAAATATACAAGTTTTAGATCTAATGGGACAACAAGTTATAGTAATAATATGATATCACCTACTGGTAATAGGTATTTGTAGGAGGAATAAAATATGAGTGATTATGGAACATTAAATACTAATTTAAATAATTGTACTGATAATTCTCAAAATTCTTTATCATCTGTTAAGAACGTTTCATTTAATGGCGTATGGAGTGGTGCAGCTTATGATGCTTTGTCTGGAAGTTTAGAGGACACTGTTGCAAAAGCAGAGATAGAAATTGTAAATTGTACAAGTTTTTCAGCTGCAATGAGTGAACTTGATACATATAAAGCTAAGAAAGAAAGATATAATGAATTGTCTGGATTAATTGCTAGTGTTAGCTATCCAAAAAAGGAAGAAGATCCTGATGGATATTCGGCTGCTTGTAGCAAAGTAGCGGCTTATAAGAGTGAACAAACTACACTTAAAAGTGATATGGCGACTTTGAAAACTAGTATTGAAAGTAAATTGTCTTCTATTGAAGCAAATACTGCAGATTTAACGTTAGTTAAATTTAGTTTTGATGGTGATTTTTCTTTAGATTTTGATGTTGCTGATTTGTTTACGATGTATAATAATGGTTCATTAAAGTTAATGAATAGTAGTAAATCTTTATATGAATATTATGATGTTTATGATGATGATGGTAATCTTGTTAGAAGTGGTAAAGATTATATTGAGGGGATTATTGTAGATATTCAAAATAAATACTCTGGAAGAGAAGCAGCTGTAAATTGTGGGCTTGCTATGCTTCAGTTAGCCTCTGATGTTGGATTAAAAATAAATTATGAACATTCAGGTACAAGTGTGTATAAACCTTATGTTCCAACATCATCGGTTGCTTCTGGAGTTGATTGTAATCCTTTTGTATCTTGGTGTTTGGATAAAGGTGTAGATGGTGGATATCAATGGAGACCAGTTGATAATTTTACCTCACAAGGTGATAATATTGTTTATGATGATTGGGGCAATGCACAAGCGGGAGATGTGTTAGCTAATGGCGGACATGTTATGATGATTGTTGAAAATAATCCTGAGGAGGGAACATTTACTGTTATGCATGCATCAGGTACACAAGTGGGTATTACACTGTCTGAAAGATCATATTCTGCATTAAGAAATGATGGTTATACTGTTAGAGATATGACTAATGTTTATAACGGAACATATGATACAGATAGATGGGGCGCTTTTGGACAGTATGTTGATCCAGAGACTTGGGAAAGAGATTATGTATAGGAGTTTATCTCCTATTTTTTAGTGGTATCTAAACAATATACTTTTATGATATAATTGAAAATAATAGAGGTGGTGTGAGTGTCTACAGAAATAACTAGTAAGTCTGAGTTAGCTTCTTTAGCCGCTGATTTAAATAACAAGTCTGAAGATTTATTAAGTGTTATTGCTGAATTAAAAAGCGAACTTGGATATATTCAAAATTATGATGGAATAGATATAGCTAGTGCGGCAAATACTTTATCTAGTAATTTTACTAACGTTTCGACTGATTGTAGTAATGTTGTAACAAATATAAAAAATTATGTAGTTCAAGTAACAGGGTTTGATATTGATGATTTTAATGGCGATGATTTAGATTCCTCTGAAATTTCTTACGAGAATTTATTTGAAACTGATGGTACTGCTGAAGGAAACGCAATTGTAATTTGGAATTTCTTAAAATACAAAGGATTATCAGACGCAGCGGCTGCAGGAGTTTTAGGTAATATTTATGCTGAAAGTGGATTTAATCCTGATATTGAAGAGATTGCTAATGGTATCGGATATGGTTTAATTCAATGGAGCTTTGAACGTAGGACAGCTTTGGAAAATGCGGCAGCATCAGCTGGGGTAGATCCTGGTAATTTACAATTTCAGCTTGAATATTTGTGGTCTGAGTCATTAGATCCAAATTCATCTTATGGAAAAAATTTAAGTGCAGCAGGTTTTTATTCTACTGATAGTGCTTCAGATGCGGCTTATTATTTTCATAAATATGTTGAAATATCAGCTGATTCTTATGAGGCAATTATGAATAATAGATGTGCTACGGCAGAAAAGTGGTATTCTAAGCTGAAAGGTACAGATGCTGGAGATATTTCTTCTGATTCGAAAAATACTATTGATTGGAGTTCTACTACAACAGGAGCTGTTGCAACTATTGTGACTTCTGTTGGAGGAGGAACAGTTGGTGGAGGTACTTCATATAGAAGTAGTTCTTCTGGTAGAATGATATCTTCTAGTCACTATACACAGAGAGTTTCTACAACTCCAGTTACAATTTCTTCTGGTGATCCTAATATAGATGTAAGTAAATATCATAATAATTTAGAAGCAGGATTTGAAGTTACTGTTGGTAATTTGGCGTATGAACTTAGTGATGAAGATTTTGAGTTATTGTGTGCAATTGTTTCTGCTGAAAGTGACAAAAGTTATGATGATGCTTTAGCAGTTATTACGACTATTCTTAATAGATGTGAAGATGAAGATTGGGTTGCAAGTCATGGGACAGATCCTGTAGCTCAAGCAACTGCTCCTAATCAATTTGTTGTTTATCAGCATGGTAGTTATGAAAAATATATGAATGGTAAAGCTCCTGATGAAGTAGTAGAGGCAGTAAGGGATGCACTAGCAGGAGTTAGAAATCATGATTATTTAAGTTTTAGATCTAATAGTACTACTGCATATAGCGATAATATGATAACTTCTACAGGTAATAGATATAGATAGTAAAGTTTATGTGAAATAGGTTTAAAATTTATTGGTATATTTTATTAGGGTGTTATAATGAAAATAGTAGAGGAGGTTTGTCTATGACAAATATAGTTAGTCACAATACTGAGTTAATGAGAGATTGGGCTTCAAGAATGGGAGATAAAACAAATATATATGATGAATATGTATCAAATTTATATAATCTTGTTGAACAATTTGTAGGCTCAGAAGATTTCAAAGGAGGTTTGTCAACTGACTTTGAAGAAACAGTTTTAAATCAAAGACCTGCTTTTGAAAGATATTCTAGTACTTTTACAGAATGTATTGAGTTAATAAAGAATACTGCATCAAATATTGATTCTGATGAAGCAGAGTTAAAAACTGCAATACAACAAAATAATCCATTAGATGGTATAAGATAGGAGGATTTTCAAATGGCAGATGGAATTTTAAAATTATCCACTTCTGAGGCAATAGCAAAAGCACAAGAAATGCAAAAAATTGCTGATGAAATGCAAACTTTATTGGAAGAGGTTTCTACTCTTATGAGAGATGTTGACGATGTTGAAACTGGTATGTATCAAGGACAAAATAGACCAGCTCAATTAAGAGCAGAATTAGATGAATTTAGTTCAATATTTAATAGAGCTTATGAACAAATTACTAAATCTTCAAATAATATTATAAGTATTGCTAATGTTTCTCAACAACAATAGTAATATTTTGTAAAGCTTTTTATAATAAATTTATAAGAAGTTTTTTCTAGGAGATGAAATAATGGGAGATGCATATAAACATAATCCTGATGAAGTTACAGTTTATATTAATACTCTTAAGGAATATGTAAATCAATATAATGATAAAATAGATGAGTTAAATGGTTTGATTACTGAAATAGATGGCTCTAGTGAATGGAAAGATGCTACAGTAAAAACAGAATTTATATCTACTTGTAATTCATATATAACATTATTTAGAACATTAGCTTCAACTATGGAAAGATATGTTGTTTATTTAAATAATAAGTCTGAAGGAGCAGCTGCTTTTGAGAAAGCTTATGCAAGGAGGTAATTATGAGTAATAATACATATAATGATACTGCTGTATATGTTGATAAAGCGGCTTTAGCTGCTTGGGGTGTTAATATGAGCAAAATAAATGATGGAGCTGTTGAAATTTTAAGAGCGTTTGAAAAGTCTGTTGACGATTTGATTGGGCCACAAGGTTCATGGAATGGTAATTCTGCAAATGGCTTTAAAAATGCAACTGATAATTTGATGACAGAAGCTAAATCTTATCACGATAAGATGGGAAATGTAGAACAATTTCTAAATACAGTAATTGAAACTATGGAAAGTGAATAATTGAAAGCCGAAGATAATTCGGCTATTCTTTAATTAAGAATAAAGTGGGTGTGTTTGAATGAATTATGGAGAAAAAGCTGCGGCAATCAGTAAAAAGTGTTCTTTGTTAGAAGAAACTCTTTCTGCTGTAAAAGAAGTATCTTTTGATTCTGTATGGAAAGGTGATGCCCACGATAATCTAACTGATAGTCTTAGTACTACTGTTAAAAAAATTAAGACAGAAAAAGAAAATGCTCTTACTTTGGTTAAAGCTTTAGAAAAATTGGATCAATATAAAAACAATGATTCTTCAATAAAGAGTTATAAAAATAGTTTAGCTGGCTTAGATAGTGAAAATGATGCGCAGCAAATAACTAATATTAATTCAAAAATTAATTCCTTAAATAAAGAGAATAATTCTTTAAAGAGTTCTATTAATTCGTTAATTAATAGTATTACATTTGTAAATTCAGAGTTTGAAGCAATTACTTATGAAGATACTACGAATTATGGTGATTATATTGTTGATTTAGGAGATTTTTTATCTTTATTTAGTACTGGAGCATTAACGAAGATTCCTGATAATGGTGGAAGCTTGTATGATTATTATACTGAAGAAGAAGTAGATTCAATGTTAGCAAATATTAAATCTCAATATTCTGGAAGGGATGCTGCTGTAAATTGTGCACTTGGAATAATGGAAATGGCTGCTGACGTTGGTAAAAAGTTAGATTATGATTGGGGTGGCGGTCATTCTACTATTACGGATGTTGATGATGTTGCCACTGGAGTTGATTGTAGTGCATTTGCGTCTTGGGCAATTAATCAAGGGAGTTCTGAAACGTTTACAACTAGGACTACTTCGTCTTTAATAAATGTAGGAACAAGAATTAATTATGAAGATGCTCAAAAGGGTGATATTTTAGTTTATAATACTGATGGTAAAGGTCATGTGGTTATGATTGTAGATAATGATCCAGAGACACAACAATTCTTAGTTGTTGAGGCATCAGGTTCAAATGCAGGTGTAGTAATGCAAACGAGATCTTATTCTTCTCTTTCTGGAACGTATCAGGCGAGAGATTTATCAAGTATTTACAATGATTAAAGTCTTTTTTA
>CAZJHG010000017.1:0-26668 GCA_964545885.1 uncultured Muribaculaceae bacterium | reverse complement strand
GAAAAGTATGTATATATAACTTAAAATAACATACAATTTAGTATGTTATTTTTTTACATAAAAAGATACAACAGCAAACAATTGTATGATATAATAAAAAAATAGAAAGGGTAATAATATGAAAGGTAGAGTAAAATGGTGGAGTATAGAAAAAGGTTATGGGTTCATTGAATTTAGCGACAACAAAGATATTTTTGCACATCTTGATAAAAAAGGGAAAAACAGATACCAACTAAAAGAAAATCAAGAAATAGAATTTGAACTTGAAGAGAATAATAGTGAACGAGTTATAAAAATTCTTTCTCCAATAGAAAACTAGACTCCAGAAAGAGTCTTTTTTATTGCATATATTCATCAAAACACATTATAATGTTATGGATAAGGAATGATTGTAATGACAAAATTTAAAATTCGTAATTATATAAATATTGTTCTTATTATTATTTGGATGATTGCAATATTTAATTTCTCTAATCAAAATGGACAAGAATCTGCCGGTTTAAGTAATAAAATAATTATCAAAATAGTAGAAGTCATAAAACATAAAAATCTTTCTGTAGACGAAAAAGAGTACTTCGTAGCAAAATACAAATTTATTGTACGTAAAACCGCACATTTTACATCTTACTTCATATTAGGTGTACTAACCAGTATATTAATAGTTGATTTAAAAGGACCTACAAAGACTGTGTTTATATATTTAATACTTTTTAATTTTTTATATGCTTGCACAGATGAAATCCACCAGGTATTCATCAATGGTAGAAATGGGAATTTTATCGATGTTTTAATCGATACAAGTGGTGCATTATTTGCAATTATTTTTATTTATTTTTTTAACTTCGTCAAAAACAAACATCTTACAACAAAATAATAATTGATAATATTAATAGGTGAATAAAATGAAATTAATTGCAATACTTATTTTAATCTTATTAATATTAATATTTATCTTTATGGCAACATTAATAATGTGTTGTTGTATAATAGCAAAAAAAACAGACGAAAAAAATGAGCTACTCGAAAAAGAGTAGTCATTTTTTATAACAAAAAAACTGATTACTTACAACCAGTTTTTTCATAAAAAATCACAATTCTATAATTAAGGTACATACAATTTAAATTATAAGAAATGTGTAAACTACCTAAACATGGCGTCCCCAGGCAGAATCGAACTGCCGACCTATCGCTTAGGAGGCGATTGCTCTATCCTACTGAGCTACGAGGACACAAACTAATTATAACACATTTTAATATAGGACTACATCAATTTTTTAATAAATATAAAACTAAATAAAAAAAAATAAGCAAAAATTCATTTATAATATAAAAATAAAATTAAAAAAAATATATACTTCCATAATATCATTTGCAATTACTATGATTTTAACTTAAAGAAGATTGACATGATAGAAAAATTAAAAAGTATAGAATAAAATGCTATACTATAACTGAGGAGAGAAAATATGAAAGAAAATAAAAACTTAAATTATTTAGATGACAAATATGGCCATATGAATGCAGAAAATTTGTACAGTTTAAAAACTGAATTAGAATCTTTAGAATTAAAAGATATATATAAAGAAATAGAATTACACAAGTATCCAATTGACAATTATAAATCTCTTAACAAAGAAGCTTTGATTACTGAAATAATAATTTGGAATGCAGACAACGATATTCCTGTTGAAGCAGAAGAACTTGAAGCAATTCTAAATAACAATATTAATTATTTGAATGAGGACATAAATTAAGTCCTTTTTTCTTAATATATATGGTATAATTACAATGGTGATAATATGAAAATACTTGTAACAGGTGGATGTGGATTTCTTGGTTCTCATACATGTTGTGAACTATTACAAAGTAATTATGAAGTCATAATAGTAGATAATTTATGTAATTCTAAGAAAAATATTCCAAGTAAAATAAAAAAAATAACTGGAAAAGATGTTAAATTTTATAATGTAAATCTATGCGATAAAGAAAAATTAAATAAAGTATTTGAAGAAAATGACATTCTTGCAGTAATTCATTTAGCTGGTTCAAAAGGAATAGATGAATCTAATAACAAACCATTATCTTTCTATTCTAATAACGTAGCAGCCACTATAAGCTTATTAGAAGTAATGAAGGCACATAATTGTAAAAAATTAGTGTTCGGTTCATCAGCTATGGTTTATGGTGAAAGTAGAACAAATCAAATAACAGAAGATGCTTTATTAGAACCAGTAAATATATTTGGTAAATCAAAATTAATGTGTGAACAAATATTAAAAGATGTATATGAAGATGATCAAACATGGAGTATTTCCATTTTAAGACATTTCAATCCTGCAGGTGCTCATAGTAGTGGTTTACTTGGAGAAAATACAGATGACATGCCTAGTACATTAATACCTCGTTTAGTAAAAGTTGCCACAGGTAGCTTACCAGAATTAGAAATATATGGTCATGATTATGAAACAGAAGATGGAACAGGTCGTCGTGACTTCACACATGTATGTGATATAGCTAGAGCTCACGTTAAAGCCGTAGATAAAGTTTTAAGTACTAGAGAACTTGATTATTACAATTTAGGTACCGGTTTTTGCCATAGTGTATTAGAAGTAATCAAAATATTCGAAAAAGTAAATGATGTTACTATTAATTACACTTTTAAAGATCGCCGTTCTGGAGATGCACCAATTACAATAGCCAATCCTGACTATACTGCTAGAAAATTAGGTTGGCAAGCTGAAAAAGATTTAGGAGATATCTGTAACGATAGTTACAATCATACTATTAAAGAGTATATCGATAAAGACCCTAGCCAAGAAGACAATTTAGAATACGAAGAATAAAAAATGAAAAAGCTACAAAAAGTAGTTTTTTTATTAAAAAAATGTTAATATTAATAATAGGAGAAGAGGTGGTTGAATGAAACATTGTCTTAAATGTAATAAAGAAATAGAACTCAACTTAAAAAAATGCCCATATTGTGGTTCAAAACAACCTAAAGAACCCAAAGATAACATAGAAAAAATGCCAGAAATCATTCAAACACCTAATAAAATCTTAGATACTGAGTCTTTAGAAAATACCAAAGAGATAAAAATAAAAAAGATACCTCTTAAAGTAAAGTCAGTAACTCATCACAAAGAAATAAAACATCAAAAAGAAACAAAAAGAATTACTTCAGATACCTTAATATCTTCATTCAAGTTATTAATAGTTATATTTTTATTAATCATTAACTTTCTCTTAATAATTCAAGTAGTGGATAACGAAAAGAAAACAGCTTCACCGAGCATTAAGGAATCAAATAATATAGCAACAAAAATAGAAGCAACAGTCTTAGGAGCATGGCGTTCAACAAATAATGGCTTATTTGCTTTTAATGATGATAAAACTTTCTATTGGTATGATTATTATGGTGATTTAACAAACAATTATTATAGTGGAACATACAATTATAAAAAAGGAATAGATGCTCTTACTGAAATGGGATACACAGAGGAAGAGTTTATAACCACATTTGGAAATGATGTAAAAATAGAAAATGTCTATTCAATTAATATGATTCCCAATTATGTATATAAATCCAATAAAGATGTAACAAAAGAAGAACTAGGTGAAAATGAATCATGGTGGTATATACTTATAATAAAAGAAGATTCAACTGCGATTTCTTATAACAAAACATTAGATTTAAGATATAATCTCGTTAAAAACTAAGAATATTCTTAGTTTTTTTAATAATCTTTAATAATCTAACCCAATTTATTTAATATTTAACATTTATAATATATATAGGTAAAAAAGCACAAAAATCTATAATATGATAAAATATAAAGTGAAGGTGATTTATATGTCAAAAATTTTAATTGTTGATGACGAACAAGACATAGCTGAGTTAATAAGTGATGTTTTAACAGATGCCGGATTTGAAACAGTTATAAAAAATGATGGCTATGCAGCAATTGAAGAAATAAATAATAATACATTTGATTTAATATTACTTGATATAATGATGCCTAATTTATCAGGAACAGAAACATGTAATAAAATAAGAGACTTAGTATCATGTCCTATTATCTTTGTAACAGCAAAAAATCAAACTTTAGATAAACTATTAGGATTTGAATTAGGAGCAGACGACTACATAACAAAACCATTCGTTATAGAAGAACTAGTAGCTCGTGTAAAAGCTCATATTAGAAGAGATAATCGTAATATAAAAACTCCTAATAACATAATTAGAATTGGTGAAATAGAAATAAATAAAGAGAGTTATGAAGTTAAAAAAAATGGTGAAATAATAACGCTATCTACAAAGGAATTTGAATTATTATCATATCTAATGTCTAATGCCGGTGCAGTCTTATCAAAAGAACAAATATACAACTCAGTATGGAAAACTGAATACGGAGACATTGGTACAGTAGCAGTTAATATAAAAAGTTTAAGAAAGAAACTAGATCAAGAAGAAAAATATATAATAACAATTTGGGGTCTAGGATACAAATTTGTTAAGGTAATAGATAATGCGTAATTTTGTTAAAAAAAATTTAACCTTAAGAAAAGGTTTCATAACTGGGGTATTTCTTTTAATCCTATTTAATATTTGCTTTATTGGCATATATTACAGACTTTATTTAAATGAAAAGATTAATAATCGTTATGCTGAAATAACCAAAGAAGTAGAAAAAGATGTCGAAAAAATAACTACTGACTTAAATGAAAATCCTGATATAGATGCTTATTTAACACAATATGTATCAAATAACAAAAATATATCTATTGTATTAAAAGACTCTAATAATCAAACAATCACCGAATATAAAAGTAACACTCGTAAAAAAAACAATATAACAGTATCAAGTATTGTAAAAAGTAATGATAAGTACTATTTATTAAATATAACTGAATATGTAGATATCTTTAATTTCCATATATTAATTCACTTTTTAGTATTTGAGCTTATTAGTATATTAATATTAGCTACAACAGGTATTCTTGGTGCAAACAAAAAAATATTAAGTCCATTAACTAGACTTTCAAAAGATTTTTCCAATTATAAATTAGGTATTCTTCCTAGAAAAAGAAAAGTATTTGGTGGAGTCGATATAATTCAAAATGACTTTGTAGATTTAGTAACTGAATTAGAAGAAGAAAAGCAAAAACAAAATCGTATTATTGCTAGTATTTCTCATGACATAAAAACACCATTAACTAGTATACTTGGTTATTCGGAATTACTTTTAACAAGTGATACTTTATCAGACAAAACCAAAAATAAATATATAAACACTATTCACAACAAATCATTAGTTATGAAAGAAATAGTCGAAGAATTTGATGACTATTTAAGTTGCAATATTAAAAATCCAAATAAAGTAGAAGTAATATCTATAAGTCATCTTATTGATTATCTAAATGATTATTATAAAGAAGATTTAAATTCCAAAAATATTGAATTTAAAGTTAAAAGTAATTGCCCTAATGTACTTATTTCTGTTGACCTATCTAAGTTTAAAAGAATCTTCAGTAATACAATTACAAATAGTATAAGGCATTTAGAAAAAGAAAGAAAAATACTAAATATAAACATAAATGAACAAAAAAATGGTAAAATTAGATTTGAGATAGCAGATAATGGTACAGGTTGTAAAGAAGATTTACAGAAAATATTTGAGCCTTTATACACAACAGATAAAAGTCGTAAAATAAGTGGCTTGGGTTTATCTATTTGCAAAGAGATAGTTGAATCTCATAATGGTACTATTAAAGCTGAAAATAATAATCTAGGTGGCTTTAGTATAATATTTACTATAGATGCCTATAAGGAGAATCAAGTATGAAAGAACCATTACTATACAAAATAGTAAGACCTATAATAAATATTTTTACAAAAGTAGTATTCAGACCAACTTATATTGGTTTAGAAAATATTCCAAAAGATGGTAGAGTTGTATTAGCCGGAAATCACACTAATAATTTGGATTGTATTTTATTAATAAGTAGTACCAAAAGAATTATTCATTACTTAGCTAAAGATTCCTTAATAAAAGGAAAACTCAGTCCAATATTTAAAGGTATGGGGATTATTCCAGTAAATCGTACTATACATGATAAAAATGCCCTAAAAAGTGCTATAATGACTTTAGAAGAAGATAAAGTAATAGGAATATTCCCAGAAGGAACAATTAATAGAACAGACGATATAATAATGCCATTTAAAATAGGAGCAGTAAAAATGTCTAAAGAAACAAACTCTAATATTGTTCCCTTCGTTATAACTGGGAAATATAAAGCGTTCAGAAAAAGTATAACAGTTGAATTCTTAAAACCTATTGAAATAAAAAGTGATAATCTAACTGAAGAAAATAATCATTTAATGAATATAATTTCAACTAAGTTAGAAGAAAAGAGGAATTAATATGAGTATTTTAGATATGAAGTTTTGGAGTCTTATCGGCTTAAAAAAGAAACCTAATGCTAGATGGGCCAAATATTATAATAAAAAAGTAATGAACTTAGAAGTTCCTAATATTTCAATATACCAACTATTAAAAAATAAATCATTAGAGAATAGCTATAAAGATAATATAGCTCTAGAATACTATGGCACAAAAGTAACTTTTCAAGATTTTTTTAGAAAAATAGACAAATGTGCTAGAGCATTTCGTAGTCAAGGAGTAAGAAGAGGCGACGTTGTAACTATATTATCAGCCAATATCCCAGAAGCTATAATTTCATTTTATGCATTAAATAAAATAGGTGCAGTAGCTAACATGATTCATCCATTATCAGCCGAAAATGAAATAAAAGAAGCTCTACAAAGATATTCAACAGCAATGCTAATTGCCATGGATATCACTTATCCAAAGATAAAAAATATCTTAGATGATACAGAAGTATATAAAACCATTATTATATCAGTGAAAGATTCAATGCCTCTATATATGAAAGTAGGTTACGAATTAACTCAAGGTCGTAAAGTAGAAAAACCTAAAAAGAATAATAAAGATTTCATTTATTGGAAAGAATTTATAGAACTAGGTGAAAACTATACTAAAGATAAAGTAGCTGAAATAACTAAAAGAGATACTCCAGCTATTATCTTACATAGTGGTGGCACAACAGGTACTCCAAAAGGAATAGTATTATCTAATGGCAATTTTAATGCCGCAGTAGAACAAGCCCATACTGTTTTAAAAGATATCACTCCAGATGACGTTGTGCTAGCAATAATGCCTATTTTTCATGGATTTGGCTTATCTGTAAGTATTAATGATGTATTATCATTTGGAGCTAAAGTAGTTTTAATTCCAGCTTTCAAAGCTAGTGAATTTGATAAACTATTAATTAAATACAAACCTACAATTATAGTAGGCGTTCCAACACTTTTTGAAGCACTAACTACTAACGAACGTATGAAAGATGTTAATTTATCCCACTTAAAATACATAATTTCAGGAGGAGACACTCTAAATAAATCACGTATCAAAAAAGTTAATGACTTTTTACATGAACATGGTGCTAATGCTAATCTTCTTCAAGGATATGGTATGACAGAAGCGGTAGCTGCTGTTTGCTTAGACCAAAAATATGCCTCTCGTCCTGGGACTATCGGTATTCCATTTCCGGGAAATTATATTAAAATAGTTAAACCGGGTACTGATGAAGAAGTGGGCATCGATGAAGACGGTGAACTATGTATTTGTGGCCCAACAGTTATGTTAGGTTATTACAATAACGAAAAAGAAACCAATGATGCCTTACATATTCATAAAGATGGTAATGTTTGGTTACATAGTGGAGACATTGCATCGATGGATAAAGATGGATATATAACTTATAAACAAAGATTAAAACGTATGATAATAACATCAGGATACAATGTTTATCCTTCTCAAATTGAAGAAGTAATAGAAAGACACGAAGCAGTTATGGATAGTTCTGTAATAGGAGTACCTCATCCATATAAAGTAGAAGTAGCTAAAGCATATATTGCTTTAAAAAAAGGCTATAAAGATACCCCAAAACTTCGTGCTGAAATATTAGAATTATGTAAGAAAAATTTAGCTGCTTACTCAATACCAAAAGAATTTGAATTTAGAAAAAGTTTACCTAAAACTATGATAGGTAAAGTAGATTTTAGAAAACTACAACAAGAAAATGCAGAAGCAAGAGCGGAGGAACGTTATGGCAAAAAATAAAAGAAAGCATGAAACAGCATTCAAGATATTCTCACCAGTATTAAGACTTATCTTTAAATTATATTATAATCCAAAAATAATTAATAAAGAAGCTATCCCTAAGGAAGGACCTATTCTTTTAGTATGTAATCATAAACACGTATTTGATCAATGCTTTGTTATAATAGCTACTAAAAGACCAATTCGTTATATGGCCAAAAAAGAATATTTTGAAGGAAAACATGCATGGTTCTTTCGCTTAGCTGGTTGTATCCCAGTAGATAGATCAATTCATGATGATGCTGCTAAAGCATCAGCTTTAGAAGTTCTTAACTTAGATGGAGCAGTTGGATTATTCCCGGAAGGAACACGTAATAAAACAAATGATAAATTCTTACTAGATTTTAAATTTGGTACTGTCTCAATGGCTCAGAAAACAGGAGCAACTATTGTTCCGTGTGGACTAACAGGTGATTACAAATTTAGAAGCAAAAACTTAATGTTTAGAGTAGGAAAACCATTCAAAGTAGGTAAAGATGAAGATTTAGCAGTAGCTAATGAAAAACTTTACAAAGAAATGGAACGTTTAATGAAGAAAAACCTAAAAGAAACAAGTCGTACTATTGAAGAAGAACTAAATAGTAGATGTCAAGATACTAAGAAAAAGGATTAAAAAGGATTAACTATCCTTTTTCTATTGTTAAAAAAATATAAAAATACTATAATAAGCAAGTAAAGAGGGAGATAATTATGAAAAAAAGTATACCTATAACATTATTAACAGGATATTTAGGTAGTGGAAAAACTACTTTATTAAACTACATTCTAAATAACCAAGAAGGCTATAAAATAGCAGTTATTGTAAATGATATTGGTGAAGTAAACATAGATGCTGACCTAATTCAAAAGGGAGGCATTGTTAGTGGTAAAGATGATTCATTAGTAGCACTACAAAATGGTTGTATTTGTTGTACATTAAATGCTGATTTATTAGAACAATTACAAGATATAATAGAAACAGAAAAATTCGATTATATTATTATTGAAGCAAGTGGTATTTGCGAACCAATTCCAATAGCTCAAACTATATGTGCTTTAGAAGATGCTTATGTTGAATACAATATGCCTAAATTATGCTATTTAGATGGAATAGTATCAGTAGTAGATGCTAAACGTTTAAGTGACGAATTTGCTAGTGGTGAAGAACTATTAAATGATAGTGAAGATGATATAACAAAACTTATAATAGAACAAATAGAATTCTGTAATACAATTATTCTTAATAAAATAGATGAAGTAACAGAATATGAATTATCTACTGTTAAAGACGTTTTAAAAGCTTTACAACCAAATGCCACTATAATAGAAACTAACTACGCCAAAGTAGAATTAAAAAATATTTTAGAAACAAAATTATTTGATTTTGAACGTATTGCTACATCTAGTGGCTGGTATAAAGAAATTGATGAATTTGAAACCGAAGAAGATGAAGAAGAACATCATTGTTGTGGACATTGCCATCATGATGAAGATGAAGAACACGACTGTAACCACGAAGACCACGAATGCCATTGCCATGAAGAGGGACACGAATGTCATTGTGGACATCATCATGAAGATGGTCATGACCACGTAGAAGAATATGGTATAAATACATTCGTTTATTATCGTAGAGAACCAATGAATAGAAAAAAATTCTATGATTATATTAGTAAACCATGGCCTAAAAAGATTATTAGAGCTAAAGGTATAACATACTTCGCTGATGATAAAGATATGTCATTTATGTTTGAACAAGCTGGTTCACTAAAAGATTTAACAGAAGCAGGACCTTGGTTAGCAACAGAAGATCCTAAATTCCAAAAAGAAGTACTAAAGAACAATCCAGATATTGAAAAAGACTGGGATCCATTCTATGGAGATAGAATGGTTAAGATTGTCTTCATCGGAAAAGGATTATCCAAAGAAGATATTTACAAAGAATTAGACCAAATCTAATTCTTTTTTTTAATAAAAAGCATACTATATATAAAAGTTTTTAATACACTAAAAAAATAATTGACATGTAATAATTCTTTGCACTAGAATAAAAAGCATTCAAAAAGTTAAATGATTATGTATTAAAGAAGTTAAATGATTAAAATTATTCAAGAAATTTTTAAAAAATTAAAAATTATTAATTTTTTTCTTGAAAAACACAAAAAAACTTTTATAATAAATAATCACGTAAGAGTTGTCATATAGAGTGGAACAGCTTTAAGAATAAGGTGAGATTAGTTATGGATAATAATGAACTAAAAAAACTAAGTCGATTAGAACTATTAGAAATTCTTTTAGAGCAAACAAAAAGAATTGAAGATTTAGAAAAACAAGTAGAGAAGCTTAATGAAGAACTTACATCAAGAAAAATACAAATAAGTGAAACTGGTTCACTAGCTGAAGCCTCATTAAAATTAACCGAGATTTTCAAAGAAGCTGATGAAGCAGCGACTATTTACAAAAATAATGTAATCCAGCAAGCAAAAAAAGAAGAAAGACAACTAAAAAAAGAATTAAGGGAATTAAAAGCAAAAAAATTATCTGAAATAGAAAAGAGTTGTTTAAAACGCGAAGAGCAAGCAATAAAAAAATTAAAAGAAGTTGAAGAAAAAATTAGTAAAATCAAAGAAGAAAACAAGCCAGCCGAAAAAATAAGTGTTTCAAAAGCCAAAACATCAAGAAAGAAGTTTAAATAATGGCTCCAACAAACACTAAAAAAATAATTAAAAAAAATAAGAACAGCAAAGTAGTAAAACTAAGCAAAGATTTAAAGAAAAAAATTAATAATTATAAAAATCAACTAAAGAAAAAACTTACTACTATTAAAAGCAATAAAAACAAGAAAAAAAGCACAAAAAAAGTAGATATAAAAACTTTAACTTCACAACAAGTAGAGAAAGAATTAAAAAGAGAAATATATAAATCCAAGTACATTAAAGTACTAAAAAGTACAGTATATGCATTAATTATTATTGCATCAGTTGCAACTTTAATAGCAACTTTAATAATGCCAGTATTACAAATAAATGGTACATCGATGTCTCCTACTTATAACGGGGATGAAATAGTTGTATTAATTAAAACTAAAAATTTAAAACAAGGTGATATCATAGCTTTTTATCATGGTAATAAGATTTTAGTTAAACGTGTAATCGCTAGTGCAGGTAGTTGGGTAACAATTGATAAAGAGGGAAATGTCTATGTAAATGGAACAATATTAGATGAACCTTATGTAGTAGAGAAAAATTTAGGTGAATCTGATATAGAATATCCGTATCAAGTACCAGATGGCAGTTGGTTTGTGCTAGGTGATAATCGTTCTGATTCATTAGATTCACGTAATACAGAAGTAGGTTGTATTAAAGAAGATGATGTAATAGGTAAAATACTATTTAAAGTATGGCCATTTAATTAAATCAGAAAAAATTATCAGGAGGTTTAGGTATGATGAAAAAGAAAAACAAGAACAATATAAAAATTTTAATATTATACGTATTAATCTTGTTTTTAAGTATAAGTGGTTTTATCTATATTGTAAATGCTACAACAAATCAAGAACAAATAGTTAATACAGGTGGTATTACAGAATCAGAAGATGGTGTAACAATTAGTAAGACAATCAGTGAAACTGATACTGAAAACTTTTTTGATATAACACTTACAGTAGAAACTAATAGTCAAATAAAAAATATCACAACCTATCCAGATTTAGCCGTAGTAATTGTAATGGACATTTCAAACACAATGGTGACTGAAAAAGTAAAAGATGGTTCATTTAGATATGATGCAGCCATAGCGGCTAGTGAAACTTTTATTAACTCATTTAAAACCGAATCTGATAAATCACTAGCTAAAAGAGAAATAGGCTTTGTCGCATTTAATACAGATGCTCATCGAATATTCTCGTTACAAACTTGTACAACAGCAAGTTGTAGTGAAAATAACGTAGATTTAATAACTAAAATGAAAAGCTCTACAAGTAGTATAGTAAGAGCTTCAGGATATGGCTCAAGTGAAAAAAGATTTACCAATATAGAAGGTGGCCTTAAAATGGCTCATGACATGTTAAATAAGTCAAGTGCTAGCAACAAATACATAATATTTATCTCAGATGGAATGCCAACTACGTATTTAAAAAACACTACTAATTATGAAGGATACAGTCCTTATAACACTAGTGGAGCAAAAATATCATCTGAAGGTGTATTTGCTTATACACCTAAACAATATCCTTGTACGCACGGAACATCCTATAGTGATAGAGGAGCAATTAAAGCTAGAATAGAAGCAACATCTATAAAACAAGATAAAATTAATATAATGGCTGTTGGAACCGGAATTAATTCTGATTCATTCCAAACAATTCAAGACTATTTAAATCATGCGGGTGGTAATAAAGACGGATTTTCAGTTGTCGACTCAGAAGTTAGTACAGGTTTCGAAATCGGGTCAGATTCTGATAAATCTTCATACGTAAATTGGTTAAAAACCAAAATAGCATCTAATAACCAATACTACAACAGTGATGATTCCTCGTTAACTGCCACATTCCAAGAAATTTTCAAATCGATAGAAGAACAACTAAAATCTTCAACAGAAGCATCATGGGTAGCAAATGATCCGATGGGAGCTTTAATAGGAAACGAAAAAATAGAATTTATTGGTTTTTACGACGATAACAACATATTACAAAATTCATTATCAGATTATAAAAAAGATGGTACTGATGATACGACCCAAAGTGATACTGCTTCATTTGACACAACGTCATCAGCAATAAATTGGGATTTAAAAAAATCTTCATATCACGAAACAAGAACAGAAACAACAAATGGTACAACACTAACGTACTACAAATATATTTTAAAATATCGAGTAAGATTAAAAAATGAAATAAATGATTTTGATGAATTAACGATTTACAAAACAAATGGTACAACAAGTTTAACGTATATGGTTTTAAAAAATAATGGAACATTATCTGAAACCAAAACATTGTATTTTAAAGAACCAAGTGTAAAAGGGTATCTTGGTGAATTAAAACTATATAAAGTTTCATCGTTTGATAATATAACTAAGTTAACAGGAGCAAAATTTAAATTAGTTCATGACCCAAATTGTAAATGTGAAAATGGTTATCTAAATTTTAGTTCCAATACTCAACACGTTCACATAAATACTGAATATGCAACGTCTAATGCAAATGGAGAGATTATATTTGAAAATATCCCATCAGGGCATACTTATATACTAAGTGAAGACGAAGCGCCAAGTGATTTCAATTCAACTAAAGAAACTTATACGATAGAAGTTGCTTATGATAAAACAACAGGTGGACCAAGTAATGGCCTTATAAAAAATACTCCAAAAACTGGAACACTAGAGATTAAAAAGATAGTAGAAGGAACTGACTATAAAGGAACATTTAGCTTTGACTTAACACTTTACTATAATAATTCTTATTTAACAGGAACTTATAACTATACATTAAATGGAACGGAAAAAGGAACCATTGTACTTAATGACCTTAACAAAGGAAAGACTATAGTTAAATTAGGTAGTGGAGACAAACTAGTAATTGAAAAACTTCCAGTAGGAACAACATATACCATAACTGAAACAACTACAAATGGTTTCAAAGTTCAATATAAAATAAATTCTTCGAATGAAGTAATCGGTAACAAGACATCTTGCAACGCTTTAACAAATTGTCGAATTGAAAGTGGAAATACAAACATCGTAGAATTTATAAACACTGCCGGCTACATTCTTCCAGAAACTGGAAGTCACGGCACATTAATTTTGATAATAACAAGTCTAGTATTCATACTAGTACCTGTTATTAATATAGCATATACATTTTTTAAGGAAAAAAGAAAGATAAGCTGACTTTCTAGTAAAAATAGAAAATGTAATGATAAATAAAAAAAGAAAGGTAGAGAAATAAACATGAAAAAATTATTAAGCTATTTATTAGTAATAGCACTAGTATTAGTACAATGTTTACCAGTTCTAACGGTAAATGCTGAAAACGGAACAAATGAAGTAAAAGACGGTACTATAACAATATCAAATGCTGTCAAAGGCGAAAAATATGAAATCTATAAAATGTTTGATTTAGAATCATATGACAAAGATAAAAAAGCATACACTTATACAATTGATACAACATCAGATTGGTATGAATTCGTATCAACTGGAGCTGGAAAAGACTATGTAACATTAAGCACTTATGAAGAAGGCAAAAATATTGTTACATGGAAAGAAAACAAAAAAGGTGACGCTGATGTAGCAAAATTTGCTAGATTAGCACTTGACTACGCCGAAGCAAATAAGCTTACAAATAATGGTTCAAAAACAGCTGAAAGTACAACTGTTAAATTTGAAGGATTAGAACTAGGATACTATCTTGTTGATTCAAGTTTAGGAACATTAGTTAGTTTAAATACAACAGATAGAAACGCAGTTATTCAAGAAAAAAATACACCAACAACTATTGATAAAACAGTAGAAGAAAATGGAACATACGGAAAATATAATAATTCTGAAATAGGTAAACAAGTAAAATACAAAGTTGAAATAGCAGCTAAAAAAGGTGCTCAAAACTATGTATTAACAGATAAAATGACTGAAGGATTAACTTTCAACAAAAACGTTGTAGTAAAAGTTGGAGATGATACATTAGAAAATGGAAAAGATTATACAGTAATCTATCCTGAAACAGATGATGACTCATTTACTTTCAAAGTAAAATTCACAAAAACATATCTAGATTCAATTACTGAAGATACAACAATAATCGTAACATATTCTGCTACAGTTAATGAAAACGCAGTTATAAATGGAACTGGAAATCCAAACAAAGCTAAACTAACATATGGTGATAAAACAGATACAGATTGGTCTGAAGTAAGAACTTATGTATTAAGTTTTAAATTAGTAAAAACTGATGGCCAAAACGAATTATCAGGAGCTGAATTTGAATTATATAGAAGTAAAACCGGTAATGACAAAATCAATTTAGTCGAACTAAAAGATGCTACTGGTAAAGTATACTATAGAGTTGCTACTGAAGCAGAAGTTGCATCAGAAGGATTTACAAGTGCTGTAATCAAAGTTGGTTCAGCTTACATCGAAGGACTAGATGAAGGAACATATTACTTAGAAGAAACAAAAGCACCAGAAGGATACAACAAATTAACTTCACGTGTTCCTGTTACATTAAAAACAAACTTAGATGGTATTAACCATACAACAACACTAAGTAATGCTAGTACTGATCTATTAAAATATACAAATAATCAATTACAAGTTGTAAATACAACTGGAGAATTACTACCTTCAACAGGTGGTATGGGAACTATGGCATTCATTACTATTGGTTCAATTATGGTTCTTGGATTTGGTGTTCTATTAGTAACTAAACTAAGAATGTCTAAAATGACTATTTAATAAAATAGTAAATGTCAGCTTAAATATTTTATACCTAGTAGGAAAGCATAACGCTTTCCTCTAGGATAATTATTTTTTCTAAAGCTAAGGGGGGAAATGATTTATGAAAAAGAATAAAACTATCATAATGGTATTATTTTTCTTCATGGGTCTTTTAATCTGGCTATACCCATCTTTAAGTGACTTTTATAATCAAAAAGTTCAATCTCAAGTAATAGTAGATTATGAATCACTTTTAGAAAAATATACTGAAGAAGATTATTCAGAAATATTTTCAGCAGCCAATGAATATAATGAAAAATTAAGTCAATTTGCAGACCCATATTTATCATATAAAAAGTTAAAGAATTATGACAATTTAATTGATGTAAATGGTCATGGCATGATAGGATACATTTCAATAAATAAAATAAAAGTTGAATTACCTATCTATCACGGAACATCAGAAAATGTTTTAAGTAATGCAGTTGGTCACTTAGAAGGAAGTAGTCTTCCAATAGGCGGATTAGGAACTCACGCAGTACTATCCGCACATAGAGGTTTACCATCATCAAAATTATTTACTGATGTAGACAAACTTGAAATAGGAGATACATTTTCGATAACAGTTTTAAATCAAATGTATACCTATGAAATAGATCAAATAACAATAGTAGAACCACAAGACCTAAGTGATTTAGCAATCGACCCAGGTGAAGACTATGTTACATTAATGACTTGTACACCATATGGTATTAATACTCATCGATTACTTGTAAGAGGTAAAAGAATAGAAAATCAAGAAAAGCCAAAGTATATAACAACAGAAGCTTTTAAAATTAGTACTCTTACAGTAACACCATTAGTTGCTGTGCCAATTATTTTAGTACTATTGATAATCATAGTACTACAGCCAATAAAAAATAATAACAAAGCTAAAATAATTGAAGCGTATACATATCCATCTAAAGTAAAAAAATAGTTTGGAGGTTTAAAAAATGAAAAGAATAAAAAATAGTATGAATATTCTTATTATTTTCTTCTTAGGAGTTATTTCTATTGTAAATGCCGATAATTTAGAATCAAATTTAGGTACTCAGACAGTAGATTTTTCTAAAAAAGGAAGTATAACAATTACATTAACAGAAAAAACTGAAAACGAAGCAATAAAAGATGCTGAAATAACAATTTACAAAGTAGCATCAGCAGGAGAAGAAAATCATAATTTAAAATTTACTTATACTGAAGAATTTAATACTTGCCAAGCGCCTCTTAATAACTTAGAAAGTCCAGAACTTAGTAGAGAAATAACAAAATGTGCTCAAAACATA
Source organism: uncultured Muribaculaceae bacterium (assembly GCA_964545885.1). GTDB lineage: Bacteria > Bacillota_I > Bacilli_A > RF39 > UBA660 > Coprovivens. Next base: position 9,684 of record CAZJHG010000017.1, on the reverse strand, counting down.
ACATCAGATTTAGTTCTAAAGACAAATGAAAAAGGAATAGTAAAATTTAATAACTTAGATTTAGGTTTATACTTAGTAACACAATCAAATAATGTAGAAGGCTACTCAACAATAGATTCGTACTTAGTAATGTTACCACAAGTAGAAAATAATAAATGGATATACAATATAAAAACTGAACCTAAAACAGACATATATAAAACAATAAAACTTCAAGTAATAAAAGTATGGAATATTCAAAATAAGGACACAAAGCTACCAGACAGCGTCACTATAGAATTATATAAAGACGAAGAATTAATAGATACAATAAAACTAAACCAAGAAAACAACTGGACTCATAGTTGGGAAGAGCTTGAAAAAAGTGATTCTTATAAGGTAGTAGAAATAGATATTTCAGATAAATATACAGTAACATATTCTCAAGAAGGTTATGTATTTACTGTAACAAACACTGATAAAATACCAAAAACTGGTCAAATATTCTTGCCAATAATTATTTTATCATCATTAGGTACAATCTTAATATTAATTGGAATGTTTGAATCTAAAAGAGAAAAACATGAATAAAAAATCATTAGTTTTAATAACAACCGGTATCTTATTAATAATTATAGCTTTAATATTAGTAATATATAATAATTATGTAGATAACAGAGCTGGAACAAAATCTCAAGAAATACTAAATATAATAGAATCTTCAATTGATAACAATGAAGAAGATACAATTATAGTAGATGGTAATATATACTTTGGAATGATTGAAATACCATCCATAAATATTAAACTACCAATAATGAAAGAATGGAACTATGAAAATTTAAAGATATCACCATGCATTTATTATGGTTCTATAGAAACAAATAATCTCGTAATATGTGCACACTCATATAAATCACTATTTAGATATATAAGAAATCTAACCCAAGGTGATATTGTAATTATTACAGATATAAATGGTAACAAATACCTATATGAGGTAAAAGAAACTGAAACACTATCACCTACAGCTATAAAAGATATGATAGAAAGTGAATTTGATTTAACATTATACACATGTACCAATGATAATCAAAATAGAATAACAGTTAGACTTAATATGTTAGAAAATAGTTATTGAAAGTAACTATTTTTTTAAAAACTATTTAATTTATATATATAATTTGTTAAAATATTATACGTAGAAAAGAGTGAAAAAGTATGAAAAAACCTTTAGTTTTATGTATTCTAGATGGTTGCGGAATTAGAGAGGAAAAAGACGGAAATGCTTTTGCTAACGCTGATAAACCAACTCTAGATATGTTAGTAAAAAAATATCCACATTCAATTCTTGAAGCTAGTGGACCATCAGTTGGATTACCAGTTGGTCAAATGGGAACTAGTGAAGTAGGACATATGAATTTAGGTTCTGGTAGAGTTGCTATGCAACCTTTAGAAGCCATATCTTCATCTATTGAAAATGGAAGTATCTTAGAAAATGAAAAAATCTTAGAGGTAATAAATCATGTAAAAGAGAATAATTCTAACTTACACCTATTTGGATTATTATCAGATGGTGGAGTTCATTCACATATAAATCATTTATTTGGTTTACTAGAAATGTGTAAAAAAAATAATATAGAAAATGTATACTTAGATTTATGTTTAGATGGTAGAGATACTTATGAAAAAAGTGCTTTAACTTACTTAGATCAACTAAATGATAAAATAACTGAACTAGGTATTGGAAAAATAAACATCATATCAGGTAGATATTATGCTATGGATAGAGATAACAACTTCGACAGACTAAAATTAGCATATGATGCCTTAGTATATGGAAAAGGCCCAATATACAACAATTACCAAGAATTAATCGAAGATAATTATAATAAAGAAGTATTTGATGAATTCGTAATACCTGGTATCATAAATAAAACTCCATTACAAGACAATGATGGAATTATAACATTTAACTTTAGAAAAGATCGAATAAGAGAAATGTTTACATTATTATCAAATCCAACTGCCTACGAAAAAGACGCTAACGAAAAAAATTTAGAAGTAAAACATTTTAATAATTTAAAAACATTAACTATGTATCCAGTAACAGAAACAGTTTTATCTCCACGTGCTTTCGAAGACTTAGATTTAAAAAATATCTTAGTAGATTACTTACATAATAACGGTATTAGTCAATTAAGAATAGCTGAAACAGAAAAATATCCGCACGTTACTTTCTTCTTTGATGGTGGAAAAGAAGTAGAATATCCTGATATGAAAAAAATACTAATTCCATCACCTAAAGTAGCAACTTACGATTTAAAACCAGAAATGAGTGTTTACGAAGTAACAGAAAACTTCTTACAAGAAGTAGCAAACTTCGATGTGACAATTATGAACCTAGCTAACGGTGATATGGTAGGACACACTGGTGTATATGAAGCGGCTAAACAAGCTGTTGAAGACATGGATAAATGCCTAGCAAAAATCTATGCAAAAGTCGAAGAACTAGGTGGTACACTAATTATAATAGCTGATCATGGTAACTGTGATATGATGTGGGATAAAGATAAAAAGCCAGTAACATCTCATACAACAAATCCAGTACCTTGTATTATCACAAAAGAAAATATTAAACTACATAATGGTATACTAGCAGATATAGCACCAACTATGATAGAATTACTTGGTTTACCAATTCCTAAGGAAATGACAGGAAAATCATTAATAGAAAAATAGAACTGATTTAAAACAATCAGTTTTTTTATGATATAATAATAAAAGAATAGAGGCGATTATATGTTACCTAAAATAACTCTTGAAAACTTTAGATTAATCAAAAAAAGACTTTCTGATGAATTTAAAAATATTGAGAAAAACATAGAAAAAATTGACACTTCAAACATAACAAAATCTGAAGAAGAAGCTCTTACTATAAACTTACTTGAAACATACAACTTAATTCAAAGAGAATTATTTAATTATGATTTAAGTGACATTCCATTTGAAAGTGGGAAGAAATGATGATTTATAGTTATGACAAATTAGATTTATCTAAATGTCGAGCAAACCTAGATTTTAAATTACTAGAAGGAGTCGAATTTGTAAATGGCGTAAATCTTCAAAATTGTGAACTAAGAAATCTAGAGTATTTCATTGGACCATTAGAAGAGGAATACTTTGATTCAAAAACAATAGCCGAAAATCCCAATTTATTTTTAAGCGATTTATTTAGTAAAGAATTTAAGCGTAAATTTGCTCAAAAAAAATTAAAATTTGAAGATTTATACAATTTAAGTGAAGAACAATATAAAGAACTAGAAGAAAAAAACATAAGTAGTAAAATAGCAGATGTTTCATACTATATAAAAGATTTAATAGAAAAGATTGGCCTTTCTACTATTTTAAACAAAATGCTAGATAAAGATTTACTCAATGATATATCAATACTTAATAGTTCTTATTACTCTGATTCTTCTCCAGTAGAAGAATTAATAAAAACAACACATGATATAAACGAACTTCGTCAAAAAATATATGATTTAATAATTGATAATATTAAAAATAATAGATATTCATTAACTTTTTCTGAACTTAGTTCATCTTTCAAAGAAAAATATTCAGAGTATTTTCCACAAGACTCTAATATACCTCAAGATGTAATAAGTCGTTATTATAATTCAAGATTAACTATAGAAGACATAGCAAATTATGGTAAATATTTTGGTAACTTAGATTTATCTTCATTTATTGAATATGATTATCAATATGAAAATATAATAAAATTTCTTGGTATTAATTTTCAAAGATTATTAATAACATATCCAAAAGAAATGAATATTATTTTAAACCTAGTAAAAAAAGATTATCACATATCATATAGTTTAGATACTTTAATATCTAATAACTTTGCTATAAAAGATTCTAAAATACCTATAGAAGAATTAAAAGATAGTTTTATTAATACAGTATTCAATGCTCAATACGGAAATAGTTATACATTTTCTAAAATCTCTAATTCATCTATTTATGATGGAACATCTTATCCTTCTTGGATAAAAGAATTAGGTTATTACGTAAGTAAAATTAATAATTATTTAAATATTAATTTTGATTTAATAACAAAAGAAACTGAAATATCAAATCCTAACATAAATAATATGTTTAAAGTACTGGGTATAGATAATATTCGCCGTTTTGACAGGGAAAATCCAAGCTTTTTTAATACTTACAATAGTTATCAATTTGAAAAAATCTTAACTACTTTAGATAAAATTGAACTAAAAAATTTAACTCCAGTAACATCATACGATGAATTTCAAGATAGATTTATTGAGATAATAACCAGTTATAAACCAAAAGAAGATTATATGACAAATCCTTTATCTCAAAATCTCGAATATATAGAAGGATCATTAAGAGAAAAGCACCCAGAGTTATTTATATCTACAGAAGCTCCAAAAGAGTTGAAAGTTGCTTTTTACGATGGAAGATTAACTATTCATAATATTATTAAAAACCCAGAATGGATTCCATACATAAGCCATTTATCAGCTGAACAATTAGGTTTGAATATTCCAATCCATATTATTAATAGTGATTCGGATTTTCCACAAAATCCTCAAGAATATACATTTAGTGAATTATATTTAAAATATGGAAGTATAGAGGATTTATTGAACTTTTTATCTGAGTATAATATGTTAGATAATCTTATTAATATTGCTATATTAGGTAAAGTATTTGACACTAATATCGAAAGTAGAAAAGATATAGAAAAAAACATTCGTTCAAATATTAGAAAATTCTTTATAAAAAATCATTATAATTATAGATATTCAGAGAATATGCCTATAGATTTTAAAGAAGAAAACCCAGATTTTTTCATTCCTGAAGATGCACCACAAAGTTTAAAATGGGAATTCTATAATGGATACTTAGGTTTTAGTACTTTAAAAGAACATCCTGAATATATAGATTATTTAAAAAATGTTAACTGCAAGTTAATAAGAAATCTACCTGAGGTTATAAATATAAAGCAATATAATACGGAAGTTAAATCTATATCTTTTGAAGAATTATATATTAATAGATTTGGTCTAGACGAATTTATAAAATTTTTAGTTAAATATAGTCCAACTAGTGAGCGTTTATCATCTCAAAGTATCTCATCTAAAGATGGAACTAAAGAGAATGTTGAAACAGAATTAGAAGTAGCAATTGCATCATCAATTATTAAAGATAGAACACTTGTATACAACGAAAACTTTCCCGACCACTTCAAAAATATGTTTCCACATTTATTTATAAGTAAGGATGCACCAACAGACCTAAAAGATAAATTTTATAATAGGAGATTATCAATAGATGATTTAACACTTCATCCAGACTGGATTCCTTATCTTAGTAATGTAAATTTAAGTTTGATATCTAATCTCCCATTTCTTATTGGTGTAGCTAGTACTGATATTTTAACATTTAATTCTGTTCAAAAGTTAAACTTTCAAAAATTATATACCGACATGTATGGTCAAGAAGAGTTCTTAAAGTATGTTGCACAATATGGTTCGATATGCATGAGATTTCAAACTTTTGTAATTAATCTACCAGTATCTTCAAAAGAAGAACTTGATAATCAATTAGATGAACAAATTTATAATATAATTATTAAATTTAATCACTCATATAGTGAAGATTATCCAAAACATTTTAAAGAAAGATTTAGTGATTTGTTTTTGCCTCCAGATGCCCCATCAGAACTAAAAGAAACCTTTTATAATAGAAAAATTACCATCGACTTTTTATTAGAAAACCCTACATACTTTAAATACTTATCTAATATTGATTTATCCTCAACCTTAATGTTTAAAAACTTTAATTTACTTTCTGAAAATTGGAAAATATACAAAGGAGATAAAGAAACAATTTCGCTAATTCTTGAAAAAATATCACAGGACGAATTATTAAAATTATTGTCTTTATATGGTAAGTATTTGACTGATTCAACCATAAATCTTGAGTCATTTGAAGGAGATAACTTTGAAAATATTCAAGAAAAAATAGAAAAAGATATAATTAATCAAGCCGAAGATGGTACGCTAAGATACGATGAGCAAGCTCCTACATTCTTAAAGGATGCATTACCTAACTATTTCATATCTCCAGATGCTCCAGATGATTTAAAAGATTTTTACTACGGCAAAAATCCATACAATAGATTTAGTTTTCAAAAAATTAAAGATAATGAAGAAAAATGGCTACCTTACTTAAAAGATAAATCTCTTAGAACACCAATAAATATGAGTTTAAGTTATACCGAAAAACAAGATTATATAAGATTTACAACTAGATTTGCATGTGTTGCATTAAAATTAGGACTTAAAAGAACAGAAGTAGTTGAAAAAATGATCAATGCGCATCAAGTTGATATAATGGAAGAATGGTATTATAAAACTGGTGGTAAGTTTCTTCCTGATACAGTTATAATGCAAAATTTTTCTTTAGACGATGCTGATAAATTCTTATCACATGGCAAAGAATGGTCTAGTTTAATGCGTAATAAACGTTTTGCAAAAAATATAGAGGGAAGAGAAGCAATGCTAAAACTTGCTTATGTATTTGGTGTCTTTGATGGAGATAGTCAAGGAAGTAAAAAATTAGACTCTTTATTAAATGACATTCCTAAAAAATTATCTGAAAACGATTATAATAAGTTGCTTTATATGGAAGAAAATATCCAAAGCGATGTTTCAAGAACTATCTGTATAGGTGAAGAAGCATATAAAAAATTAAAAGAAACAATGATAAGTGAAGGTTTAAATATTACAGATAAATCTATTATAAAAATACTTTATCATGAAAATGGAGATGGTACATATTCATTAAGTATAAATCCTCAAACTTATCCAAAAACTAGAGAATTATTAAGACAATTTATGGAAGAAAACGAGATTAGTTCAATATTAACTCCAAATAAAGCTCATACTATGTTTGGATCATTTAAAATGATATATGATAGAAATTTCAGAGATTTTTTACTTAATAATTTAGATTTTTTTCAAAAAAATACAGAGTATACAAAATACATTCCAGCTATTCATGAACAATTTAGAGAAATACAAATAGCTAATAGTAATCGTGTATTAACCCCAGAATTGGCAATAAGTTTTGTTGAACACAATAAGTATACTAGTGTTGAAGTAGGTAACGAAACATTAGCTCAAATATCAGCAATAGCTGGATATTCTCAATCAGATTTTGATAAATTACAAGAAATATATAATTATGGTAAAACTCGTATAGTAAGTAGTATTCCTCGTATAGAAGGAACCTTAGAAGACTATAAATATGAAATGTTATCTTTAACAGATCCACTAGCAGTAGCAATCGGAACTTTAACAGATTGCTGCCAAGAATTAAACAATGCTGCCGAAGTATGTATGGAACATAGTATGGTATCAACACATGGTCGAGTATTTGTAATTAGAGATACGGAAGGTAATATTATTTCTCAAAGCTGGGTATGGCGTAATGGTGATGTATTATGTTTTGACAATATTGAGATTCCCGATAAAGCATTTCTAAGAGCTCAAAGAAAAGAAAATGGTCAAAGCAGAAAAGAGTTTACCGAAGAAGTATACGAAGTATATAAAAAGGCTGCTCAAGAGTTAATAGAACAAGATGAAAAAATATATAAAGAACTTCTTGAAAATGGCAAAATTACTCAAGAACAATATGACGGATTAAGATTAGGTAAAATAACGGTAGGTCTTGGATATAACGATATTGCTGATTCATTAAAGAAGAATGCCATAATAGATGATGGTATTGTCACAAGACCATTATCATTCACACCACCTGTACCTTTACTACACGGCTTATATACAGCGGATTCAACTACGCAATATATTTTAGAAGAAAGAAATGATAGAAAAGAATATATTGGAGATACGCCACCAGTTCATTATGATGAAGTCAAAATTTATGATTATCAAACTTTCGGAGATACTCAATATTCAACTTTAAAACGTTTAGAAATACAAAGTGGTCGTGATGCTAATTCGATGAATACTTATTTATACAATGAAGAAACGCAAACAAATATTGAAGAAATAGCTACTAATTACGGAATCAACTTAGAATCAATAAAAATACTTATTAATCCAAATTTTGCAATAGTATATGATGACTCGGATAATATAAATATAGCAGATATTCTCATAAACAAAAGCTTATCAAACCATCAAAGCGAAAAAACAATTCTCCAATTAAAACTAGCCATCTTACAATTACAAAAAAATGGTAAAAGAATAGATTTATCAAGTCTTGATCAAAACCAAATAGATATGATAGATGAGGCAATAAATATAAGTGAAGAAAAATTAGATGAAGAAAGAGGTATATCTCATGGAACAAACTGATATAAATACACTATTATTAAGTACTATGAATTCTATAGATTATTCTATTAAACTAAAACTATCTACTATAATCAAAGAATTTCAAAATAAAATAAATGAAACATTTAATTATTTAGAAGAAGCAAATAAAATAGATATATCTAAAAATAATGGCTTTAAATTAAACAAAGAAGCACTTAATAATATATGTAACCTAGTATTAAAAGAGCCATATTCATATGGTGATATAACACTCTCAAGTAAAGAAGAAAAAAAGAATATTACATACGGTAAACAAATAACTAGCATTGGTACCGTATGTACAATATTCGATGGTAACCCATATACTTTAATAGAACTTCTACTTAGAAATATCTTATCTAATAATCCATCTATCTACATATATAGTGGATACATGTATGGTACAAACACATATATAATAGAACTATTAAAAGAAATACTAACTAAGAATAATATAAATAATAACTTAGTTAATCAATATATAACCGAAGATTATAAAGAAATATTATCTAAATATACTAGTATAGACCTAGTAATAGGTATCGGTTCTAGAGAACTACAAAATAAAGTAGCATCTTTAAGTAACAATAAAACCCTATTATCAGGTTATAACAATTATGAAATATATATTGATTCAATAAGACATATTAACTTCTTAGAACATATTATGTCTAAAGGATATAAGATATCTCTCTATGCAAAATCATCACTTGGTATTTTAAATACTGATATTACAATGGTCGAAGATGAAGATGAAGCAATATCTATGATAAATAATACAGGTTCTAAATTTAGTACAGCTATATTCACTGATAATCAAGAAATAGCTTCTAAATTCTTAGAGGAAGTAAAATCAAAACAAGTCCTAGTAAATACCAGTCCTACTATTGAAAGTTTCTTAGATATAAAACAAAGTGACCTGTATCTAGAAAAAACTATTATTTATCCAGTATCTAATAAAACAGATGGTACTCAAATAGAAATATCTATAAATTAAAGATTATTTGTCAAAAATAATCTTTTTTTATCAGTTTAAAAGGAAATCAATGTACCTATCTAGTAAATATAGGGTGAAAGGAGTAATTTTATATATGAAAAAAAGTAAAATATTCATATCACCTATGCAAGATGCAGTATTTAAGACATTATGGACGAAAGGAGGACCAGATACTAAAGAATATCTAAATAGAATAATATCTTATGTAGTAGGTTTTGATATTAAAGATTATAATATTACATCAAATGAATTACCTATAACAAGTGAAAATAGTATAGCTAATAA
>CAZJHG010000016.1:0-27697 GCA_964545885.1 uncultured Muribaculaceae bacterium | reverse complement strand
TTTTCTACGTCAGTAGGTAGTGGCACTGGACCAACAACTTCTCCCCCAGTTCTTTTAACAGTTTCAACTATTTTTCCGCAAGCTGTATCTAATAATCTATGATCATAAGCTTTTAGAGTAATACGAACTTTGTTACTTGACATTTTATGTCCTCCCTTCGTCTATATCTAGTATAGGCTTGCTCCGCGTGAATTACCCGACACTTCCCGGAAATGTTTTTAACAACTCTTCCTAGTGTATCGGCAACCTCCCACATCTACGCAGTCATACATTTTTCATTATAGCAGAATTTTACTTAAAATCAAGCATAAATTTCGCTTTTTTGCAAAAAAAAGAAACTTTTTTCGATTAGTCTCTATTTTTTGTTTAATAATATTTCAGAATTTTTCATTTCTTTTGGTAGTGAAATATCCATATATTTTAATAATGTCGGTGCAAAACTTGTTAAATCACCGTTATTTAATTTTATTTTTTTATCCATTATTATGAATGGAACTGGGCTTGTTGTATTTTTAGTTATTATATTGTTTTGTCTATCTATTATTGTATCGGCTTTAGCATGACTAGATGTTATTATTACTGTATAAAAGTTTTCTTCTGCTGTTTCTAGTAGTTTCCCAATACAGACATCTATTGCTTGTAGTCCGTTAACAGTTGCTTGATAGTTCCCTGTATGACCAACTTCGTCTGGATTAGCAAAATTCACAAGAATAAAGTCATAATCTTTTTCCATACATTTTATCGCTGTTTTAGCAATAGTAAGCGAATTCATTTCTGGTTTTAAATCAAAGCTATCAATATTAAGGCTTTCTATATTATAAATGTCACAATTATTTAATTTCAACGTACGATTGCCAGATAAACTATATGTCATCGATTCGTTTTTTATACTTTCATATATATGAGCTTGTGTTAGCCCTAATTCCGAAAGATATTCTGTTAATGTATGTTTGTAAGTCTTTGTTTCAAAAAAATATCCATCATTCAAACTTTTATCTATTTCATAAAAACTAAATACTTTTAAATCCATATTATGATTATTAAATTCAACGAAATTTTTATTACACAATGCGTTCAGTAATTGAAATTGATTATTTCTGGTAAAATTCATAAACAAAAAAACATCTTTGTCATTTAACGGAACAAAATCTTGCGTTTTTATCGGGGGCAAATATTCGTCTGATAATTTTTTTTCATAACATTTCTCTATTACTCGGGGAAGATTAGGAGATTGAACTCCGCGTCCTTCAAACAAAAGGTCATAAAACATTTTTGTTCTTTTATAATCTTTTGTTTCATCTAAAGCATAATATCTGCCACATATTGAAGCTATGTATGCATTTTGAGGCAAGATTTCTTCCAATTCTTTTAAATATACTCTTAGAGAATGTTTATCTGAATCGCGACCATCGGCTATTACATGAATATATATTTTGTTTTTTACTTTACTTTTATTTAATTCAAATAAAAATTTTTTAATATGTTCAATATGAGAAGAAACTCCTCCATCAGAAAGTAGTATCATCAAATTCAATGAACTACTTGGTTTGTTGCTTAAATAGTCAAGCATTTCATTATATTTTGGATTGTATTTTAATTTATCTCGTTTAAAAGTCTCATTTAAATCATCCAGATTATTCTCTATTTGGCAACCTGTTCCTATTAAAGTGTGACCAAATTCACTTGAGCCACATTGTCCATCAGGTAAGCCAACACTTTTTCCACTCGCCTTTAATAAACAATGAGGGTAATTATTCCATATATTTATAAAATTATTCATTCCAGCATTTTTTACTGCGTTACCATAGACATCTTCTCGCATGCCAAAACCATCTAATATAATTGTTAATATTTTTTTCATAAGCAAGTCTCCTATTAATATAATATCATATCAAAAAAAGAAATTACAAGAAAGTCTTGTAATTTCATATTAATAGCTTGTTCTTCCTTCTTCCATCATGATTTTATCAACTATAATAGCAATAAATTCACCATTTGTTGGTTTTGTTTTATAATAATCAACACAATTTTTAAACAATTCATTGCTATACTCATAATTTCCTCTGTCCCATCCTGTTTCAATAGCACTTCTGATTGACCTTTCAATGCAGCTTTCTTTTTTAGAAAATGATTCAGCTAACATCGGATATATTTCCTTTGTGATAGAAGTTAAAAGATTTGGTTCAAGATAGCATTCATAAATTGCTTTCCTCAAATAATGGAAGCCATTTTTATCTGGAGCTATTCCGAGATTTTTTAGTATTTCCGCTACTTTGTCATATATCGATATTTTTTGTAAATTGTATTTTTCATTTTTATTCTTTATTTCTTTTAATGAACATATTAACTCTTTTACTTTAAAATTTTTGGATATTACATTAAACAATTGATAATTTGACGCTGATAGATTATAGCAATCTAACTTAATATTATCTAAGACAATTGTTCTGGATAACAGGAATTCATCACTATAACTTGTTAAGAAATACAAAATATTTTCTCCAGGCAATGTCCCATCTACTATTATCGCATCAATATTTTTTACATTATCTTTAATAATATCTAAAGCACTTTTATAATCGTTTGCTTCATATTTGATTATTACTTCGGTAGATAATTGATTTATCTCTTCACGAATTTTCTTTACATCATCCTCACTGCATACTACCATTGTATTTATGCTGTTTTTCATATTTTTTTCTCTTTCTATGATTGTATAATATCTTAATCAACTATGGTATTATGTTTGTTTTTGTCGACTGTTCGACATTTTTTTAATTTTGTGCAAACTTCTAACAAACTTTGTATTTCTAGTGAACTATCTCCTAATACAAAGCCATCTAGGTTTTCTATCTTTTGCAGTTCTTCTACATTATCCTTGTTAACACTACCACCATACAAAACTGGTAATGTTAAAGCATATTTTTCTTTTATCATATTTTTGATTGTTTCAATAGCGTTTTCTATTTCTTCGTTACTAGGAATAAATCCACTACCTACCGCCCATATTGGTTCATAGACTATAATCATTTTTTCCCTTTTATAATCGGGTACTTCATCAATTATATGACAAATTTGTTTTTCTAAAACTATTTTAGTTAACTGATATTTGCGCTGTTCTTTTGTTTCACCTATAAAATATATCGGTCTAATATGACTATGATATGCTTTTTTTATTTTTTCAATTATTGTTTTTTCTTCTTCTTTAAACAAGTTTCGTCTTTCACTGTGCCCAATAAGAGCATATTCTACATTAAGAGACGAAAGTTGCTCAGCGGTGCTTTCTCCTGTATGTGCTCCGGAAGCGAATTTCGAAATATCTTGACTTCCTAATTGATATTTGTCGTTTTGAAATAAATACAAAAATGGTGTTGATGGACAAATTATTAATTCTATATTTGAATTATATGGAATTTGTCGTAGACCTTTTTCATATTCTGTTATTTCATCTTTCGTTTTATTGGCTTTTAAATTGCAAACTAAATATATTTTATTATTCTGCATCTTGAATATTTTCGATGGCTGGTAATCCTTCATTTATAATATATTCTAGAGTTGCTCCACCACCAGTTGATAAGAAGGTAAACTTTTCGCCTACTTTAAAATGTTTAGCAGCACTAACGCCATCTCCACCGCCAACTATTTTTATCGCTTTACTATTTGCAATATTATCTAGTAATTCTCTTGTTCCTGTGGCAAATCTAACATCTTCATACTTGCCGGCAGTTCCATTTACGAAAATTGTCTTTGAGGATTTTATTATCTCGTTATATTTATTTATTGTTTTAATACCAATATCATAAATAATATCATCATCATTAACTTTGTCGATATTCACATGCTCAACATACTGTTCATTATATACACGACTTATGATTGCATCCACTGGTAACATTATCTTATCTTTATATTGAATTAATAATTCTTTAATTTTCATTAATACTTCTTGATCTTTTGTTCTCAAAGAAGCTCCAACATTAAAACCAAGAGTAGCCAAACATGAGTTAGCTATTCCTCCTGTTAATAACAAATGATCACATCTTGGTAATAAGGATTCTATTAATTCTACTTTGTCTTCTACTTTAGCTCCACCCATAACTATAGTAAATGGCTTTTCTGCTTTTAAAACATATTCATCTAACATTGAGATTTCATTTTGAACCAAATAACCTATGCAGCTTGGTAAAAACTTAGCTACTCCATAAGTTGAAGCATGTTTACGATGAGATGAACCAAATGCATCTAAACAAAATATATCTGCAAGGCCAGCCCAATACATCGCTAATTGGGTATCATTTCCACTTTCTAATTTATTAGGTACATCTTCAAATCTGGTATTTTCTAATACTATTATTTCTCCTGGGTTCATATTTTCTATTTTTGCTTCTAAATATATACTTCTTGGTTGTTTAGAAAATATTACTTTTGTATTTAGCAGTTTCTGAAGATGAGCTGCTACTGGTGCCAACGAATTATTAACTTTATCTTCTTCTTTTTTTACTTTTCCAAAGTGAGATAAAATTATTATTTTAGCTCCTTCTTTAATAAGGTAATCAATAGTATTCAAAGACGCAATTATTTTACTGTCATCTAGGATTTTTCCATCTTTGATTGGAACATTAAAATCACATCTCAGTAATACTTTTTTATTTTTTACATCCATATCTTGAATTCTTTTTTTCATATCATCACCTTATTCTATTATAAAATATACTTTTATCGACTTCAATTTAATGACTTTAAGTTTACATAAAAGAGGTGTCGAATAGACACCTCTAATAAATATTATTGATTGTTGCTCATTAATTTTTTAGCTGTACGCATCATTTGTGCAGTATAACCCATTTCATTGTCATACCAAGCAACAATTTTTACAAGTTGTTTTCCTTCTGATTCCAAAACATTTGTCGATAAACCATCTACTAATGCTCCAACTTTTTTACCCAAGATGTCACTAGATACTACAGGGTCCATTGTTATCTTTAAAGTCTCATTTTGATTATTAGCAAATAAACCATTTAGTTCTTCTATAGAAGTATTTCTAGTTAATTCAAGTGTAATATCTACCACTGAACCATCTGGTACTGGTACACGGAAAGCATTCCCGTCCATTTTTCCTAACAAACTTGGTATTACTTTACCAATAGCACTTGCTGCTCCGGTAGATGCTGGAACAATATTCATTGCACAAGCGCGGCCACGACGAGCTTTAATACCTTTTTTATGTGGAACATCTAATGTAGCTTGATCATTTGTATAAGCATGAACTGTTGTCATATAGCCCTTTACAATACCTATGTTATCTTCGATAACTTTTAAAACTGGAGCTAAACAATTTGTTGTACAAGAAGCTGCTGATATTACAGTTTCTGTTCCGTCTAATGTATCGGAATTTACATTATAGACGATTGTTTTCATATCTCCTTTACCCGGTGCTGAAATAATTACTTTCTTAGCGCCAGCTGTTATATGCTTACTAGCGTCTTCTAACTTAGTAAATGCTCCTGTACATTCTAAAACAACATCTACTCCAAGTTCTCCCCATGGTAAATTTACTGGGTCTTTTTCGGCATATACTTTAATTCTTTTTGTGCCTTTAATTACGATTTCATCGCCTTCAAAATTTATTTCATCTTCATGAAAAGAACGATGGTTTGTATCATATTTTAATAAATATGCTAATGTTTCTGCATCTGTTAAGTCATTAATTGCGACAATGTCAAAATCACTTCCTGTAATCATTTCTCTGAAGGCCAATCTTCCGATACGGCCAAAGCCGTTAATTGCTACTTTAATCATTTTTTTATTCCTCTTTCTTATTTATAATTTTCAAATACACTTTTACCTATAAATTCACGTAATACTGATTCATCTGGAACATAATCAGATGGTATCGGATAAAATCCACGTAGATTATTAATTAACCTACGAGCTTGATGATACGATGGAGAATCTTCCTTTACCGAATACAATAATGGTTCTACGAATACTTTTAATACACCTATTTCATAAGCTAATGATGTATTTACTATCTTATCTATATTGTTAATATATGGGAAAATATGCTTTTCTTCTCCGCTACGTACTGTATTCCAATACTCGATTGTTTTTCCAACATCTGTTGCACGTGTTCGATTATCTCTTACTATTCTACGCATTAATCTAAGATCAGTTGACGATACATAATTATGTCTGTCTACATTTAATGGAATAAATGGACTTAGGTAAACTTTATATTTTAGCTCTGGGTCTAAGTCTGGGGTCATTGCATCATTTATTGAATGTAAACCTTCTAGTAAAATAATTGCATTATCACTTAATTTTGTCGGCTCATTATCATATTCTTTTTTACCAGTAACAAAATTATACTCTGGAATCACAACTTTTTTACCAGCCAATAATTCTTTTAAATGTTTATTTAATAATTTAACATCTAATGCTTCTAGACATTCAAAGTCATAGTTACCATTTTCATCTTTTGGAGAATCTACCTTATCTTTAAAATAATTGTCTACAGAAATAACTAAAGCTTCATATCCGCGACTCCTTAGTTGTAAGGCTATTTTTTTAGTAGTAGTAGTTTTTCCTGATGATGAAGGACCCGCTATCAAAATATATCGAGCTTTTTTCTTAATAATATCTGATGCTAACTCATGTAATTGATTTTCATAATTCATTTCAATTATCTTAATCATATCTTCTATTTGGCAATCTGATACTACTTTATTTAAATTTGATAAATAAGGTATTCCTAGACTATTAAGCCATTTTTTACTTTCGTCAAAACATTTAATAACATTTTGATAATGAACATATTCTGGTACTTTGAACTTGGTACTTGGTGATGGGAATAATAGTACTAATTTATTGTCCCCTAAAAATACTAAATCATACTTATTTAAACAACCTGTTGAATATGGCATATCTGAATAAAAATAATTTATATAACTTCGTAATTTATGAACTGTTACTATTTTATTTGTAAGGTTGTGGATATTTTCAGCTTTTTCCACAGCTTTTACTTTTTTATAATATGCGACTGCTTCACTTTTTTCGACATTTAAATCATATATTCTTTCGTCATTAGTGATAATCTCATTCATTTTTGTTTTCAATTTTTTAGCGTCTGCTAGTGTAAACTTCTTATCACATTTAATTGTCATTAAAATTCCATTTGCTATTGAATGCTCATAATTAACCTCATAGCTCATACCAAATGTTTCTTTTAAAGCTACTTCCACAACAAATTCTAGACCATATTTGTTGATTTTATACCCATTAGTGCTGCTCATATCAATAAATTCTATTTTTGTTGCTTTATTAATTTTGGTATCCATAGGAACTATTTCATAGTCTATCATTGCACCTACGATGCTATATTTCATTTTAGGTTGATAAATACGACTAAGTTCATAAATTGTTGTTCCTTTATCTATTTCAATTGTTGTTCCGTCATTGAATGTTACGTTTGTTCTATTCATTGTCATTTTTATCACTCTCTTATTCTATTGTAATTATACTATATAAAAGATTAAATTTGCATAAAATTTACTTTGTAAATTATTTTTTGATATGTTTTATACATCTTTTTATGTGATATAATTTTTTTAGTAGGTGATTCAATGAAGAAGTTTATGAAGTATGGTAGTTCGATAATTGTAATTATAATGTTAATTATTCTTATTGTATTTTTAATAATCGCTAACTATACTGTAGCTCCTTATATCACAAATATTGAAATGTCTGAAAGCAAGAGATTTAGTGATCAAGTTATATTTAACGTTGAAGTTAATAATTATTTTTACAAATTAAATAAAGATACATGGTGTTTATTAACTTTGCAAGACGAAACTCCTAATGTAGATAGTAATGATTGGGTAAAAGCAGTTAATGGATATTGTAGCTTTACAGTTAAAGATGGAGACTATGATGTATTTGTAAAAGATACATATGGCAATATAAATAGCATAGATTCTCAAAGTGTTAAAATAAATAAGATATTAGAAGTTAACATTAATAAAGATACTCTATATATGTACAAGGGTGGACAAGAACAACTATCATATAAATTAATAGAATTGGGTAGCAATGATGAAGCTGTTACTTGGATGTCTGATGATGAAAATATTGCTACTATTGATAGTCATGGGAACGTATCTGGTATTAATTATGGAACTACTTATATAAGAGCTACAACAGAATCTGGTGTGAGTGGTAAAGCTTTGGTTATTGTAACTAATTATATTACGAAGCCAGCTATTAACGATAAAAAAAGCTATCTTTCATGCAAGCAATTTACAGAAGATGAAGCAACTATGATTGACAACATTCTTTTTGATAGAATTGATGAGGCTGGTTATGGTACAAGAGCTGGGGTATTGGCAGCTGCAAGATTTTTAACTTTAGAATTTTCTTATAGAGTTCATTATTTTTACGAAAACGGAAGACTTAATAACTATTCACCATATAAATATGTTGATGGTGAAGGGAGATACTATCATAGAGGACTTTATCTAAGTGAATCTAAGTTTAACGATTTAGCTACTAGTTTTGTTGGTCCAGCTATGTGGGGATGTGATTTGCAAAATTATACTGATTGGGGCCCATATGTAACTGGAAAATACTATCCTAATGGGCTTGATTGCTCTGGTTTTGTTACTTGGGCTTTACTTAATGGTGGATTCGATGTTGGAGATATTGGTGCTGGTGCTAATTCTGAGCACTTTGACTTAGATGACTTGGGTACTAAAGTAACTATAACTAATGAGCTTATGAACTCTGGAAAAGTTAAAGCTGGAGATTTAATTGGGCTTAATGGTCATATGGCAATACTTGCCGGGTGGGATGATAATAACTATTATATAGCCGAGTCCTTAAATACTACAGGTGGTGTTGTTATGACAACTGTTGCTAAAAAAGACTTGGTTAATAATAGTATTTATAAATATATAATATTAATGGATAAAGTTTATAAAGAAGACGGAAATTATTCTGAGATGTGGTAAGAAAAAAACTATAAGAATTATGCTCTTATAGTTTATTTTTTTCTTTATGTTTTTCAACTAACTTTTTTACTTTTATGAAGTAATGGTTAATTCCTGATTTTCCTATTTGACGGCCTGTTTCTGTACTAATGATATCAGCTAGCTCTTGAAGTGAAGTTTCCGGGTATGATTCTCTATATTTGATAGCTTCTTGAACATTTTCATCAAGAAGTCCTAGTAAGTCATTTTCTTTTAAATATTTAATGTCTTCTAATTGTTTCATACCTGTTTTTAATATCTTCTCTTGATTCGCTATTTCACAATTATTTAATCTATTTACCATGTTCTTATGATCACGATATATACGAATATCTTCAAAATAGAAGAAACAATTAGTAGCTCCAAACAACCTAATTAAATCACTTATCATTTCAGCACTTTTTATATAAGTCATATAATGATTGTTTCTTTTTAATATTTTTGATGTTATATTGAAATCTTTTAATAATTCAGATATATAGGAACCTTCTTTTTTCATTGCTGAAGTAAATTCTAGGTGATAGCCAGCTGTACTTGGGTCATTGATACTTCCACAAGCCAGAAAAGCTCCTTTTAAAAAGGCTGTTTTTTCTTCTTCACTGCTTAAAAAATATTCTTCCGGTAAGATTTTTTTACCATCTTTCATTATATTTAAAGTTTCTAATATATGATTTACTTTTTCGGATATTTCTAAAATATATATTTGCTTTACACGAAATCTTTTCTGATTACGAATTGTTATCTTTATATTAATACCAAAGTTAGATTTTATATCCTTATATATACGTCTTGCTACTGAGGCATTTTCCATTACTAAAATTATTTTATTTTTTTTAACTTGACCTGCATACTTAATGAATGCTGATAATTCAACTAACGACTCTATTGGAGAAATATCATTTTTAGTTATTTCTTCTTTTAATCTCGTAGTATAAGTCATTTTATTCACCTTCCATTAAATATGAAAATATTAAATATGCTGTTTTTAATGAGTTATGTCTAACGTAGCCTTCTTCTACTTTAAAGAGTTTTTCAGCTATGACTTGAACACCCATTTTAGATAATTTTTCATCATCTATTTCTACTGGATCTTTACCTTCTGACTTAGCAAGTAGTGACATATTTTTAGGAATAGCTGAATTATTAGCTAAAACTACATCTATACTTTTTTTACCTAAATGTTTTTCTAGTACTTTGATGTGATCACTAACTTTAAAGTTGTCTGTTTCACCAGGTTGTGTAAGCATATTACATATGTACATTGTCTTTGCTTTTGATTCTTTTATTGCTTGTTGAATTTCTGGGACAATAATATGTGGCATTACGCTTGTCAATAAAGAACCAGAACTAAATATAATTAAATCGGCTTTTTTTATTTCGTCTATTACTCTTGGAGTAACCACTATTTTTTTATTATATTTTAAATCCTTTATTTTACGTTTAGACTCTGTAATTTCGGCTTCACCAATTATTTCATATCCTTCTTTTGTAATTCCTATTAAATCAACATTATCCTCTGTTAATGGTAATAATTTGCCTTTAACATCGAGTAAATCACAAAGAATTGGTAAACTTTGAGCAAAGTTTCCTTTCATTTCTAGTAAGGCTGTCATTATAAGATTTTTTATTGAATGATTGCCTATACTACTATCTTTAGGAAAACGATAGTTGAATAGTTCCTTTACTCCTTTTGACTCTGTTGACATAGCCATTAAAACTTTTGTTATATCTCCAACTGCAGGTATTGCAAATTCTTCTCTTAATCTTCCTGTGGATGCACCGTTATCAGATACACTTACTACTGCTGTTACATCCATTGGGAACTGAATAATTCCTTTTAGTAATTGTGATAGACCACTTCCACCACCAAATATTACTACTTTTTTCATAAACATTCCTCCATTTGAACAATATAATACCATAAATTTACTTTTGGTTAAATATACTATTATTTATAAAAAAAAGATACTCTTCTGAAGTGATAGAGTATCTGGTTTGTTATCTTAAAAAATAATGTACTTATCAATTAAGCATTTCATATTTTTGTGATTATGACAAACATAATATCGTTTAAGCATGCTTTTTTATTGCTTATTCTTGATCATCTTTTAAGCCTTCTTTAATTCCTTTTGATATTTCTTTGGCAACGGTTCCTGCTGATGGAGCCATTTTTTCAATTCCTTCTTGTGCAACTGGCATAATTTGTTGAGCGTTAAATGCAGCTATTTCTCTACGTTTAGCAGTCATTATTACCCCAGCCCCAGTAACTGAACAAAATATTAAGATTGCAAGTGCTTTAAATAAAGTAACATTATTTTCTGCAGTTTTAAAAGAGTCATTTATATCATGTAATTGTGCTTTAACTTTACAATATTCTCTAGTTGTATCATTATCGCTATATCTAGTAGAACTTTCACAAGTTTCGTGAGTTGGGTCTAATGCGATATCAATAAGAAACATTTCGTATCCTTCTTCATCTTTATAATCCCGTGATTCTTCAACACCTTTAGATTCTAATTCAGCATATCTATTTTCTAATGCTGGTTTCAACTGACTTAATTGTTGTTGTAATTCTTCTTCGCTTACTTCATTTCCGCCAATTAATTTTGGAACAATCATAAACACGGCAATAACTACTCCTAACAATATTATTCCAATTCCGACAAAAAATATTTTTTTACTTGCTTTTTGATATTTTTCCTCATTTAAGTATTCTTTATTACTCATATTTGCAACTCCTCTCATAGTATGATTATAAAAAAAAGAAACAATTTTTTCAATTGTTTCTTTAGCCTCTTGTTGTCCATGTCCAGCCTTTCGTACTCTTTATTCCTGATATTGATTGAACTGATGTTGCACCAGTATTTGCCTTAAATGTCGACCATTGAGAGCGACCACTTTCTGAAAAATAATATCCATAAGATATAGCATAATGTAAGTGAGCACCGAAGCTACAATAATCATAACTTCCTGATAAAGCATGTGATGTTGAGTATCCACCAACTGTACCAATTATTTGACCTTTTTGAACCTTTTGACCAGACGATACTTTGATAGATAGTAAGTGTGCCATTTCAACTGTGTATTTTTTACCATCTACTAAACTATGCATGTATACAATATTTCCACCACAACTTGTTTTGTAAGCCACATAGATAACTGTTCCACTAGCAGGTGCATAAACTGGAGTTCCTTCAGAATTGCCTCCCAAGTCAATTCCACCATGGGATTTATTCCACGCTTGAGTTACTTTACCTTTAGTTAATGGCCTTGAGAAAGAACCAGAACCTTCCATTTTAGAGTAATAACAATCATTAATATCATCATTATCTTTACAACCAGCTTGTTCATATAACTTTATTAAGTTTTGTTGAACTTTTATTTGGTCAGCAAAGCCTAAACCGATACTAGCTTGTTTATCTACATATTCGTGTAATTCTTCTAATTGAGCTTCGTATTTAGTAATTGAGTTTTCCAAATCAACATTATCATTAGCTAACTTAACTTGTAATGTTTGATTTTCAACTATTAGTTTTTCAAGAGATTCTAGCTCCTCTACAGTATAGTTGACAATTTGTTCCATTATAGCTTGTCTTTCCATCAATTCAGAGATTGATGATGACGAAAAGATAAAATCAACATATATTTCCTCATTATTTATTTCAGTATATTGAAGAATTTTAATTACATCTTCTAGTTCATTTTGCTTTATTTTTATTTGCTCTTGGCTTTCAGCAACAAGAGTTTTTGATTCTTCAACTTTAGCTTCGTTTGATATTATTGTATTATTAGCATTTCTAATAGCTTGAGATTTAGATTCAATATTTCTTTTTGCTTCGGCTGTTAAAGCATCGGATTCAGCTTTTTGATTTTGTAATTCAGCCACTTTATTTTTGTAATCTCTTAAAGTTTCACCTTTAACTTCGTATCCTAATGGGCAAATAGTTAGGATAAATAAAGATAATATTACAATACTATTTACTAATTTTTTCATTATATCTTTAAATGCTTTCTAACAGTAGTGTAACTACCAATCATACCTACTACTGCACCTATTATCAATAATGCCCCAGATACAAATAAAGTAAATGGTAGTGGTTCAATCATTTTAATGAAGTTAGTAAACAAATATCCTTCCAACTTATCGTATACTATTGTATAGCCCCATATCGTAAATACAATAGGAATTATAGAACCTATGATACCTAGAAATAAACCTTCTATTACAAATGGTAACTTGATTACAAAGTTACTATTACCTACTAATCGCATTATTTCTATTTCAGTTTTTCTTGCAAAGATTGTTAATTTAATAGTATTACAAATTAAGAAAATTGTTACAGCAACTAGACCACCTATGATAACAACTGTTATTTTAGTGATAACATCAAATACTGGAACCATTTTTTCTACTACTGATTCACTATATTGAACATTAGTTATATTTTCTATCTTCTTAACTGAGTTTGCTGTTTCAGATAGTTTTTCAACATCTTTTACAGATATTACAAATTCTGATTCTAATGGATTATTTTTTTCTGTCCAAGAATTCATTATAGTATATAACGATGAATTTTCGTCAGTATTCTTTAATGTTTCGTTTTTTATTGTCTCTTTATCTTTATATATTAATTCGTCGCTTTTGATATTTTTTATTTCTAATAATCGACTTTTTATTGAACTTATTTCTTCTTCTGTAGCATTTTTATCAACATAAGCGATTATTGTTAGAGTACCTTCTAAATCTTTAGTAAAACTATTTATATTAGCTGATACTAGGATAGCTAAAGATACTATTATTAAAGTAATTGTTGTACATACAACAGATGCTACACTTAAACTAAAATTACGAAATATGCTTTTTATAGCATTATTAACATTTCTTCCAAATATTCTAATTGCTTTCATCGGCAGTATAACTTCCTTTCGTTGAATCATTTGTTAAAACTCCATTTTCAAGAGTGATAACACGTTTTTTCATAGAGTTAACAATTTCTTTATCATGAGTTACCATAATAACGGTTGTTCCCATATCTTTGTTTATACTATTAATTACTTTAACAATTTCTTTAGAAGTTTTTGGATCTAAATTTCCAGTAGGTTCATCACATATTAATAATTTTGGTTCATTTACAATAGCACGTGCTATACAAACTCTTTGTTGCTCTCCACCAGAAAGCTCATTTGGAAAACTTCTTGTTTTCTCTTTTAAACCAACTCTGTCAAGAGCTTTCATAACGCGTTTCTTGATTTCACTGCCCTTCATACCAATATTATCTAAGCCAAAAGCAACATTTTCATATACGGTTAACTTAGGTAGTAATTTAAAATCTTGAAAAACTATTCCTAGCTTACGGCGTAATTTGTAAACTTTACTATTATATAATTTAGCAACATTTATACCTCCTACCATCACTTGCCCTTTGGTAGGCTTTTCTTCTCTATACAACAACTTTATAAGGGTTGACTTACCGCAACCGGATGCACCCGTTACAAAGACAAATTCTCCTTTATCGATAGATAATGATAGATTAGCAATTGCTGTTACACCATTTTTGTAAACTTTATAGCAATTTTTTATGTCTATAAATTTCATTCTACACCACCTTACTATTTTAAGTATACCAAAAAATCAAGTAAAAAAAAACATCCATCATATAAATGGAAATGTTTCTTTACGTTTGCCGCCGTAAACTTCATAGCAATCTGTAATAATAAGGAATGCTTCCGGATCAATTTGTTGAATTACATTTTTAAACATAAAATAATCTTTGGTATTGATAACACACATTATCATATCATATTTTGATTTGTTATCATGTCCACTAGCTTTAACCATAGTGAAGCCAGTATCCATATCTTTAATGAAATCTTGTACTTCTTCAATCTTTTTAGTTCTGATATAAAAAACTTTACTATTCGAAATACCAAGCATTATCTTATCTATAAAAAAACTATTTATTACAACAATGATAATCCCATAGATAGCTTTATTTATACCAAATACAAATGCTCCTGGTATTATGACTATTATATTTAATATTAGAGAAGCTGTTCCAGTTGATATTTTCATATATTTATGCATTATCTGCATTAGAATATCGGTTCCACCAGTAGAATATCCCATTTTATATACTATCCCACAACCTACTCCGTATAATACTCCACTTATTAAAGCTACTAACATAATACTATCATACGTTACAAAGTTAGCAATTAATTCACATGGAGCTTCGGTTATAGATATAAATAACGGATATAATAGTGAACCTACTAATGTCATACCAGTTTGTTTAGTTCCTAGTAAAATAAAACTTAATATCAGAAGAATTATTTCAGTAATAAAAATAAATAAAGCTGGAGATATATCAAATAAATGATTTACTATTATAGCAAGACCACTTGTTCCACCTGTTACTAAATCATAATGAAGTAAATATATATTATACGTAACTGCTAATATAAATACTCCAACAATCATAATTAAAAGACGAGGCCAAAAATTTTTAGATTGAACTTCGTCTATGAGCTCTTTATAATCAAATTTCATTTCATTCACCTATTATGAATTATACTATATTTTTGTTTTATTGCATATATTGTTATTGAGGTGAAATTAATTATGAATGGAAGTTATTATAAAAATCCGACATTTCCAACTATAGACAACAATTCTTTTAATAATCAAGATTCTTATGAAAGCGGATATGAAGCTGGTAAATTAGCCGATATACCAATGCAACAAAGTTATGTTGAAAATATTCTTAGACATAATAAAGGTAAAAAGGTAAAGGCTTATGTAAGTTTTCCTGATTCCAACGAATGGAGAGATAGAGTTTTTGAGGGAACAATCGAGCAAGCCGGAAGAGATCATCTTATTATAAAAAATCCTGCAGATGGCAATTGGTACTTAATATTAATGATCTATTTAGATTATGTAGAATTTGAAGAAAGAATTGCTTATACTGACCCTAATATATTTGATTAATATAGCAATATAGTATTTTTTATAAAAAAAGCAGGAATATCCTACTTATAATATAAATCAAAATATTTCTTTTCTTTACCTAATGTGGTTGATGGACCATGTCCTGGATAAATTACTATGTCATCATCAAATGGCTTAAAATAATTTAAGCTATTTTGCATATCTTTATCATTGCCTCCCAAATCAGTTCGCCCAATACTATGAAAGAATATAAAATCTCCAGTAAACATAGTGTTGATTTTCTTAAAATAAAATGTTTTAGAGTCAAAAGTATGTCCTGGAGTTTCGATTATTTCGTACTCAAAACTACCATATTTATCTTTATTTATTTCAATATCATACTTACTTACCACTTCTTCTAAAGCTCCGATATGGTCTGGATGAAAATGAGTCACTAAGCAACCAATTACTTTTTTATCTCCTATTTCTTTCTTTATAATTGAAAAATCGTCTCCTGGATCTATTATAATACATTCATTATCTTGAGTTAGAATGTAACAATTTGTGTTTAACTCACCAACTACTACTTTTTTAATATCCATTTTTATCACCTGTTTACATTTTATTACAAATATATTCTTTTGTAAATTTAATATTATGCTATAATTTAAGTAGAATAGAGGTTATATTATGGCATTATTATATAGTTTTTTATTTATTGTTATTTTAGTTGGAGCAATAGGTATATTATATGTTTATCAATATAATAAACTTCAACACTCCAAAACTAAGATTGACCATGCTGAATGTTTAATTGATGAAGCCTTAAGAAATAGATATGATATTTTAACTAAAGCTGACAATTTAATAAAAAGTGAATTAAAGAGTGATAAAACTTATTTTAAAGGACTAAATAAAGTAAAAGAAGAAAACATTAGTAACTTTGATTTGGATAGAAAGCTTACCGAATACATTAATTTGTTAGAACAAATAAAAATGGATTATTCCGACTTAAGTAATAATAAAGTATTTAAAGAAATTCTAACAGAGAATAAAAAAGCAAGTGAGAAATTACAAGCAGCTAAATCATATTATAATAAATATACTAGTGAATTAAATGACTTAATTAGGACGTTTCCTTCTAATATAGTTGCTAGATTGCATAAAATAGAAATAAAGCCTTTCTTTGATGGAAAGAATATGGAAGATGAAATTATCGATGACTTTAAGTTATAAAATAAAACTAAATAGTGATAGATAATTATGACTATATGTAAATTTTAGAGATTGAATTATTCAGTCTTTTTTTTATGAAAAAAATCCCTCTTTTGTTATGTGTGTTCATATAACTTGGAAGGATTTATATTTTACTTAAAATTAGTTGTATACTTTGGAATAGTTTATTTAGTTAGATTCCAATCTATTTCCTTTATATTTTTTGATTTTAAAAAGTTATTTGCTTTAGAAAATGGTTTGCTACCGAAAAAGCCTGTTCTAGCAGAAAAAGGAGATGGATGAGGAGATGTTATTATGTAATGATTAGGATTTGTTATATATTTAGCTTTTTCTTTAGCAAAATTACCCCATAGAATGAAGACTACTGGTTCTTCTTTTTGATTTAATACTTTAATAATGTAGTCTGTTAATAGTTCCCAACCTAGGTTACGATGTGATGCTGGTTTATCTTTTTCAACAGTTAGTACTGCATTAAGCATTAATACTCCTTCTTTACCCCATTTAGTTAAATCTCCTTTTGTATGAATAGGTATTCCTAAATCTGAGTTTAATTCTTTGTAGATGTTTTGAAGAGATGGCGGGATTTTTATTCCTTCTTGAACAGAGAATGATAATCCATGAGCTTCACCTACTCCATGATATGGATCTTGACCAACTATAACTACTTTTGTATTAGAGTATGGTGTTAATTTTAAAGCATTGAATATATAGTCTTTAGGCGGGAAGATTGTTTTAGTATTGTATTCATTTTCAATTATTTTGTAAAATTTTTTAAAACCTTCGCTTTCCCAGATAATTTTTAGTTTTTCATCCCAGTCATTTCCTATCATATTAGTCACCTTCTGTTAATAAATTTATCATATTTTTAATTGATTGTTAATAAATTGTTCTTATTATAAAGAAAAATAACATTCAAGTGAATGCTATTTGTGATATGTTTCATTATTTAATATTTTAAATGAACGATATATTTGTTCTAATAAAACACCTCTAAATAATCCATGAGGAAATGTTAATTTAGAAAAAGATAAGCGATAATTTGCTCTATTTTTTATATCTTGATGTAAACGATATGAACTACCTATGATGAATGTAATGGTACTATGATTTAGAAATGTAGCATCTATTTTTTTAGCAAGAGATACTGAATCAAGATTTTCGCCATCAATATCGAGAGCTATTACATAGTCTTGATTACCAATATGTTTTTTTATATCAAGAGATTCTTTTAATAAGTCGTTGCTATCGTTTAATTCGATTATTTCTATCTTATGATAACGTGATATTCTTTTTTTATAATCTTCTATCATTTTATTTAGATAATCTTCTTTTATTTTGCCTAAGCAAATTATTTTTATCATAGTTCTATCAACTCACTTTTTTCTCTTTGTTTAGCACATTTTATGTCAGTAAAGTTAACTTCATATTCTTCAAATATTTCTTTAATGGTTTGAAGAGCTTTTTCTTCTGTGTTGTTTTTATGAGATAAATGGGTCAGAAGTATTTTTTTAGTATTGGGACCAATTATTTTAGCTAGATAGATAGCGCTATCTTTGTTAGATAAATGGCCATATGGACCCATTACACGATCTTTTAGCCATTTGGGATATGGACCGTGTAGGAGCATTTCTATGTCATGATTACTTTCAAACAAGTATACATTTAAGTTGGATAATTTTTTAAAATATTTAGTATTTATGAAACCGGTATCCGTCATATAAACCATTGATTTACCATCGCTTCGGATAATAAAGCTACGAGAATCACTTGTATCATGAGATGTTTTTATTACTTCTACTATTGCATCGTCTAGTACAACAAAGTCATCATATAGCATTATTTTTTCATAGTATTTTAAATCTTCTAATTCAGAGAACATTTTAGGACTTACACATATTGTTGGGCTATATTTTTTAACAAATGTTTTTAAGGCTTTTACGTGATCATCGTGAACATGTGTTATAAAAACATAGTCGATATCTTCTAAGCAAACGGAAAGCTCAGAAAGCTTTTCTTTTATGTATTTAACAGTTGTGCCAAGATCGAGTAAAATCTTGTGTTTTTCTGTTTCTACATAAGTTACATTTCCTTCTGAGCCACTTGCTAAATTACATATTTTCATCTAACTCCACAACTTACGTGGGTCGATTGAACGTCCACCATTATATGGAGGCCCACCATAGAATACTCCGAAGTGTAAGTGTGTTCCTGTTGCTGTTCCTGATTTTCCCATTGCTGCTATTAATTGTCTTCTTGAAACTGTTTCTCCTTTTGAAACATATAATTTTGAACAGTGTGCATACACTGTGTAATAACCGTTTGAGTGCTTGATAACTACGTTGTAGCCGGCACTACTTCCTACTATTCCTCCCCATTGAGCTTGTACGACGACGCCATCTAATGAGGAATATATTGGTGAACCATATCCTGTACCAGAGATGTCCATACCATCATGTAATGTTCCCCAACGGTAACCATAATTAGAAGTAATAACATATGGAGAATTGGTTGGCCATGCCCAAGCATCTCCTGTATCAACATATGTACCAGTTTGACCATCACCAGTAAATCTAATTTTGGTTCCTACTACTGTAATTTCATTTTGAACTGCCCTAATTACTTGAGAATCTAAAGTAATAGCTCCAGCATTTTGCTCTCCATTAGTAAATTGAATACGTGATGTAACACGGTTTATACCATTTACACCTGTTTGAGTTTTTTCTTTATAATTGTTGTATTTGGTTGTATCTTTTTCAATTACCTTTTCATATTGTTGTTCGACATCTTCTACTACATACTCTTCATAAACTAAAGAAAGTACTGGATCGATTAAGGCTACGTTGATAGTTTGACCAATTGCTAATAGAACATCTTCTGTATTTATGTTATCATTGGCAATTAGTAACTCATCTACGTTAAGTTGATTTGACTCGGCGATTGTTTCAATTGTATCTCCTTGTTTTACCGTATATTCTTTTACTGAAGTGTTTTCACCAAACAATAAATATTTAGTTAAATCAGCTGCATTTGTGTATATTTTTTCATTTACACTAACATATGATTCTTTGATAGTAATTTTATCTTTAAAATACATATTTTCAATTATAAAACCAGTGTCTGCTATTTCTGGTTGTTCTTTTGATAAATATTGTTCATATCTTTCTTCACCAATGAATGTTGCTACAATATTATTAATAGCTTCTTCGAAAACGGCTTGATCCAAAACATATATGTATATTGGTTCTGCTCCCTCTAAGTCTGTTTTTATAGTAATTGTATACCCCTTTATTGTAAATTCTTTTTGTTCTTTTATTTCATCGTATACAGATTCAACAGTTGTAATATTTTCGTCATAAGTATTCTTTTTTATTATTTTGAAACCTTTTGGTGGATATACTTGATCAACATTATATTCTTCTTTTATTTCTACTTGTTCTTTATTAATTAGCGAATATAATTCTTCTTCTGATTTTATTAAGCCAATTTTTTCACCATCAAGATATACTTGGTAAAAGGAAGAAGGAGTTTCATAATTTTCTTCTACTGCAAAGCTAAAACCTACTAGTAGTGTCGATAATAGTATAATCAGTACACTTAATACAATTCCTTTAATATTATTCATTTTCTAAACCTTCCGTTTCTGTAGCTAAGTAATTTCTAAAGTTACTCATGTTAAGTTCAAATAGAAGTTGGAATTTTCCTGTTGAACCTTTACGATGCTTAGCTATAATTATATCTGCCACAACATTTTTAGAAGCATCTAGTTGTTCTTTTGCTTTATAGTAGTCATTTCTATTTATAAATAATACCATGTCGGCATCTTGCTCAATTGAACCTGATTCACGCAAATCCGCTAACATTGGCTGATTATTTTCTCTTTTTTCAGCACTACGTGATAATTGGGCTAATGCTATTACAGGAACTTTAAGTTCCATTGCCATTGTTTTTAAGGCTCTTGAAATATCTGAAACCTCTTGTTGACGTGATTCTGGTCTTTTTCCTCCACTAGTAACTAACTGTAAGTAGTCGATTATTACTAATCCTAAACCTTCTTCTTTGTTGGCTAAATTACGGCATTTTGCTTTTATTTCAGCAGCAGTTATACCTGCGTCATCGACAATTTGAATATTAGTTTCAGCTAACTGACTATTGGCTTCATTAATTCTTTTCCAGTCTTCATGAGTCATGTTCCCTGTTCTTATTTTTGAGGAATCTATTTGGCCAACAGCTGAACGCATTCTGTTAACTAATTGTTCGGCCGGCATTTCTAAGTTGAATATTGCGATAGCCTTTTTTGTATTTTGGGCAGCGTTTGTAGCTATATTTAGGGCAAAAGCAGTTTTTCCCATACCTGGACGAGCGGCGATTATAATCATTTCACCGGCATGTAATCCAGATGTTACTTTATCCAAATCATAAAATCCTGTTGGAATACCTGTTATATCGTCTTTATTTTGGGATAGCTTTTCCAAGTTTTCTTGGGCTATAGCAATTGCGTCTTTTATATGTATAAAATCACTTGTCTGACGTTCTTTAACGACATTTAATATTTTCTTTTCTGCATCATCTAAAAGATGTGTTATATCTTCGTCTTCTTCATATGCGTTTGTTACAATATCGGTTGCTGTATCAATTAAATTTCGCATTACAGCTTTATCTTTTACTATTTTTATATAATATTCTAAATTTGCTGCTGTTGCTACTGAATCAATAACTTCACTTAAATAATCAATTCCACCTATTGCAGATAAATCTTTTTTCTTATCTAATTCTTCTTTGATAGTTGTTATATCGAGCGGAATTTTTTGATCATAACATCTTTTTATAGCTTCAAATAACTTCTTATTTGCATCACTATAAAACATATCTGAATAAAGTTCTTCACATATTTTAGTAAGTGCATTTTTATTTAAGAAAGCACAACCTAGAACACTCATTTCAGCTTCAAGGTTCTGAGGCATTTTTCTTGCTGGCATTATATCACCCACTTTATCACGTTTTAATTACTTATTTTTTTAATGTTACCTTAACTTCTGCTATTACTTTTTTATGTAACTCTATTTTTACATTATGAGTTCCTAAGCAGTCGAGTGCATAGTCTAAACATATTTTTTTCTTATCTATGTTAAAACCTTTTTTCTTTAATTCTTCACATATTTGTTTTGAAGATACTGTACCAAATACTTTATCTTGTTCGCCAGTTTTAACTTTTATAATTATCTCTGTAGTTTTAAGCTTTTCAACTATTGCTTTGCACTCTTCAATAAATGCTTCTTCTTCGGCTTTTCTTTTGTCTAGTTCTCTATCTAGGGCTTTTTTACTTGTAGTTGTTGCTGCTATAGCTAAACCATTTTTTATTAGAAAATTTCTTGCATAGCCATCACTAACATCAATAATTTGGTCTTTCTTTCCTTGTTTTTTAACATCTTGAAGTAAAATTACTTTCATATAGTTCACTCCTTTTCTTTAATGTCTGTATTTAATTATATCAAATTATGATGAAATAATAAATACTTAGAGAATTTCTCTTTGGTCGTTATTATACTATGGAATACTCTAAAAAACTAGGATTAGGCAAATACAATTTAATATTTTTAGAATTTAAATATTGCTAAAAGATATGTCCACTCATAAATTAGTTTTCTTTTACTATTTCTTAACATAAATAAAGGATAAAATATGTTTTTGAAGATATTATTGTGATAGTATATTTATCTAAAGAAAAAAGTGTAATATCTTACTATTTTAGTATGATATAATTTATTAGAAGGTGATAATATGTTAAAAAATAAAAAAGTGTTTATACTAGGAATGGCTAGAAGTGGATTTGAGGCTGCTAAAATACTAGCTCCAGATAATACTGTGTTAGTTACTGATATGAATGAGCAAAATCCTGAACAAGTAAAAATACTTGAAGATATGGGGGTAAAGATAGAGATAACTAGTAATCCGATTGATTTATTAGATAATACTTACGATGTAATGGTTAAAAATCCCGGAATCAAGTACGATCATCCTGCAGTAGTTAAAGCTAAAGAGTTAGGAATGGATGTAATAAATGAAGTTGAACTTGCATATGGGTATATGAATAAAAACGTGAATATAATTGGAGTTACTGGGTCTAATGGTAAGACTACTACAGTTACACTTATTTACAATATAATGAAAGAAGCTGGTTTACCTGTATATCTTGGTGGTAATATAGGAACTCCTTTATGTAATTTTGTTAAAGATATAAAAGAAAATGAATACTTAGTAATGGAAATATCTGATCATCAATTATGTGATATGTATGAGTTTAAAACTAATGTAAGTGTTTTAACTAATATATATGAAGTACATACTGATTTTCATGATTCACATGAAAAATATGTAAATACTAAGAAAAAGATATTTAATAATCATACTAAAGAAGATATTGCTATTATAAATTATGATAATAAAGAAGCTGTGGATATATCAGAAGATATCAACAGCACTAAATATTATTTTTCAAAAGATAGTAAACAGAATGTTTATTTAGATAATAATACTATCTATTATAGGGACGAAAAAGTTATAGATTGTAATGAGATTAAATTAAAAGGTTTACATAATTATGAAAATATAATGGCTGTAATAAGTGCTGTTAAAGTATATGGTGTTGATAATGAAAGTATTTGTAAAGTACTAAGAACATTTGGTGGTGTTGAACATAGAATTGAATATGTTACTACAATAGATGGAGTTGACTATTATAATGATAGTAAAGCCACTAACTGTGAATCTACAAAGATTGCATTAAAGTCATTTAGTCAACCTACTCTATTAATCTTAGGTGGTCTAGATAGAGGACATTCTTTTGATGATTTAACACCTTGCATGAATAATGTTACTTATGTAGCTTGTTATGGAGAAACTAAAGCAAGAATAAAAGAATATTGTGATAGAATTGGTAAAGATTGTGGAGTATTTGATAACTTAGTTAATGCTACTACTGCTTGTTATGAAAAAGCTATAAAAGGAGATGTTATTCTACTTAGTCCTGCTTGTGCTAGTTGGGATCAATATAAAGCGTTTGAAGACAGAGGAAATGAATTTAAGAATACTGTAAATGGTTTTAAGGGGGAATAATTATGACAATAGATATAAAAAAATATAAACATATATATATGGTAGGTATTGGTGGTATCAGTATGAGTGGTATTGCTTTAATACTTAAAAAATGGAATTATGAAGTAAGTGGTAGTGATGGAGTTAGTTCACATCAAACAGAATGGCTTATTAATAATGGAATTCATGTTAATATTGGACAGGTTAGTGAAAATATTACTAAAGATATAGATTTAGTTGTCTATACAGCGGCTGTTAAATTAGATAATCCTGAATTAGTTAGAGCTACTGAATTAGGCATTCCTATTATAGAACGTGGAGAATTCCTAGGAGAGATTACTAAGTTATTTAAAGATACTATAGGAATAGCTGGTACTCATGGTAAGACTAGTACAACAAGTATGGTTACTTGTTCATTTATTGAAGCAGGATTAGACCCTTCTATACAAGTAGGTGCTAATTTAAAGGTACTTGATAATACTAACTATCGTGTTGGAGATAGTGATTACTTTATAATAGAAGCTTGTGAGTATTGTGAGAGTTATTTAAACTTTGTACAAAGAAGTGCTATTATACTTAATATTGATAATGATCATTTAGATTATTTTGGAAATATAGATAATATAGAGAAGAGTTTTCAAAAATATGTTTCTTTACTTCCAGAAGATGGATATCTTGTATTAAATAGAGATGATGATAGATGCTACAATTTAAGAAATTATAGTAAAGCTCATATTATTACTGTTGGTAGTAATGAGGAAGCTGATTGGACATATAAAAATGTTGCTTTTGATGATGATGGATATCCGACATATGATGTGTATAAGTTAAACAAATTTATGGGAAGTATTACTTTAAAAGTAGC
Source organism: uncultured Muribaculaceae bacterium (assembly GCA_964545885.1). Lineage (GTDB taxonomy): Bacteria > Bacillota_I > Bacilli_A > RF39 > UBA660 > Coprovivens. The sequence goes on along the minus strand of CAZJHG010000016.1, from coordinate 2,553 downwards.
TGGTATGCACAATGTATTTAATAGCTTGTGTTGTGTGGCATTATGTGATGCTTATGGAATAAGTGTTGAAACGGTTGGTAAAGCATTAATAAAATTTACTGGTGCTTCTAGAAGGTTAGAATACAAGGGAATACTTAATGGAGCTAAGGTGTTTGATGATTATGGACATCACCCTACTGAGATAATGGCTACTGTAAAAGGTATTAAAAATAAAAAATACAATGAATCTTGGGTAGTGTTTGAAGCTCATACGTATAGTAGATTAAAAGAACACTTACATGATTTTGCTCTAGCTTTGCAACATTTTGATCATATAATAGTTATTGATATATATGCTGCTAGAGAAGTTAATACTTTTAATATTAGTGAACACGACTTAATAGATGAACTTAAGAAATTAGGTAAAGAAGCTATTCATATTAGTAAACATGATGAAGTTATCAAGTACTTACAAGATAATGTTAAAGAGGGAGATGTTGTTTTAACACTAGGTGCTGGTAATGTTACTAAGATAGCTAATAAAATAAAAGAGATGAATTAGAAATATATTAGATGACTTTCATTGTTAAAAGGTCATCTTTTTTTGCAAAAAATATTATTTAATTGTTTTTATCATACAAAAAAAATACTCATTTCTGAGTATTCGTTTATTACTTAACGTATGGAAGTAATGCCATATATCTAGCCCATTTAATTTGTTGAGCTATATGTCTTTGGTGTTTAGCGCAAGCGCCAGTCATTCTACGTGGCATGATTTTTCCTTTTTCATTAATATATTTAGAAACAATCATAACATCTTTGTAGTCAACACTTTTACCAGCACACATTTGGCATATTTTCTTCTTTTTACGATAAAATTCAGCCATGATTTAAATCCTCCTTTTAGAATGGTAGGTCGTCATCACTTAAAGCCACTTCACTACCGAAGTCTTTGAATGGATCTTCGCTAATGTCAGTTGTAGCTATATCGTTTCCAGCACCTACTATATTATTTTCGCCAGCAGTTCCATTACTTCTACCTAAGAAAGTAACGTTATCTGCTATTATTTCAGTTACATATCTTTTTGTTCCATCTTGTGCGTCATAACTTCTAGTTTGGATTCTTCCTTCAACAGCCACTTGTGTTCCTTTTGTACAATACTTGGCTATATTTTCAGCTTGTTTTCTCCAAGCAACACAATTGATAAAATCAGTTTCTCTTTCCCCATTTTGATTCGAATAATTACGAGATACTGCTACTGTAAATGAAGTTGAATTAATTCCACTAGTTGTTGTACGCATTTCTGGATCTCTAGTTAATCTTCCGATTATAATCGCTTTGTTCATACTTTATCTTACTCCTCATCTAATTTAATAATTAAATGTCTTAGTATGTTTTCATCAAGTCTAGCTTTACGACTTAATTCAGCTTCAACTTCTTTAGTAGCTTCAAATTGCATTAAGAAGTAATATCCGTTTAATTCTTTGTTAATTGGATAAGCTAATTTTTTTTCACCAAGTTCTTTGTATTCAACTACGTTACCTTTTAAATTAGTAACAACTTTTTTGATATTTTCAGCTGTTGCTTTAACATTTTCGCTTTCCATAGTTGCTTTTACAATAAACATCATTTCATATTTGTTCATTTTTTACACCTCCTTATGGTCTTTTCGGCTTTATATCAAGTATAAAGCAAGGAGTAAATTTCTTACTCGTTTCATATTTTAGCACAATTGTTGGCTATTGTAAACAATAAAAAATAAGGATTAATTCCTTACTTTGTAACATTGAAACGGAAATAACAGATATCTCCATCTTTCATAATATATTCTTTACCTTCAAGGCGAAGTTTTCCTGCTTCTTGAACTGCTTTTTCATTTCCTAATGTTGCTAAATCTTCATATGACATTACTTCAGCTTTTATAAAGCCTTTTTGAAAGTCTGTGTGAATAATTCCAGCACATTCAGGTGCTTTCATACCATTTTTGAATGTCCAAGCACGACATTCATCTTCTCCTGATGTAAAGAATGTTTTTAACCCTAATAAATCGTATGTTGCTTTAATTAATTGATCTAAGCCTGATGAATTAAGTCCTAAATCTTCCATAAAGGATTTTCTTTCTTCATCTTCATAATCTGATAGTTCACTTTCTAATTTAGCACACATTACTATAACTTTTGATCCTTCTTTTTCTGCATATTCTTCAACCAACTTAGTATATGCATTGTATCCAGTAATTGCATCTTCATCATTTACGTTTGCTGCATAGATAATTTTTTTCAATGTTATGAAGTTAAATCCTGATATACAATTTAATTCATCTTCTGTATATTCTATGCTACGAAGTGGTGTTCCAGATTCTAAAGCTTCTTTTGACTTACGAAGTGCTGTTAATTCAAGTACTGCTGCTTTATCTTTTGTAGTTTCAGCTTTTTTCTCTATTTTACTAATTCTATTTTCAACTATTTCTAAATCAGCTAAAATCAACTCTGTGTTGATTATTTCAATATCACGGATAGGATCTATTTTTCCTTCTACATGGGTAATTTCTCCATCTTCAAAACATCTTACAA
>CAZJHG010000015.1:0-28542 GCA_964545885.1 uncultured Muribaculaceae bacterium | reverse complement strand
CTGATGGACTTCTTACTAATTGAGAAACGATAACACGTTCAGCACCATTGATAATGAATGTACCAGCTTCAGTCATTAATGGTAGGTCGCCTAGGAATATTTCTTGTTCTTTAACTTCACCTGTTTCATGAATGAATACACGAGCTTGAACTTTTAAAGGTGCCGCATAGTTAACCATACGTTCTTTAGCTTCTTTTACTGTGTATCTAGGAGTTTCGAAATAGTAATCTCCTAGTTCAAGTGAAATGTTACCAGTGAAACTTTCTACAGGAAATAATTCATCAAATACTTCCTTGATTCCTTGTTCTAGAAATCTTTGGTAAGATTTCTTTTGAATTTCTAATAAATCTGTCAACTCTATGGTGTTTTTGATTTTGGAGAATGTTTTTCTTTGAGCATGATCTCCAAATTGTGCAATTTTTGCCATTTGTGTTTCACCCCTATGCCTATTTTTTTGTGTTGTTTTCGACGAAAAAAACAATACGCCACTGAGGATTAATTCTAAGTGATGTAAAGTTCATTGTCAACGATTTTCGGCCTTTATGATATAAAAGCCTTTGCTTTTAGTTACTATTTCAACATTATAATTATCTTCTAAATGCTTAATAGTACTTTTAGCTCCTTGATTTTTTCGGATAACGAACCACAGCTCACCCTTCGCTTTAAGACGGTCTCTTGCTCCATCCAATATTCCGTAGACAACTTCTTTGCCTGCTCGAATAGGAGGATTTGTTATGATTAAATCATATTTATCAGTAATATTCTGGTAAATATTACTTTCTAACACTTGAACAGAATCAGTAACATCGTTTTCAGATGCGTTTTTTTCTGCTAAGTGTAGAGCTCTTTTATTTACATCGCACATTGTAACATGTGCCTTCATTATCTTGGCAAGTGATATACCAATAAAGCCATATCCACAACCAACATCTAATATATTTAAATTATCTTTATTAACTTTTTCAAAAATTGTCTCAATCAATAATGTACTTCCAAAATCCAATTTATCTTTCGAAAAAACACCATTGTCGCTAAAAAAGGACATAGTTAGCCCTTTGTGTTTATATATAATTGTGCGTAATTCACTTTTTAAATTAGGATTGTTAGTAAAATATTGTTCCAAAGAATCACCAGCTTCTTTTTCTTTAAGACATAATATATCTAATTATATTATTTTTGACTTCCAAAGTCAATAAAAGTGATTACTATTGTACTTATTTTTACAAAAAAATGCAAGATTTAATTATGCTTTTTTGCAAAAATTAAAAAAAGACTTATTATTTTATACTAAATAAGTCTTTTTCATTGATTTGTTTTTTAAATATTGTAACTTTTTCAATCCATGAAGCTTGTGGTTTTGAAATATTACCATTAACGTATATTCCAGATATTCCAGATAAGCCGGCTTCTGTTGTTAAATCTAGGCTAAAGTTATCAACCATTGATTTTATTGAAAGAATATGAGATATTACTCCTGCTTCTAGAGTGGTAAATTTCATCCAACCATTATAACCACGATGCCCACCTATATTATTACTATATTTAAAAAGAGTGCTTGACTTTATACCGGTTTCTTGATAAGAAATAGCCAAAACTGTTGCTTTATCTATTCCAAATAAATCACTTATTTTTCCAACGTATTGTTCAAAAGTTAATCCATTATCCATATATATATTACCATCTGCTGATTTTGTTTTCAGCGTTGGTGTTTCGTCTGTGCGTATTTCTGAAATTGATGAGCCATATTTTTCTGGATAGCGATACAGGTCTCGGACAAAGTAAACTACTCCTGCTTCAAAACTATTAAAAGAACCTAATTTCTTTTTTACCATTTCAGGACCAATTACGAAAGTTTTATTATATTCTTCACCTTGATATGTATCTGTATATTTATGAACTATTTCAAGTGTTTTATTAATATCTAATTTAAATGTTTCAGCATAATAGGTTACAATATTATCTTTTTGATTTTTTTCTATTACATTAACTATCTTCTCTATTTGTAACATTTCTGATAAAGTAGTTGAATCTGTATATGTCTTTGCAGATTCTACATCACTTTTTGTTACTTCATTAGATAAGACGCTATAGCTTTTTATTACTAAACCTATTACTAAAACAATTATAAGTAAAATTATTGGTATTGTTTTTATAACTTTTTTTCTAAGACGTAATTTATGTCTTTTTTTATTCATACAAATTCTCCTCTGTATGTATTAATTTTACTTTATATTTATGTTTTAGTCAAACCGACTTTTTTTGAAGTGTCTATTAACGTTTTTGTTTACATTAATAATTATTGGAAGTTTTTGGCGAAATTTCCGTTTTTAAAAATTATTATTTCTTCGTTATGTTCTGTAATTCCAACTATTTCTAAATCTTTTGTTCCTATCATGAAATCAACATGATTAGTGCAGTCATTTAGCTTGTTTTCTAGCAATTCTTCTTTTGTCATCTTTGGACCATTTTTTATGCATTCTGGGAAAGATGCACCTAGCGCTAAGTGACAAGCAGCATTTTCGTCGTATAAAGTTTCATAAAATACAAGTCCAGATTTTGAAATTGATGAATCATACTCTACTAACGCCACTTCTCCTAAGCGATTGCAATTTTCACAAGATGAAATTATATTTTTTAGTACTTCTTCTCCTTCTTCTGCCCCACATTCTACTGCTAAACCATTTTCGAATTTTATCCAAAAATTATTAATGACGTTATCTTGATACGCAAGAGGTTTACTTGAATAAACAATTCCGTTTGCTGAATCATTAGTAGGTGAAGTAAAAACTTCTTCTGTTGGAAAATTTACCAAAACATCTTTACCGTTTATCAATGTTTCTTTTCCGGAAGACCATAAATGATTTTTAGGAAGTCCTATTTCGAAATTTGTACCTAAAGAATTTATATATTTTAACTTTTTAAACTGGTAAGAAGTTAATTTTTTGCTTCGTTCATTTAAACCAGCTATCTTTTGATTCCATATTTCTTCTGGATTTTCTTCTTTTATGTGACAGATTTCAAATATTTTATCCCACAATTCGTCTACCGGATTTAGTGATTTAGGGAATAGTTTTTTTGCCCATGCTTCTGTTGGAACAGCTGCTATGCACCATGGTACCATTGATTTATCTCGCAAATCGTCAAATTCCTTGCGCGTATTAAAAGCATAAATTGTTAATTCTCCTATTTTTTGAGGTTCAACGTCTTTCATTAAGCCTGGTGTTTCTGAAGCAAGCATTATGAAAGCAGCACCCTTTTTAGCATACTCATTCCATATCTCCTTATTCCAAAATTGCATGCCTTTTAATTCTTCTGTTTCTAAATTTACTAACGCTTCATGTTTAAGATAAACGTCTGTTAAATCAAAATATATATCAGTTACTCCTATCTTGTAGGCTTCGTTTGCTATTATTCTAACAAAATCTACTCTTTCATAATTTGCACTTATAAATAATGGTTGACCTTTTTGCACTTGTAAACAAGTATTTAAAATTGTACTTGCATATTTTTTTAATAATTCTTTCATATTTTTTTCTCCTTTTATTGTATTATAACATTGAAAAGATAATTTATACTAGAATCTAAGTAAAGGAATCACTTTTACTATTGTTTAGTTTTATCAAAAATAATATTTACTTAAGTTCAATATAATTAAGAAAATCAAAAAAAAGAAAGACTATCAGTTGTCTTTCTTCACTAATTGTAATTTTTTAGTATATAGATATTCATCAATATGTATTTGTCTATTAGGGATTCTTTCAAAACGCTGTAAGTTATTAAATTGTCGCATAAACGCTATATTAAATGGAGCATATTTACTTTCTGAATTTTTAAAACAAATTGTTATACTTCCAGGCCATTGCCATGTACCCAAATCATTTTTGTTGGATTGACGAATAAACTCCAGTAAGTACTCATCTTCTAATTTAGTTATTCTAATTACTGAGGCTTTTTTCTTATCTTCTTCATCACTGTACCAAGTTATAACTCCATCACTAACTAAATTCTGATATTCTGATTTACTTTTTAATTCTTCATTTGCTTGTTTTGTCTCTTCGATATCAAGTAATCTTATCTCCTCTAAATATTCAATGTCTTCTTCTGTTAAATCTGGTGATTCCATTAGTTCTTCTTTACTTTTAGGTACCTTGGACGGAGTATATATTCTGGCATTTAGAATGTCATTATATAAATTTTCAAATTGCTCATAGATTTCATAATCTTCTTTAGAAACAGAAAATGTTTCATAAGATATTCTTTCTGTTTGGGATGCTTTTAACATCCAATATAGGTCGCCGTTTTCACATAGCAATAGATTTAAAGATTTTGTATCATCTTCAAATAATTTTATATCTTGAATATTTTCATTTGGTCTACATAGACATGCTGGTGATTTTGTTATTTTCATTTTACACTTACCTTTTACCTTTCATATTTTCCTTGTATATTTTATCATATGAATTTTTTTGTTACATAAAAAAAGGAATGTTATAACAAAACTTTATATCCCTAAGATTTTTGGTTATAGCCTTTTATATATAAATTTTTTTAGCTTTTAACTATAAATTTTTTAAAAGTGTATGTTATTTGTATGTTAGTGATACCATTTTATAAAGTTTTAATCACTTAATCAAATTTAGACAAAAATAAAAGCAAACCCTTTATTTACTAGGTTTGCTTAATATACTAATTGGTAGCGCCGGTGTGATTCGAACACACGACCTGCCGGGTATGAACCGGATGCTCTAGCCAACTGAGCTACAGCGCCATAAAAGTAAGCAAATTAAATATAGCATTTTTAAATTAATTTGGCAATACTTTTTTTGATTTTTTTAGAAAAAAAGTGATTTTTTTCTAATTTTTGAACATTTTTCTCATATTTTTCGGTACCTTGGATAAATTTATTATATTTTCTTTATAATTTAGAAAATTGTAAATCGAACTTTTTGTAAGTAAAAAGAGCTTTTTACAGCTCTATAGTATTAATGTGATTATATCGTGTATTGTAATATATAACATCAATAATAGTAATAAAACAAAGAATATTGTAGTTGTTACTGCTTCTACTTTTTCGTTTACTTTCTTCTTAGTGATAAGTTCAATAAGCAAGAATAAAACGTGTCCTCCATCTAATGCTGGTATTGGTAGGATATTCATAATACCTAGATTAATACTTAAATAAGCAATTAAGAATATAACATTTTCTATACCTGATTTTCTTGTTTCACCTACTACTGTATAAATACCTACAGGACCTGATAAACTATTGATTGAAATTTTACCTGTGAATAAATTAACTATTGTTAACCACATTTGATCTACCGTACTTGCGAATTTAGTAAAAGCATATTTTACTGAAACTCCAAAGCCTTTTTTTACTTCACTTCTTATTTCTATTCCAAACACTCTTGATTCGTTACCATCTTCATCTTCTGTAACTTCTGGTTTTACACTATATTTTTCTGTACTTCCATCTTCTTTTTTCACAGTTATTTCGTATGTATCATCTTTATCTTTTAAAATAAGTAGTAATTGAGCTTTATCCCATGTACTTACTTTTGTGCCATTTACTGAAGTTATAACATCTCCTGCTTCTAGACCAGCTAGTTGAGCAGGTTTTCCTTCCGTTACTCCGCTTATTTTTGGTTCTAATGAAGGAGCTCCCCAAATAAGTGCAATTGCAAATAAAAGCACTATTGCAAGTAGGAAGTTATTAAAAACTCCAGCTACCAAGATTATCAATCTTTGATACCATGGGCGATTGCACATAAATTTTTCTTTTGGTACTGTGTTGGTATCATCATCTTCGTATATTTCTCCTGCCATTTGAACATATCCGCCAATTGGCAAAGCACGTATTGAATACTGAATACCATCTTTTCCTTTGATTGACTTAATTAGTGGCCCCATACCAATAGAAAATTCATGAATATAGACACCGCTTTTTTTAGCGGTAAGAAAATGACCTAATTCATGGACGAATACTAATAAACCAAGTATAAATACAAATAATAATATGTTTAATATTGTTCCCATTTCATCACCTTACTATAAAAACATATTTAATATATTAATAATTATAACGTAACCATACATTATAAAAATTAAACTATCAAATCTATCTAAGATACCACCATGTCCCGGCATTAAATTAGAAAAGTCTTTTATACCATTTTCTCTTTTTATTTTACTAAAGAATAAATCTCCTAATTGACCTAGGATTGTTAATAACAGAGTCATTGCTATCAAAGTAAATAACCCTATATTTGATTCTACTACGTAAATATAATATATTGAAGCTATCGCTGTTCCTACTATTGAGCCTGCTATGCTACCTTCAACTGATTTTTTAGGTGAAACATTTGGAATAAGTTTATGTTTACCAATTAAGCAACCAATCAACATAGCAAATGTATCTGTCATAGTAGCCACTAATAATAAATATAAAAGTAACCATTTATTTCCATTAAATAATAACATTAATAAATTAAAGAATAATCCAATTAATACTGTTGTACCAATTAAATGGAAAGCTTCTTTAGTAGTGTATTTATCTTTTGTATCAAATATCGCTGGTATAGTTAATAATAGGAAAGTAAGTCCTATCATACAAAATGATACTCCATTATAAATATATGATGCCTTAGTACTATGAAATACCATTAATTCCATACATATAAATCCTAATACTGTTATATATTTAGGATATGGTTTATGGCTTTCTTTTAAACCTAAAATTTCTTTATAGGCAAGTGCTGCCATTATGCCTGATGCTACTGCTATAGCATAAATCGATAAAAAATCTGGTAGTAAAAACAATACCAATACTGCAAGAACAAGAACTGCTGCTGTTATAACTCTTTTTTTCATTTTTTATTTCCTCCGAATCTTCTTTCTCTATTATTATACGAATCTATTGCTTTTTCAAACTCTGTTCTATCAAAGTCTGGGAAACATTTTTCTGTAAAATATAATTCCGCATAGCTTAAGCTATAAATCATAAAATTACTAATTCTTTCTTCACCACTTGTTCTTATCATTAAATCGACTGGTGGTAAATCATTGTACATATACTTGTATAATAATTTTTCATCTATTTCATCTGATGATAATTTTCCATCTTGAACATCCTTAATCATTCTTTTTGTGCCATCTACTATCTCTTGCTGTCCTCCATAATTTAAGCAAATATTAAAGACTCCTTTGGTATTATCTTTAGTCTTTTCAGTTATGTAGTCCATAGCATCTAAGACATCTTTTCTTAAATTTTCTCTTCTACCAGAGAATACTATCTTTATATTTTCATTATGGATTTTGTCACATTCCTTAGTAAACATTTCGACAAATAAATCCATTAAGTATTTAACTTCCTCAGCAGTTCTTTTAAAGTTTTCTGTTGAAAAGGCAAATACACTTAAGTATTTAACTCCTCTATCTATAATATACGGAGCTAAATCTCTTATATTTTCAAATCCTTTTTGATGACCCTTAAGTTGAGGTAGTCCTTGCCTTTTAGCCCATCTTCGATTGCCATCTAAAATGATAGCAACATGTTCAGGATAATATTTTTCCATTTTTCATCAATCCTTCTTTCTAAATTATACTATTTTAAGTAATCAAAGGCAAGAAAGAAGAAAAAAAGTATATTAGCTATATTTTTTTTAAGTCAAACACTTTATATTCTTTTACATTTCTTTCTGGTTGTTCGGCGTTTGGTTTTTGTAATTCCCAAGGAATCTTGTAATCTGGCATTAATTTTGTCTTAATTGGTAATATGCGTGGCATTAAGACAACTGCTTCAAATATTTGAAGAAGTTTTAATTCTTCTGGTGTAATTAATGGAGTACCAACTGACTTATTACCACATAGTCTACATATTTCCTCTAATGTATAATTGTCATTTGCAAGAAGATATATAATGCACCCCATTGTATATTTGATTATTTCAGTATCTTCTTTGCCATATTGTCTTTCTAAGTCAATTAAACTTTTTACAACAATAGTAAATTTCATATTCATACTACGTGATGAATTTAATAAATTACTGAAATTATTTAATGGACAAAATGAATCAAATTCATCAAGAATAATATTTATTCTACTTTTTCTTTCATCTTGTAAAAGGACCGCTGAATAAAGTTCATCAATGAACATTGGATTTAATCTTGTTGTATAAGCATTAATTCCGCCTACTAAGAAAATTGCGAATTTATCATTTGTTATTTCCTCTAAAGCAAAATCGCTTGTTCCTAACATACTTGATAATCCTTGTCTACTTACAATAAGACGTAGTATTTGTTTAAATACTGATAATATTCCACCTCTTGTTTCTGTTGGTGCAAGTAATGTCCCAGATAAATTAATGTATATTGGAGATGTCCTATCCAATTGAGATAATATATAATTAAAATATGTTTTATCTTCGTATTTTTCTTCTCCTATACAGGCAATGTCATAAATACTATTAAAATTAATTTCTTCTTCAGAAACGTTTTCAAACAAATATAGGGCAATTCCTATGAAACACTGAGTTGCTGATTCTGTCCAAAAAGAATCCATAGTATTAGTACCCATTTCTTTAAATAAATAATAACCTATTTTTTCAAGAATTCCTTGAGCTTCATCAACATTGCCTTTTTTATAAAGTTTATAAGGTAATGTTAATGGGTTCCAATTATTACCTTTTTTAGTATTATCATAGTTGATAACATATACTTTATATCCTCTTTTTTCTAAGTGAGTACCTATAGTTTTATATATTTCTCCATTAGCATCACTTATTACTAAAGATTCATTTGCGTACATACTTAATTTAATTTGCGGTAAGACTACACTTTGTGTCTTTCCTGAACCAGTTGTCCCTATAACTAGAGTGTGATGATCTTTATCATCAATATATAGATGTTCGTCATCATACGTTAGTGGTATACCAGAACGTTTGATAGTTAAATTTTTATCAACCTTTGTTAACTCCTCTCTTAATTCTGCCATATTTTTCCATTGTGCATAATTCATAATGTTTTCCTCCTTTAATAAAGCCATTATAACGCTATATTTTTAGCAAAATTTAAACAATAATGGCTTTTATGTTATAATACATACCGAAAGGAAGATTATATGTATTCTAATGAATTAATTTGTAATATTTTAAATTATTTAGATAACAATATATATTCAGAAATTACTATTGATATGATAAGTAGTGTTTTTTGCTATGATAAATATTATATTATGAAAAAATTTAAAAAGGAAATTGGGGTATCTATTATAAATTATTTAAACTATATGAAAGTTTATAATAGTTAAAAATGTTATAAATATAATGATAGTGTTTTAAAGATAGCTTTTGATAATGGTTTTAATTCATTAGAGTATTATTCTGAAACGTTTAAAAAAGTAATGGGTGTTAGTCCTATGGATTATAAAAAATTTATAAGATATGATATTAATTTAAATGAAAGAGATAGTGAAGTAATATTAGAATCTATTTTAAAATTAGATTCTTTGAAAAAATTTTGTGTTGCTTATAAATCAAGAGTAAAACCTAAAGAATTTATGGTTAAAAAGTTATCTATTTATAGGTAATTTACAGCAAAAAAAAAGAGTATTAGTACATACTCTTTTCGTTTTATATTAAAATGAATCAATATTTATTTTAACTTTGTTTAAACCTAAAATATATGCATGGGCTTGTACTAATGTACGAATAGCATTTGCCATTTTTCCATTACGTCCAATTACTGTGCCCATATCTGATTCGTGGACAATAATTTCTAAAATGGTTGAATCTTCTTCACCACCAAATTGTTGAACACTCACCATATCAGGTTCTTTAGCTATGCTTTTAACTAAATATTCAGCAAATTCTTTTAATTCCATAATTATTTACCTTCTTTTTTAGATTCAGCGTATTTAGCCATAATACCTTTTTTGCTTAATAGGTTTCTAACAGTATCAGTTGGTTGAGCACCATTTGTTAACCAGTACATTGCTTTTTCTTCGTCAATGTTTACTTCGTATTCAGCTGGGATTGGGTTGTATGTACCGATAGTATCGATAAATCTTCCGTCTCTTGGACTACGAGCGTCTGCTGCTACTATTCTATAGAAAGGTCTTTGTTTTGAACCGCCTCTTTTTAATCTTAATTTAACTGCCATATTGTTTCCCTCCTTTGTTTAGCAGTATTAATATAGCAAAATATTCTGATGGTGTCAACCTTTTTTGGTTAACATCATTTTTTTGATATGCAATTATCAAAAAAAGATGGATTATTCTATTCCATCTTCTTATTCTTCTATATAAGTTTTTTTCTTTCTACTCGTAATAAACCAATAAAAACTCCCGCCTAGCGCAGCAAACACAATAACACTAATGAAGGCATATGTTTCTGGGTTTTCTACAACAAATGTTACTTCGATTGTTACATCTGCATTTGGCATTACAAATGTATAATCAGTAAATGTTACTACACTACCATTTGAATCTGTTACTTTTACAACTCCCAACACATAGCCCTCTGCTGGAGAAATAGTAAATGTTACTTCATCTCCCCAGTCTGCTTCTGTATGAGATACTTCTATAGTACCTTTGCCCTTTACTTGAGTATCAACTTGATGACTACATTTGAATAGCAATACTTCGTTTGTCATATCATAGAAATCCACATTTCCATCTTCGCTCCCAACATCAGTAATATTAATCGATGGTACAACAAATTTATCCTTTGCATCCATTTCACCAGGGCTACCGGCAGGTGGCTCGTTTCCATCAGATTTACCATTTTGAAGCTTTTGTTCCATAGAGTCTTCATTAGGAAGTGAAACTTTATCATCTTTTTCCAAAGGCATCTTACCATCAATTATATTTTCATCACTTGTTTCAGAAAAAACTTCAGAACCATTTAAGAAAAATCCTACTCCTGGTACAGATACTAAATGTTCTACGATGAATAAATTATCTGATGATTCTAAGTAATTAGATATTGACTCTTTGGATAATTCTTTACCGTTTGTGTCAACTAATATCAATTCAGATTTTGTTAAATCACCACTATCGTCGTATTTGTTTAAGGAATATAGAATCTTATCATCATTAAAGAATATTCCATCTTTGATAAATTCATAATTAACATACTCTTCTTTACCATCAACTAAATACACTATACGTGAAAATATCTCATCAGATTCATCGCTATACACAAATCCCAATACTGTTTTGTTTTCGTTATATTCTACAAATAATGATGACTCAAAGATATCATAGTCATTTTCAAAATCATCAAGATACTCTTCAACATAATAATATTTTTCTAGTAAGTCATATTGTTCATCTGTATAAAGTGAATCAAGTAGTAGTTCTCCACTCATAGTTGCTTTATCAACAACATAAACTCTCTCAGCAAGATAACTTTCACTTACAACATAATAATTATTTGTATCCTCTTCAACCCAATACTCATCAACTGTTCCCATCATATTAGATTCATAATCATAAATATTATTAACTTTAAAATTTGAACTAAGTTCTATTATATGAAGATGATTCGGACCTACACCAAAGATTCTATAACCATTTTCATATTTAATTACTTTTTTCAAAAGCAATTCACCCATTAATAAATCACTTAAAGTAACCTTTTTTCTTACAAGACCATCTTTACTTAAAACTCTAACAGCTGGGGTTGAATAATCTTCGAAACCAACTGCTATAAAACCATCATCATATTCAAGAATATTATTAGTGACAAATTCTTGATTATCATAAGTATCACTTACTTCATTAGTCCAGCTATAATTATAATATTTAGTAGCTGCATATACACCAACTATTCCTGCAATCAATAAAAACAGCACCATTAATGTACACAATATTTTCTTTTTAGATAATTTTTTCACAACTTACACTCCTCTACTATATATAATAATAGATTTCCCCCGAACATATCTGTCAACAAAAAAGAATAACCTACTAGTGATTATTCTCTTAATTTTTGTATTTTTTTTGCAAATATAACGATTGCAATGCAAGTTATAATAACGATTACTATCAAACCCAATACTATATCTGTTGTATTCGGATTTTCTTCTTCAACTTCTTCAAGGGGTTCACTTACCTCTATTTCTGTTTCGCCTTTGATTTCTTTATCGTAAACAATACTATCAATTAGAGTATATCCATCAAAACAAGTGGCCGAATAATGTACTTCATCGCCTAGGGATACTTTCGTATAATCAAGTTGAGCGCCATTATTAATTATAGTTCTTAATTGTAAATTTTTTATATAGTACGTTAGTCCATAGTTACGCCAACAATTCCCACCATAGCAATAATACGCGTCTTCTAATACAAATTGTAACTTTTGTTTCCCAGAAGTTGTAACTTCAATTTCAAAATTTTTAAATAAAAGGTAATCATCAAAGTCAGTAATCTTCGTGTCGTTCAAATAAACTTCTTTCGACATACCATCATCATAATAATAGGTACCTGCAAAAGTAATAGATGAAGACCCTCTGGTTTCGAAAGAAATGATGTCACCTTTGTTGGCATCAAACTCAAAAGTGATTGTTATTGTATTATTCTCATTTGCGTTTTTTCTATCCAATAAGAACGTTCCATTATTATATGCTAATTCAATCTGTTCACCAGTGCTAGATGATGTATAGTAATCAGTAATATCGACAGTTTTATACCACTTGTATGAAGTATCTGTGCCACTCGTACAATTAGTTTCTATTTCATAATTATTGTCATACTCAGGTGTTTGAATAATGTCAGATTTATAATTAGCCGGAACAAATAGCAAATAATAATATCTACCATAAACAACAATTCCCTTATAAATCCATCCCTCATAATTTGTTTCTCTACTAAAAATTGTATTGTATGAAGAAATATAATGACTTTGAGAAAAAGAAACCCTACTATCAGAATTATCACAGATGACGTCATCTACTTGAGAGTAACATAAATAAACACCATCCGCGAAAGCTCCAGAGTAAATGTTAAAGTGATAATTTTCTGAACCATAAAGCATAGCACCATTTTCAATAAAGTCACCAACTTTTAAATCTTCTACATAAATAGCTTCTCCTTTATATGTATTAATCATATGAGTTTTATTGCCCAATAAAATAATAAAAAGACTTAAAAACAAAATAAATATACAAAATATTAAATTTTTTTTAACAACGTTCATATAACCTCTCCTACAACTAAGTAATGACATCTATATTCTATAAAGATTTTACCCCCCGAACATATCTGTCAAGAAAAAAGAATAACCGACTAGTGATTATTCCTCCTTAATAAAATTTTCTTCTATATCATCTGGTTCATCATCAATTTCATCCCAAGGTAGTTCGTCTTCTTCTATTGCAATTTTAACCTTGCTTTCTCCAACTATTTCTACACCTAATTCTTTTTCGATAGTTAAATAGACTTCATTACCTTTTATTTTTACATCTTGAACTGTTGGTTGTTTTAAGCTTCTAACTATAATTTCATTATTATCTGATAGCGAGTCAATATCTTTAACACGCAGTCTTAATAGCTCATTATACGAAAAACTACTTGTTGTAACTGCCGTTTTAGAATCAAAATCATACGAATACCAAACATTTACATCAAATGTCCCATTAACTGAAACTTCATTTTTATTATTTGAACCATTAAAGTTATGATTTATTACCCAACAACCTAGAACTGTATTAGGAGAATTTTCTGGAATTATAGTATGATTGCTTGTAAAAGTTTTTCTTCCCTTACCAACTACTGTTTTAGTTACTATTTCTTTATAATTAGACATAATATTCACCTCTACTCTAATGTATGCAAAATACTAGTAAATATTGAATAAAAAAATAAACCTTTTATTGGTTTATCTTTATGATACGATACGATATTCTAACTTAGGATTAGTTGTGTAAGTACCTAGTTTTAATTCTTGACATAATTTTTCATATATACTAATTGTATGTCCGGCAGTAAGTGTTCTATTATTAGATAAAGTAAATAATAAAGATAGAGTGAATTTATCTACATTTATACTATTATCCTTAGTACTGGATATTAAATATTTTATTCTGGTATTTACTATTAAGAAATGTTGAAGTATTTGAATATCTTCACTACTAAGTGTTTCTTCGTTACTAGTTAGTTTTTTTAATACTTCAAATAAATATAATTCATTATAACTATAATAATTTATATATTTAGGAATTTCTGGATATTGAGATGTGTTTGCTAGTATTGTACTAAATTCTAATAGTTCTAAATCAGTTTTTGATAATTTAAATAAACTATCTCGACTTGTGTTATTTAAAAAGAAATATATTTTACTTTGAAGAGATTTCCTTGCAGAGATAATACTATTATAATTATCACTTAAGGTAGTTGGATTATGTTGAATATAATATCCTGTGCCAAATATTGATTTTAATTCTGGATATTTGTTTTTATCTATCATATGCATCCCCACTTTTGCTTTTTAAGGGAGGTATTCTAGCAAATGGTTTATGACTTGTCAAATTTAACTTAATAAAATAAACAAAAGACCCTTACGAGTCTTTTTCTTTTAAAGCATCTTTAATTTTTCTTTTAGCACTTGATGTTACTACGTGTTCTAACCAAGTCTTATTTGGCTTAACTTTTTCATTTTGAAGAAGCATTATTCGGTCCATGTTACTTAGTTTATGAGTTATTTTTACTTCACGGCCATTAATAAATGCTTTATATAAATGGTTTCCGATATCAGTGTGTATTTTATAGGCAAAATCAATTACTGTAGCTCCGTTTGGTAATTCAATAACGTCTCCACGAAGAGTATAAACATAAATAATATTAGAGAATACTTCTTGTTTAACTCTTTCAATAAAGTCAGAGTCACTATCTATTCCAGCATTTAAATCACGTAACGTATTAAAGAATTGATAATTCAATTTTAATTCGTGTTGCATTCTTGTTTTACCTTCAGAACGGAAAAATTTCCAGTATGCGGCCAAACCGATTGTATTTATATCATCCATCTTGGTTGTTTTTATTTGAAATTGCAATAAATGATTATCAGGTCCAAAAACTGTAGTATGAAGAGAACGATACATATTTGTTTTAGGGCATGCTATATAATCTTTAAATTTATTATTCATAGGTGTATACAATTTATGAATCAAACCAAGTACTACGTATGGATCTTCTTCATCATCTAATATTAATTTAAAATTTACTAGGTCGTGAATATCATTTAGTTTGTAACCTTTATTTAATTTTCTGTATAAATGATATACGTTTAATATTTTGACACGATATGTAAATTTTATACCTCTTTCATTCAAAATGTCTGTTACTTGAGAAGTAGCTTGTTTAATACATTCTTCATAATCTTTTAAAATGTAATCTTCTTTTTCTTTTATTGTATCGTATGATTCTTTATCAATATAAGATAGACATATATCTTCTAATTCACATTTTAACTTAAAAGCGCCAATAAAATAAGCAAGTGGAACAAATATATTTAATGTTTCATTAGCACTACGTATTCTCTTTTCAGGAGCTTTATATTCTAATGTTTGCATATTATGTAGACGGTCACATAACTTAATTATTATTATTCTTACATCATCATTTAAACTATTAATTAGTCTTCTTATATTAGCATTTGTAGCTTCATCTTTACTATTAAAGTGTAAGTTGCTAATTTTTGTAACACCATCTACCAAAAAAGCTATATCGTCATTAAACATTTCTCTAATATCATCTAAAGTATAGTCAGTGTCTTCTACTACATCATGCAATAAACCAGCACAAAGAGATGAACCATCGGCTTTAAACTTAGTTAAATTCATACATACATTAAGAGGGTGAATTATATATGGTTCACCGCTTTCTCTTTTTTGATGAGCATGAGCTTTTTCAGCTAAATCGTATGCCTTTTTTACTAATTCAATTTCATCAGGATTGTACGATTCAATTTCTTTTAATACATCAAATATTGTCATAATACCACCTACAAATCTATAAGTATGTAACAATAATAGCACATTAAAGAGAAAAAAACCATTATTAATATAATGGTTCGTTAGAGTCTTTTAAGTTATCTTTTTTACTAATAATATTACCTATTACAATTATTAGAACAACGACAGCTATTATTCCTATTATAATATATTTATATTTACTAAGTAACTTATTAAATTCGCTTTGTTCTTTAATTAAATCATTTGTAGTTATTATGTAATTTTGTTGATTATTTGTTTCAAAAGTAATATAGCCTTCGTTTACTTTGATACCATCAGTAACTAATGTGTATTGACCTATTTCGTTATACGAGTATATTTTAACACTTGTTCCATTTGAATAAGCTTCCTCTAAGTATAAAGTTATTTCTGTTCCTTCTGGGACATTAATTTGATATGTAAGTGGTACGGTTGAAATTTTTGTTATTGTTGCATCAATTGCTTCATTAGGAAGATTGTTTGATAGTACAACTTGAGATAGTAATCCATTTGTCATATTTACAACATTATAATAAAGTTTAACATTGTTATTTTTTAATATTTCAATAGTATCTTTAGAAATAATATTATTTGTAGATGATGTTGTATTGTAGGTATAACTTTCGATTCCTGTAATTGACGATAAATCTTTTATTAAGGTAGCATCTTTCGGATATTTATATACTATTAATTTATACTCTGTTATTTCTTCAGTAACAGGATCTGTTGTTGAATCTATTATTTCTGTTACTTTTATTGTTATGACGTTAATACCTTGTTTTAAGTTTTCATTTCCTATAATGTCTATCGTAGCTGATGAACTTTCTGGTAAGGCATCAATAAGTAAAGATAGACAATCTTTACTTACACCATAAAGGAATGTTGTTTTATCAGAAGATAAATCTAGTACTAAGCTATTTACTTTGAGTGATGCTAATTTACTACTTTTCTTTACAGTTTGTAATTCTTCATTTGAACGGGTGATGTTTAGAGTATATATTTCTTCTTTTCCACCAGATGTTTTTACTTTTACTTCAAAGGTATTTAGTCCTATTTCTAGTTTCTTTTGACCAGTTCCTGATACTGTTGCATTGGTATCATTAGCAAGAGCTGTTATCATAATAGTGTTAACGCTTTTACTAACTATAGCCGAATAAACATTTTGGTTTTTAATATATGAGATGTCAGTATTGGAAACAGAAATTCTTTTTAATGAAGTATCACCGGTTCGATTATCTGTTCTGGTAATCATTATTTCATATGTACGAGATGATTTATCTTGAGCACTTACAACTACTCTTACTCTATTGGCTCCGTATTCAAGATACTTTTTACCAGTACCTGTAATCGTTTGATTACTATCACCTTTAGTAGCAACAATATTTACAGAAGAAACACTTGATGGTACTGTTAAATTGTAACTATATGTTGTTTTACTAAATGTTGGCAATATATTATAACCTTCAATATATAAACTTCCTATTAAAGTATCATCACTTGGAGGAGAAGCATTTATAGATATTCCAACAGTAGTTTGAGCAATTAAGTTGCCATCTGTATAATGAGAATCTCCATTAGCGCGAACATTTATTTCTGAAAAGCCTTCTTTTAATACTTTTAATTTTAATTGGGCAACGGGACCACTTTCCCAGTTTCCATTTTCTTTGTCTACATATACTCGACCATCTTCAGTATTAGTTGTTCCTTTGTCACTACCGAATTTAACCCATATAATATCCTCTAAGCTAAAATAATTGGTATCATAATCTACATAAACATGAAAATC
The DNA here is from genome assembly GCA_964545885.1 of uncultured Muribaculaceae bacterium. GTDB lineage: Bacteria > Bacillota_I > Bacilli_A > RF39 > UBA660 > Coprovivens. Next base: position 10,767 of record CAZJHG010000015.1, on the reverse strand, counting down.
ACCTATTTTGTATTCTGTACCATAATTTGCTTCTAATTGAACATAAACGTAATTTCCAACAACAGGATTTTGAGTAGAAGCACTTAATTCAGTAGCAGCATTAGTTATACAAGGAAATAAAACAAATAGTGCAATAAAAACATAAATAAACTTTTTCATATCTATACTCTCCTATTATATATGTCAATTATATTATATATTTCTAGATAATTCAATTAGATGACATTTACCTTTTGAGATTTTTTTGATAACATAACTTTAGGTGATTAAAAATGAATGATTGTATATTTTGTAAAATTTTAAATGGTGATATACCTAGCAAAAAAATATATGAAGATGATAAAGTAATAGTTATTATGGATGTTAATCCTAAAGTAGATGGACATTCTTTGATAATTCCTAAGGAACATATTACAGATTTTATGGAAATGAATGATGAATTATTAGCTCATATTTACAAAGTTGCTAGGGAAATGTCTAATAAATTAATGACTAAATTAAATGCTACTGCTATGACTTTAGGAGTTAATTATGGAGAATCTCAAGTAGTTAAGCATTTTCACTTACATTTACTACCTAATTATGGTATTAAAGACGGAGAGAAAACTGTTGATGAGGTTTATGCCATTTTAAAAGAGGATTAGTCCTCTTTTTTGTTTTCTACAAATATTTTTTTAATTTTTCAATATTTCTTTTTTCTATTTCGAGTAATTTCTTTGCTAATTTTAAAATTTTATTATTTTTACCTTGATAATTATTAATTTTTTCTTGAATTTCAATTATTCCTTTATTATTACCTGTTATCATCAGTTTGGCAATATTAGCATTTGATGAATCATTCATGGTACTTATACGAGCATCTATAAAAGTCATAGCTTTAGCTATACTACTTAATTCTTCTCTTTCTTGGTTCATTGAAGCAAGTAAATTTGCTGCTGCATTAGCTATTTCAAAATAAGCATTTTCTTGTTCTTTTATTACACTTAAAAATTCTTTATCTTTGATTACTTCTTTTATATTATCTATTCCTACTAACCCCATCTTGGCATTTTGATAGATAAACTGAAGTAATTCAACATTTTCTTTCATATTATCACCATTTATATTATGGTGATAAATAAAAAAAAGTATTCACTGGGAATACTTTATACTTCTTGAACTACTGCTATAATCATTGGTTTACATTCTGTTTCGTGATATAGATATTTACCTAGTTCTTCTCTTATTTCATTTTTTATTTTATTATATTCAATATAATTATCAGTAATGTTTCTTTCAATAATAGTTTGAGAAATTCTCTTTATTTCGTTAATCATTTCTGATGAATCTTTAACATAGATAAAACCTCTTGTAGTTACTTCCGGACCAACTAATAATACTTTTTCTTTTTTTGAAATAGTAGCACTAATTAACACAATACCATTTTCAGATAACATTTCACGGTCTTTAATAACTAATTCTCCAACATCTTCAGTACTATTTCCATCTATTAAGATATCGTTTACTTTGATTTTATCAAAACATTCTTGATTTAGGTTGCCATCGATTATCTCAACTACGTCACCATTTTGTTTTAATAAAATATTTTCTTTTGGGATTTTTAGTTCGGTTGCGATATTAGCGTTATTTACCATATAACGATATTCACCTTTTACAGGCATATAGTATTTTGGTTTCAATAAATCTATCATAATCATTAAGTCTTCTGATGAAGCATGATGTAAGATAGTTTTTTCTTTTGGAATTGTTACTATTCCACAACCATGAGTTGCTAAATCATTTTGAACTTTAACTAAAGTTTTTTCACTACTATCATATTTAGGTTCAGCAAATACGATAGTATCTGTTTTCTTTAGTTTTATAAACTTATCATAACCATTTATTATTTTACTGATAGATGCATATGGATTTTCCTTACTATCTTGAATAAGTAGGATGGAATCTTTATCATCTATATTAGATAAATCTCCTAAGATATTATCTGGGAAATTTAAATAACCTTCTTTTTTAGAAAAACTTATTATATTTTGTAAATTTTTACCCATTATTACTATTTTACGATGAGTATTAGCAGCAGCATCAAATATTTCTTGAATAGTATAAATATGAGTTGGTAATACTGCAAATAACATTCTATAGTCAGTGTGTTTAATAGCATCTTTGAAAACATTAACAAGACGATGTGAAGGAGAAGTATGCCCTATTCTTTCAGAAAAAACTGATTCACAAAGTAAAGCAAGAACTCCTTGTTTTCCAATATAAGCTATTTTACCTAAATCCATTGAATATTTGTCAGACATTTTGGGATCAATAATAAAATCTCCAGTATAAACAATTGCTCCATCTTTAGTGTTAATTACGTACATAACAGCATCTGGTGCAGAATGATTTACACTTATAGGGAATATACTTACTTTACCAAAGTTCATCTTTTTATGAGGCACTATTTCAGTTATTCTTTTTTCATCTACTCCATCATTGGTTAAAATAAACTTTGTAAACTTAGTGGCAAATACTTTTATCCCTGGTATTTCTTTAATTAAATCTTCTGTTGCCCCCATATTTTCATAATGACCATGAGTTAAGAACACTCCTTTGATTCTTTTTTTATTGGCAATTAAGTATTCAAAATCTGGAATAATATAATCTATACCATAAAGATTTTCATTAGCATACTTTAAACCACAATCGAAAACAAATATGTCATTATCTATTTCTATAACATAGCAGTTTTTACCCATTTCATCTAGTCCACCAAGACTAAACATCTTTATATTACACATTAAAAAACATCTCTTTTCTATTTTATATTTTTTTCTAAAAAGGCTTGTGTCTATGACATTATAACAGAAAGATTGCTTTTTTTCAATGTAAGTTGAATACTTTGAGAAAAAAGTAAGAGAATTAAAATATTTTTTAATTAGATTCTGAAATTAATTTGGATAACGGAATTATTTTTAAATTACGATATGATATTTGATTAATTATTATTTCTAATTCTGCTAATGAAATAGAGTCTTTTATAAGAATGATATCTCCACTACTGATTAAATTTAAAAGTGAACTTATATTAGAATGGCTTATTATAAGAGATGGTTTTACTAAATATTTATCTTGACATAATGTGGGAATCTTATCGTTTTCTTTTATATAACAGATATTTTTATTTAAATTACTTTCATTTAAATAAGTTTCTATTTTGTTATAAGTAGATTCTTGATTAGAATTGTTTATAAGTTCATATTTATGTATATAGTCTTCCTTATTTATTAAGACATTTATATTATAGCCGTTTTGATACATATATTCTGTTAAAGTACTATAATCTTCAAATATAAGAGAAACACTTTGCTTAGATTTATTACCATTAATTATTATTTTATCTTTATTATCTTCTATACTTATTGTAGGTTTTATTTCATTAAATACTAGGTTTTCTTCAATATATACATTATATTCGTGCATATTTGAAAATGATGCATCAATATTTACTTCTTTACCATTTAATCCTGGTATTATATATAGATTATCTATGATTATACTATCGGTTGAACTTACATATTTAGTGTCTTTAACTTCATTTAGAGTCTTCATTAAAGGATTGGTACTTTTTACATATAGAGCTACTTTTTCAGTATAATAAAAACTTAATAGACATAAACTTATGATTCCAAGGTATCGAAAATATTTTTTTATAATTATCACCTATTAAAGTATATGTTATTCTTTATTTTATAATTATTTTTTTATATAATAACAAATATAAATTTTTTAGGGGTGATGGTATGGACGTTGAAAAATTTCTTATGGAAAATTTAATAGATTCTTTTTATCAGTATTCAGAAGTTGTTAAAAATAAAAGTTCTGATGAAATAGATAATCTTTTTATACGTGAAGATGGATATGAATTAACAGATAAAGAATTTATCATAGAATATTTTAATGAGATTTTTGATAATGAAATAATTGATAGTTTATATGGTACTATTTTGGATTTTTCTGATATTGGCGAAATTGATATAAAGAAGATTGTAGCTTTTTTAGCAAGTAAATTTTATGTATACAATTATAATAATCTTCCTTCAGTTGTATCTTATTTAAGAATTACTTCTTTGAATGAGATAGCTAACTTATTTAAAGAGAATTATAACTTTGGAATGGAAATGCTTCGTACATATTTTTTAAGTTTAGTAGATAGTAAAACATACGATGATAATAGAAATATTATTTTTGAAAGAAAAGATGAAAAAAAGTTATTAGAGTTTGAAAAAGAAAATATGTATGTAAAAATTGTAACAATAAATAACTTACTACGTGATATAATCTGTAATATTTATAATCACTATATAAAAAATGGATGTGAAGATGGAGAAGCACTTACTAATACTTGGATGTTTTTCTTCAGTAATTTTGATCCTCTTGGTGAATTAGATGAAATGGGAAAAGATGTTCAAACAAAAGCTATGTATAAGAACTATTTATTAGGTTTAATATATGGTGACTTATACGAAGATGTATGTAATTCTTCTATTATACAAAGTGAAAATTACAACGATAGATTAGCAGATGTTATTCCTATTTTAAGTTTACGATTAGGTAAAATAGCTATTCCTGTTCAAGAAGATTTGAGGAATAGATTGTTAAAACATTTTATATTATTACAAGATGAAAAAGATAAAATGAAAGATAATCGCCGAAAAACATATGACGATAATCGAATAAAAGAATTAAAAAAAGTTAATCCATTTTATATGTTAGATGAATTAACTTTATAGGTTGTATAGGTTTGTTTATTTTAAGAATTTAGTTATTGCTAAATTCTTTTTTTGGTTCTAATTGGTGAGACGTTTTTTAGAACCTTTTAATTTTGCAGCTATTACAATTAATAATACTAAACTAATAATAAAAACTAATATACCAGGTATAATATAAACTAGACCACTTAAAATACTTTTATTTAAACTAGCATTATTATCATAGTAACCATTTTTATATTTACTTATTTCAAAATCTATTTCTTTTTTTTCTTCATTTATTTTATTTAATCTATTTGATATTTCTTGGTATTTTTTAGATTCTCCATTAAGATTATATTCTTCTGATTGCTCGATAATAAGTTTTTCTTCCTCTTTAATAAATTCTTCTTTCTGATTTTCTAAAAGAGAAATATTTTGATTATTACTTTCTTCTTGAAGAGTAGCTTTAGTCTCTAAAACTTTATCAATACCCTTTTCTATTAAAAATTCACTGCCTATTAAAGATAAAATTAGTATTAATAAACCTAGTATAATAGTTGTCTTTTTATTCATATTATCACCATAATAAGTATAGCATATTAAAAATATTCAGCATATATTTTTTTATTCTACCATTAGTAATAAATATTATTATTATTCAGATTTTTTACTTGATAAAAAAGTAACTTTTTCAGCTATAACTTCTGTCGAATATTTTTTTGTACCATCCTTATCCTCATAAGAACTAACTTGGATGCGACCCTTTATGCCTACTATGTCACCTTTGTGACAATATTCACTTGTAGATGATGCTACAGCATTCCATAATGTACATTTTATGAAGTCTGTTTCGTAGATACCATCAGAATTCTTATAAGAACGTTGAACAGCTAAAATTAATGAAGTTACTTTTTTACCATTTTCTTTTGTTGCTACTTCAATATCATCTGTTAATCTTCCTACTAAAACTACTTGATTAAGCATATATTTCCTCCTTTCGGGAGTTAAGATAACAAAAGATTAAAACATAATCAAATCACTACTTTTTAATTTTGCTAATCTTTATTTGATAAAAAAATTAGTTTTGATAGACTATTTAGATATTTTAATACAAAAAACAACTTCAAAGAAATTGTTTGAAGTCATTTTAGTTTTTTTTAGTAATTTTAAATTTTTTTTATTTTGATATAACTTTTTTATGCCAGCTTTTTTTATGACAACTTGGACATTTTAAAAATCTTGTTGAACCAATATGCATAGACCATAATATTTGATTATAAGATGGTTTATATTTATAATGACATTCTTTGCATTCTTGGTATCCAATTGTAGATTCTATTTTGATAGCATATAAGCATACAATAACAGCTATTATAACTGATAAAATAATTATTACACCTTGTAAAAGTTCATTTGAAATAAATAAACTACTAATAATACAGATTATTACAACTAAGATAACTACTATAAATATAAAGGTATATGCTAAATGAAATATTATTTTGCTCTTCTCTTCTTCTTGCTTTTTTAATTCTAATAAAAGTTCTTCTGATTTTTCATTGTATTCTTTTTTATCTAACATTTTACCACTTAAAAGTTCATTTACATTAATATCAAGAATTTCACATAATGGAATCATTATGCTTGCATCAGGTAAACAAAGACCTCTTTCCCATTTACTTATTGCACGATCGGAAATATTAAGTTTTTCTGCTAATGCTTCTTGAGTAAGCTTTTTTAATTTTCTTCTTTCTTGAATAAATTTACCTATTTTATCTATGTCCATAAACTTTTTTCCTTTCATATTTAAAATATAATTGATTTTTACAATAAAGTATACAAACCAGTAGTTGAGTTTTATTTTGGATACTAAAAAACAGATTATTCTTTTAACAATCTGTTTAATTCAACGGCATATTCCATTGGAAGTTCTTTTTTAAAATCACTAATAAATCCCATTATTAATAATTCTTTAGCAGTATCCTCACTTAGACCTTTACTTGTTAGGTAAAACATTTTTTCGGCTGATACTTTTGATATAGTAGCTTCGTGTTCTAAAATACTAGAATTATTGCCAACTATGTTGGTTGGGAATGTATCACTTTTAGATAAATCATCTAATATAATAGTATCGCATTTTATACTTGCTTTACTATTAATAGCTTTCTTACCTATCTTAGTAAGTCCACGATAATTACTTAGACCACCTTTTTCAGCAATTGATTTACTAACAATGTTACTTTTTGTATTAGGAGCTAAATGAATCATTTTAGCGCCAGCATCTAGTTGTTGACCTTCTTTAGCATAGGCAATAGATATTGAGTTACCAGTTGCTCCTTCCCCTTTTAAAATACAAGATGGATATTTCATAGTTACTTTGCTACCGATATTTCCGTCTACCCATTCCATAGTACCATAATCATCTACTATAGCTCTTTTGGTAACTAAGTTATAAACATCAGTTGACCAATTTTGAATAGTTGAATAACGACAATGGGCATTTTTCTTAATGAATATTTCAACTACTCCGGCATGAAGAGATGTAACACTATATTCTTTGGCTGTACAACCTTCGATGTAACTTAAATCTGCTCCTTCATCAACGATAATAATAGTTCTTTCAAATTGACCTAGAGATTCTGTTTCTATACGAAAATAACTTTGCAATGGACGGTCTACCTTTACTCCTTTTGGTATATAGATAAATGAACCACCTGACCAAACAGCTCCATTTAAAGCAGTATATTTGTTTTCAGCATAGTTTACCAAGTGATTAAAATATTCTTTAAATAATTCTGGATATTTTTGTAAGGCATCATCTGTTGAAGTGAAAATAATTCCTTCATCCTTAACACTTTGATTATGATAAACAACTTCACTTTCAAATTGATTAGTAACTCCACCCAAATATTTATTTTCAGCTTCAATAACACCTAAATCTTCGAAACTATTTCGGATACTACAATTAACCTTCTGCCAATCGTTTGTTAATTTTTCTTCAACAGATTTATAATAAGTTATGTTGTCAAAATCAATTTCTATTTTAGGACCAAAAGATGGATTATCTAATTCTTTAAATTTTTCGTATGATTTTAAACGAAATTCTAACATCCATTCTGGTTCGTTTTTTCTTTTTGATAAATCTATAATAAATTGTTCATTTAGTTCTTTTTTCATAAACATCACGAAGTTATTATACACCAATAATTATAATTTGAAAATAAACAAATTATTTGATACTATTATAATAGGTGATGATATGAATATATTAGAGATTAATCGAGAAACTCTTTATAGACTTTATAATCAATTTAGTAATAGTTTTGAAGGCTTAAGTCTTGATGGAAGTTATTTGGTATATAATAATGAGAGAGTCGATATTAGTAATTTTAATATTAATGATTTATTGAGTAGTGAAACAAGGTTTACTGCTTCATTAGATCTTTTAGGTCCAGAAGATATCTTTAAAATAATTAGACTTCATGCTACTTTTTTAAATAATCCTTTAACGAATAAAAATAAGATGAATAATGCTGAAGATGAAGTTGAAATTATTAAACAAAGTAATCCTTTAATGAAGAATATTAGTATTATTAAAAAGAATGAAGAAGGATTTGAAAAAGAATATATTAATATCGTGGATAGTAATGGTATCGATCATATTTTTAGAAATGATAGAGATGTAAATGTTTTTTACTTATATGAAATGTTAAACGCGTATAAAGCTGGTGGAGAAGTTACTCCTGATGAATTAATTAGAGAAGTTAGTAGAAAATTACCAGAAGTAAATTTAACCAGTGCCAATTTGTTAATGGAAAACTCAATAGTATCAGAGGATTTTATTAATAAAGTTAAACGTGTTAATGAACAGTTTAAAGACGATAAGACGATTCAAGTATTGGGAAATGAAGTTCACGATATGGTAGTTATTAGAGATTTAACTGATTCTACTAATCATCGCGTTGTAACCTTTGAAAAAAATGAATATGGTCAGTTAGTTTCACAAGAACATGGTCAAAATGTTTTAGGAACCGACACAATAACTAGAGATGGAAACAATACACAAATTGATACAGCTACTGGGGTTAATGAAACATCTGAAACTGAAAAAGAAGTGATAGATAACACAAATGAAGAAGTTGTTGCAACACTTATTTCTACTCAAGAATTTTACGACTTATTAAATTCTCCAAAAGAGTTAAATGAAGCTGAGAGAAAAAATATTGATTTATATTATGCTTATTTAGGAGACTTAATATTATATGAAGATTATTTGCTATCTGAATTAAAGCAAATATTAATGCAATTTAGAAATTACGTATTAGAATTACAATATTCAGTCGAGGAAGAGAGTGTTGATAAAAATCTCACTGAAAAACAGCAAGAAGCTGTTAAAAAATCTGAAGAAATGGAATTAAAAGCTGCTAGTATTGACCAAGAAGTATTGGAAAAACAAAATGTTGAAGATAAAGTTAAAGTATTAAGGAAAACAATGCCTGATAATCATAATGCTGGTAGTGTTAGTGTTCTTCAAGTACTTGCTGTTATAATTGGTGTTTCCATAATATTGACAGCTGTTACACTATATTTAATTGGATAATTTATTTAAATAAAAACTAGAATTTTACAAATAATAAATTCTAGTTTTTTGTATTTAGATGAGTAGTGGAAGTAGATTATTTTAGAGATTGAGTGTGATCATTATAATGTCTTGTTGCTTCATATTTTACATAGAAATCAAATCCTAGACACTCTGGTCCGCCAGCTTTTATGTCTACAGGACCGTTTTTAGTACAATTAACTGATATTATTTCCCTAGCATGTATATTATTATTTTCTATATATCTCTTCCTCTTTGTGTTTGGAAATTTTAACATATTGTGTAAAAAAAATAAAATATTCCTTAGAATATTTTACTCTTGAGCCTGAACTGATGTAATAGCAACTACTCCAACAATATCTTCAGTACTACATCCTCTTGATAAATCATTAACTGGTCTTTTTATTCCTTGAGTAATTGGACCATATGCTTCAGCCTTAGCTAATCTTTGGACTAGTTTATAACCAATGTTACCAGCATCTAAGTCAGGGAATATTAAAACATTTGCTTTACCAGCTACTTTAGAATTTGGTGCTTTAGAAGATGCTACACTAGGTACTATGGCTGCATCTAGTTGTAATTCCCCATCAATTGTATATTCTGGATATTGCTCTTTAGCTATACGAACTGCTTCTACTACTTTATCTACGTGTTCATGAGAAGCACTTCCCATTGTAGAATGAGATAGTAAAGCTGTTATAGCTTTTTCTCCTGTTAATTTTTCGAATGAAGCACTTGATGATGCTGCTATTGCAGCTAATTTCTCAGAATCAGGGTTTTGTTCTAAACCACAATCACCAAAGACAAATGTACCATGACTGCCATATTCGCAATTTGGTACTATCATAAGGAAGAATGTTGATACTAATTTAGCATCTGGAGCAGTTTTAATAATTTGAAGAGCTGGACGCATTGTGTTAGCTGTAGAATGACAAGCTCCTGATACAATCCCATCTGCTAAATTTTCGTATACTAACATACAAGCATAGTACATGTAATCACTAAGTAGAGTTTCTCTAGCTTGTTCTTCTGTCATACCTTTTGCTTTTCTTAATTCATAGAAATCATTAACTAATTTATCTGTTATTTCAGCAGTAAATGGATTAATTATATTAATTCCTTCTAAATTAATGTTATTATCTTTGGCTAAAGATAATACTTCATCTTCTTTACCAATTAAAATAATCTCCGCTATTTGTTTTTTATGGCAAATGCTTGCAGCATTTAATACTCTAATATCCATACTTTCTGGTAAAATTATTTTCTTTATGTTATTTTTTGCTTTTTCTTTAATAGAATCTATAAAATTCATAATTAACCTTCTTTCTCAAATATTATATTATTTTTTGAATATTAAAAAAAGTGTATTTTACACTTTTCAGACTGTTGACAAAAGAAATTTTGTTAATAGTCTTTTTATTTTTCATAATT
>CAZJHG010000014.1:0-28858 GCA_964545885.1 uncultured Muribaculaceae bacterium | reverse complement strand
TAGATTCATCTTATAAAAAAGAAAATGATGTATATACCTATAAAAATATTTCATTTAGATATCTTACTATCCATAAATCAAAAGGTTTAGAAAGTGATAATATCATATTAATAAATATAGAAGACTCTTTACTTGGAATGCCTTCAAAATTAAAAGATGAAAAAATATTAAAGTATGTTAATAATACAAAGGATATTTACCCATATGAAGAAGAACGAAGATTATTTTATGTAGCACTAACTAGAACAAAAAATAAAACTTACATTATAAGTCCTACAAAAAAAGAATCTATTTTTATAAAAGAAATAAAAAAAGACACTATAAATGTCTTGCAAGTAAATAATAAACTATAATAGTCTATCTTAATCCTTTAATACTATGTTCTTGGAAAGTTTCCATATTTTGTGTTTGTATTCTAATTCCTTCTTGAAATCCTTGTCTAAATATTTCTAGTTCTTCGTTATTATTTGCTTTAAAATAATTTTCATCTAAACCTTCAAAAGCAAACTCTTTACCCATATTATATATTTCTAGTCTTTGTTGGGAAGATATCTGTTGAGAAGAAACCATATTTTCCATTTGCAATCACCAAAGTTATTATAACATTAATTAACAATACGTGCTATAATAATTTTCGAAAAAGGGGAGAAGTATTATGAATAATATTTATGACTCAAAAAGTGTTATTATAACTGGCTCAAGTAGGGGAATAGGAGCTAAAACAGCTGAAATATTTGCAAAAAATAATTACAATGTTGTCATCAACTACGTAAGCAGTAAAGCTCAAGCAGAAGATTTAGCAACTTATTTAGAATCTCAATATCATATAAAAACACTCTTAGTTAAATGTGATGTATCAAAAGAAACCGAAGTATTAAATATGTTAGAACTTACAAAAGAAAAATTCGGTACCATTGACGTCTTAATAAATAATGCTGGTATTGCAATAGATACCACTTTAGAAGATAAAACACCAGAAAATTTCCATAAAATACTAGATGTTAATTTAATAGGAACTTTTATAACTTGTAAACATATCGGGACATTTATGAAAAAACAAGGCTATGGCTCAATAGTCAATGTATCATCAACAAATGGAATAGATTCATATTATCCATATAGTATGGACTATGATGCTTCCAAAGCTGGGGTAATATCTTTAACGCATAACTTTGCTATAGAATACGCCCCAACTATTAGAGTAAACTGTATTGCCCCAGGTTGGGTTAATACAGAAATGAATAAAGAATTAGATGATGATTATATAAATGAAGAATGCTCTCATATTTTACTTAATAGATTCTCAGAACCAGACGAAATAGCCAAAGAAATATATCATATAGCAGTAGAATCAACATACATAAATGATTCAATTATAAAAATAGATGGAGGTAGATGCTAATATGTTAGAAGAATTAGGTATAAGAAAAGAAACAATTAATTTCTTACATGAAGAAGAACAAAAGATAAAGGATATATTTAATACAATAGATCAAAATTGCTTAGAAAACTCTCTAAAAGTTCTAAGTGCATTCCACAAACACAATGTAACTGATAGTTTTTTTAATAGTACAACAGGATATGGATATAATGATTATGGAAGAGATAACATCGAAAAAATATTTGCCGATGTACTTGATGCTGAAGATGCTATCGTAAGAAGTCAATTCATATCAGGAACACATGCTCTTACCGTAGCTCTATTTGCTTATCTACGCCCTAATGACAAAATGCTTTCAATAACAGGATTACCATACGACACATTACACGAAGTAATAGGTATCGTCCCTAATAATAGTAGTCTTGCATCATTCGGTGTAACATATGATCAAATCGACTTAGTAGATAATGACTTTGATTATGAAAAAATTCAAGAATACTTAAAAAATAACAAAGTAAAATTAATTGAAATTCAACGTAGTAAAGGTTATTCAACTAGAAAAAGTATCACGATAGATAAAGTAGAAAAAGTAATAAAAACAATCCGTGAAGTAGACAAAGAAGTAATTATAATGGTCGATAACTGCTACTGTGAATTCGTTGAAACAAAAACTCCATGCACAGTAGGTACCGATATAATAGTAGGTTCTCTTATTAAAAACTTAGGTGGAGGAATAGCTCCTAATGGAGCTTATATAGCTGGAAGACACGACTTAGTAGAACTAGCAGGGGAAAGATTAACATGTCCAGGAGAAGGCCGAGAAGTAGGACCTACTTTAGGAATAAATAAGCAAATATTACAAGGACTATACTTAGCACCTAAAGTAGTAGCTAGCTCTCTTAAAACAGCAATTCTAACTAGCAAAGCCTTAGAAGATTTAAACTATGATGTAGAGCCAAAATACAACGAGCCAAGAGCCGACATAGTACAAAATATAATATTCAACGATAGCGAAAAATTAATAAAATACGTTCAAGGTATCCAAATGGGGTCACCAGTAGATTCAGCATCAATTCCAATACCTTGGGATATGCCAGGTTATGAAGACCAAGTAATTATGGCTTCTGGAGCTTTTACACAAGGCTCATCAATTGAACTAAGTTGCGATGGACCAATTCGTTCTCCGTATATAGCCTACCAACAAGGAGGACTAACATATGAATATGGATTCTTTGGTATAGCAAGAGCAATAGAAGAACTTAAAAAAAGCTAATTTTATTTAGGAAAAACCAAATATTTATGATATACTTATGTAGAATGGTAAAAGAGTAGGTGAAAAGCAAATGATAAATGAAATGACTAACGACGAAATCGAAGAATTAGTAGGCTTAAAAGATGTAGAAAAAAATATGTTAAAAGCTAGAAAAAACGGCCTAACACTAACTGATAATCAAGTAAGTACCTTAGGAAAATATAATATTGATTTTGAAAAATGCGGAAGTATGTCAGAATTAATGTATGTAATCAATCAAATAGATGATGACGATGATGATGAGTTAACAGAGTTAGCAGAACAACTTGCTGAAAATAATTATTATCAAAATACACGAAAATAAACAAGAAAAGTTATGAAACAGACAAAAATCTAAGATTATGATATAATAGAAGAGTAAAAGAAACTGGAGGGAATAAAATGGGAGAAACAAATCAAAAATTTCAGGTTGAAATAGAAACTGGAGAAGTTATGGAAGCAGAATTATTATCTGTTGTTGAAATAGACAAAAAAGAATATGCTGTTTACTCACTAGATAATAAAAATGGCACTGTTGATATTCTTGCTTCTTATGTAGTAAAAGATGCAGAAGGATATGACCAATTAGTAGATATCACAAATCCAGTAGACAAAGAAAAAATATCTAACTTTATAAAAAGTTTAGTAGCATAATTAAAAGAAAGGAGTAATTAATATGGATAAATCAACAAGGGATGCAATAGATCAAATAATGAGACAATTCTCTGCCAAAAATATTCGTCATTCTAATCCAAACGACGGAAAAAAGAAAGCAATCGAATATTTTATAGCTAATGTTACAGAAGAAGAAAAAAAATCTATACTAGACAACTATGAAGAGCAAATAAAGTATCTAAAAAAAGATTTAGAAGAATTAGAAAAAAGTGTTCCTAAAGATGAGGAAGCAATAGCTAGAAAAAAAGACGAACTAAAAAAAGTGGAAGAACAAAAAAATATATGGACTAATAATTTTAATATGCAACCATTTGTTCCTAGAAGTTTCGAAGGATTAGAAAATGAAATTAAAAGAAGAGAAGAATATTTAATTGAAAAGAATGATGAATTACAAAGCCTTATTAATAAATTTGTAACCAAAATTACAGCCAAAGAAATTTCATTAAATGAAGAATTAACTATTTTAACTCAAATTAGTGAGTTACAAAATGAAATTTTAGCTGATCAAAAAATAGTAGATAGCTTTAAAAAATCATTTAAAGAAACCACTGGAAGAGAATATAATGGTCAATTAATAAAAACTGTAAAACTTACAGAGAGTCAAGTTGAAAAGTTATATATAGAACTATACAAAGGCCAAAGTAGAGGTTCTGCTTCATCAAGTAATATCGAAACAATAGAAAACTTTATTAAAGCCAATGTAGATGAAAATATTAATCTTGACGAGATTAAACAAAATGCTAAATCTGAGACAATAGAACAACTATATAAAGAAGATATAGACGTACTTTTAGAAAGCGCAGAAGTCAGTGAATATATTAATTCAATTCTTTCTATAAAAAATAATACTATTTTTGAAACAAAAGCAAAAATGTCTAAAAAATACAAAGAAATAATAGATAGATATTATTCGAAAGAAAAAATGAAAGAACCGATGTATAATTACTTACTTGTTAAGATAGTTAATATACTATACTCTAAGTATAATGTTAATGAATATGAATTTAAGGTTATTAATGAACTTGTAGAAATTTACAACAAAGCCGAAAAACTTGATGTTGATTCTGAAAATTTTGTTGAAGAACACAACAAAATTGTTGGCGATATTGCAAAATTAAAACAAAAAGTAGACCAACAAAACTTGGGTATTAAATTAGATTTCTCAGAAGAAACTCAAAAGTTAGTTGTTGAATTTGATAATCCTAATATAGCAAAACAAGAAAGAATAATAGTTTCTCCAGAAATCCTTTCAAGACTAAAAAATCCAACACCAGCTCAACCAACATCAAGTGAAGAGCCAATTGCTCCATTACAAAGTGGTGATGATTCAGTTGATGTAAAACCAATAACTAATGAGCCAGTTACTCCAACTTCAAACGAGGGGACTTCACCATCAGCACCAGATGAAGAGCCAACTACACCATTACAAAGTGATGAAGAACCAATTGATGTAAAACCAATAACTTATGAACCAGTTACTCCTGAGCCAACAACTTCAAATAATCAACCTTCTGAAATAAAAGAAGGAATAAGAAAGTATATGGCATTAATCGAAGAATACAATAATTGTATGGCAACAATTAATAGCGACAATAATGTAATGGCATTACTTTCATCAAGTGTTGATGACATATTACAAAATAATATTCCAATAGAAATGTTTGGCATTGAAACAAGAGTAAATCAAGTCGTAGCAAAAGAACAAAATATTGCTGCTGCAAGAAATAAAATACAAGACATTAAAAAAAACTTGTCTGACATAAGAAGAGACTACATAATCAAATATGGTATATTTATAAATCAAGTAGAAGAGATAGTAAACATTCAAATTACTAAGGAAGAATATAAAGATTCTTTTGAAAAATACTTAAATGAATTTATTCCAAAAATAGTTAATGCTGAAAGAAAAGTAGCTACTTTATATGAGGAATATAAGGAATCAACACCGGAGAGAAAAGGAGTTTTACAACAACAAATAAGCTCTTTAATTAAATATATTGAAGTATTAAATTCCATACTAGATAGAAGAGCTATAACTGAAAGTATGGAACAAAATAAAGGAATTGTTGAATTATTAGAAGCAAGAAGAACTAAAAAGCACGAATATAAAAAACAATTAGAAAAGGAACAACAATCTCCAAGTCTAGTTGAAGAGCCAGAACTAGGACAAACCATAGAGCCAGAACCAACTCAAGAAGATATTCAAGAACCGACTCAAAGTAATGAACCTAGTAGCGATGAAACTTCTTTAAAACCAGAAGAATCAGAAATAAAAGACAATAGTCAAATAATAATAAAAATGCGTAATTTAAATCTTGTTAATACTCAAAAGGTTGATAACA
The DNA here is from genome assembly GCA_964545885.1 of uncultured Muribaculaceae bacterium. Classification (GTDB taxonomy): domain Bacteria; phylum Bacillota_I; class Bacilli_A; order RF39; family UBA660; genus Coprovivens. The sequence goes on along the minus strand of CAZJHG010000014.1, from coordinate 23,169 downwards.
CAATAGCTAGAGTAATGAACTCAACAAGTCAATTGAAAGTTGAAGTTTTAAAGAATAGCATTAGAATTAGATATACTAAACAGCTAAAAGAAAAACTAAGACAAATCAATGCTAAAATAAGCTTAATTAAAAAGGCTGACGAAGAAGAAGTGACTATGTCAAAAGAAGTAAAAACAAAAAATGGTTTTGTTGAAGAATATACTATGAACGACAATAGTAATCCAGAAGATTATAAAATTATGATTAGCAGTGAAATGGATAATGAAAATTATATCTATGAAACAGATTTAGATGAAGTTGTCAGAATAGGAAGATAAAACGAAAGCACCATACTGGTGCTTTTTGTATTGAAAAAAAGACTAAAAAAGTGTATAGTTATTATAGTAGGGGACTTGTAAAAAAATAGAAAGGAGTTGCTATCTATGGCCAAAATAAAAAAAGACGAAGAAAAACAACAAGAAGACGTACTAGCCAAAGATCGTAAAGAAAAAACTCCTGAACAAGCCAATCGTGATATTGCAACCATAATGCCTACAATGTTAGATGAAAGTGAAGATTTAAGAAAAGTAAAAGATATATCATCTATTGTTCCTAAATTTTCTCAATCAAACACATCGTTAGAAAATAATATAAATTTAATTAGTAGAGAAAATGAATTAAAAGGAGATGGAACGATTGCCATTGCCAATATCGACGAAAACGGTGAGGCTCTCGTCAAAGCTAACTTTGAGTATCCAGCTCAGATAGATATTGAAGAAAGAAAAGAAGAACAACAAAGACTTAAACAAAAGAAGAAAAAGAAAGAAAAAATTAAACCATCAAAAGTAGCTCAAAAATTTCAAAATGGAATGGCTTTAGCTTCATTATTTGTAATTGCTTTATTAATAGGATTCTATTTTTGGTACAAAAATACACCAACCGAAAAAGACTTTAAAACTATTAATGTTACAATAGAATTAGGAGAAAAACTCCCTATCAGAACCAGTTCATATGTTAAACCGGGAAAAGGCGAAATTGACGAACTTCTATATGTTGTTGATACTTCAAATGTTGTTTTAGAAGAAGCTGGTGAATATGAGTTTACTGTTACATATAAAGGAGTAACAAAAAGTGGCACAATAACTATTAGAGATAGTACAAAACCATTACTTGAAGTAAGAAACGTTACAATAGTAGAAGGTTCATCTTACAACGCATCAACATTTGTTGAAAGTTGTATAGATTGGAGTGGGTGTAATTATTCTTTTCAAGATAGCAATACTGAAAAAAAATATACATTACCAGGTTCTTACGTAGTATATATTGTAGCAACAGATGCTTTTCAAAATTCCGTTACTAAAAAAGCTAGTTTAATAATTGAAGCAGAAGGAAATGTTAAAACATATATTAAAAATAGTGGTTACTTATATGATGCAGGTTACTCAGTAGTAGAAACATATGAAATTCACTATTATGAATATAATGGAATTTCCATAATAATAAATGGCAGCAAATTAACAAGAGTATTCACATATCAAGATGCCGAAAAATATGAAAAAGATAGAAAAACATATAGTGGTGAAGTTGGTTATACATGTAACGACAGTGAATACAGCATTACATATGTAGAAAGTATTGAAAAAGTAGGAAATTACTATAGTCAAAAAGATGACATAGAAAATTATTTAATTAAAGAAGGATACAAAGAAACATAGTTAACAAAAGAGACTGATATAATAAAATCAGTCTCTTTTAATATGAAATTAATTACTCCAAATAAGCCATTTTATTAAAGTCATAATCTATTATCTTGCCAGTATTTGTACCCAACATGTCGTATTTCCTAAAGTAAATCTTCCTACACCAGTTTTAGTATATAATGAATTTACCATTATTTCATAGTGTGATTGCGAATTTCTAAGTGAATCAAAGGCTTGCTTATTATTACTAGCTCCACATACGAATATTTCACCTCTAGTAGGTTTACCATCTCCATAATTTGGAAAAGTGTAACCATAATCGTCTAACAAAGTAGTCCAACTTTTACCATTTGGTCTAGTATGACTTTCGGTATTACCATACAATATTTCATACAATCTAATTTGAGCTATATAACATAAATCATTATCTAGTACCAAACTTTTAGCCCCAACATCAGCTCTTATTTTATTAGTATTATTTAAAAATGTATTATATAAAGATTGATAGAAACTTTCATCGTTATGTATTAAAGATATTGCATCTCTTTTCATTAATGCCAAATTGGTTTGTGAAGTAGAGTTAAAACCTGAATAATTCCATATAGTAGTACTTTTTCCTTTGCTATCCAAAACTTTAGCGAATCCATCATCATAGCGAATATATTTTACATAATCATAGTGTATTGTTTCTGTAGTACCATAATGATTAATAACTAAGTCAAAATTTTCTTCTGAAAAAGTACCTTCAGTTTTACGAGCATTAGCTGCAACTATTTTAGACCCACCACTGCTAGATGAAGTATTATTACCAGAAGAGGACCCACTATTAGAAGAGTTGTTACCAGAAGAAGACCCATTATTAGATGAATTATTTCCAGAAGAACTATTTGAACCTGAAGAAGACCCATTGTTAGAAGAATTGTTGCCTGAAGAAGAACCGTTAGATGGTTTCTTATTAGATGACCCACTATTAGAAGAATTGTTATTAGAACTACTTGTCTTTTTATTAATAGTTAAATTTGTTTTATCAGACGTACAATTATTATCAAAATCACATACTCCAATCTCAACTTCATAATCCCCAGCTTTACTAGTATCAATATCAGTTAATATATATGCACTATAATCAGCTAAACGACTATTATCATAATAATATGATATAAAATCATACGCATCAATTTCATCTCCAGCATTAATAGATAAGCCGCTTAATTTAATATCTGGTGCGGTAGTATCTCTAATCTGTAAATTAGTTGAATAATCTTTGCCATTGTTGCTAATAATAACTGAAATAATTCTAGTATAACCTTTTACATATATTGAATCTTCATCTTGATATGTAAAGTCAGTAACAGAAAGTTCCTCCTTACTATCGTTGTAATAACTAATTGATACATCATCAGCCAAAGGATAATTTGGGCTAAAATAATCGCTGATTTCTGGTAGAGCATCACCTGTTTGAACAATTAAAGTCTCAGTAATATAACCGTCTTCTATTCCTATATATTTAATGGGAGTATCACCAGCATATCTAACTTTACTTTGATTAACGTTTAATATTGAATTTAAATTAATAGTTACTAAAATAATACTAAATACTAAGAATATTATTGTAATTACTAATAATATCAAATTAAATTTTTTTCTATTTTGTTTATAAAATTTACTAAATTTTGAAGTTTTAATAGGAATTATTACTTTTTCTCGTATTATTTGTTCTATATTATGAAGAACATCTTTAAATGCTTTAAAAAAAGTCTTTTTTTTAGAAATATCTTTTTTGCCATTTTTTCTAGGAAACTTTAATTTTTTTATATTCCTCATAAGCAACAACCCTTTACTATAAATAATTATATCATAATTTACCTATTTTTTTGTCAATATCTTTAAACTTTATCATAATCTATAATAGGTGATTTTATGTCTAAATACAAAATAGCTGTCTATGCCATATGTAAAAATGAAGAATCTAAATTAAATGATTGGTATAATTCAATGAAAGAAGCTGATGAAATTGTAGTTTTAGATACTGGTTCTACTGATAATTCATTAACTTTATTAAAAAGCTTTCCTAAAGTTAGACTGTATCAAGAAAAAATAGTACCATGGCGCTTTGATGTAGCTAGAAATCTCTCTTTATCTCATGTTTCTAAAGATACCAATATTTGTGTTTGTACTGATATTGATGAAAATTTTGAACCAGGATGGCGCTCTAGCTTAGAAAAGTACTGGACTAAAGAAACAACTAGAGCCAAATATTTGTATAATTGGAATTTTGATGATAACGGAAGATCAGGTACTACATTTTATTTAAATAAAATCCATAGTAGAAATGATTACAAATGGATACATCCAGTACACGAAGTCCTCTCATGTAATAGGGAAGAAAAAGAAATTTTAATTCCAGAAATAACTTTAAATCATTATCAAGATTACACTAAGTCACGTTCATCATACCTACCATTACTTGAATTATCCGTCAAAGAAACCCCAAATGACGATCGAAATGTGCATTATTTAGGAAGAGAGTATATGTACTACAAAGAATGGGATAAGTGCATAGAAACATTACATAAACATCTTATTTTACCATCAGCCACATGGAAAGATGAGCGTTGTGCATCAATGCGTTATATAGCTTATTCATATTATAATAAAAATTATTTTGAAGAATCCATAATGTGGTATAAAAAAGCAATAACAGAAGCGCCATATTTAAGGGAACCATATTTCGATTTGGGATTTTTATATTATATGTTAAAAGATTATATTAATTGTGAATACTATCTAAAAAAAGCATTAAAAATAAAGGAGAAAAGTTATACATATATTAACGAAGAAAGAGCATGGAATGAAACGATATACGACTTGTTATCAATAAGTTGTTTTAATAACAAAAAGTACAAAGAATCTCTTCGTTATATAAAAAAAGCTTTAGTTATTAATTCTCAAGATAAACGTTTACTAGAAAATTTTAATATTATAAAACAATATAACATTTAAAAAGACTACTCACCGTAGTCTTCTTCTATTTTTTTGATAACCATTTCTATTTCTTTAGTAGCTCTTTCATCATAAGGTAAGACAAATTTCAATATATTATCTCTGTTTGTTACAAATAATACATAATCATCTCCCAAGTAAATTGTATCGATCATACTTAATGTAATATTATTTAAATCAACATTATCGTCTTCTAACTTACATAAGTAAAGTATTGTATCAATTTTTTCCAAATATTCTTCTCCGATATTATTACTTAACCTAACAACATTATTACGTTTTCTATAGTACTTATTATCAGCATCGTAGTATTTGAAATTATTTTTATCAACAATTTTATCACTAGCAAGTAGAGTACTTATATTATCTTGGTAATTAGTATACATATCTTCGATATTTAGTAGATTCTTATTTTTACTAAATTCTTCAAAATCATAATATACTTTATTAATTGGATTATTTATTTTAGGACATAATGTTGTATCTAATTTTAATCCTGTCTCACTATTATATATTTCATTATTAACAATAGTTACAAATTCAATAGGTTCAATATCATCTTTAGTAATACGTATTAATTCATTAGCAAATAATCTTAATAAATTATTATAGTTATTATCTTTTTCACCTTCTAATATATTAAGATAAATTGTATTACCATTTCTTATTCCTAATACTTTGGCTACTATATTTTTTTCTTTATATATTACTATTTGTAAACCATTTTTATTAAGAATAGAGTAGTGTAAGAAATCATTTCCAATCGCACCAACTTCATATAAAGACCCCTTTATACTACGCAGTATATCTTGATTATAATTATCAATTACTTCTACTTTATATACGTCATCTTTATAACATAAGTATGGAATTGTACTTGTAATTCTTTTAAATGAATTTTGATATAGTTCTATTAGCATATCGATTCTTTTATTTAAATCATTAACTTCATAATATCCATCATCGCAGATTGAATGTATTATATCTTTTCCAATGGATTTACCAAGTACATTATTTTCAAAATTAATTAAAGTGAGTACATTTTCGGCTTCAATTAAAGATAATTTATCTTTATTAATATTAGTCTCGTTTTTATATTCAAGTATTTTGTCCCATTTTGACATAATAATTCCTAAATTATCCACAAGTCCATCATAATATCCATCAGCAACCATTATTAAGTTTTTATCTTTAAATAGGAATTCTTTTAGACTATCATCAAAAACTTTATAAGTACTTAAATCATAACCATTAAATACTCTTTCTAAGTCTTTAAGAGATAATACTCTTTTCTTAGGTTCATAATATTTATTGGTAATAGGGAATACACAATTATCAGTATTAACTGCATTATAATAGTCATGAGCAAAATATGTTTTAACTTTCTTGTCATCAATATTTCTATTTACATAATTATAAGTTTTATTAATTATATCATCCAATATTTCAAGATAATTTCCATATTCAATTATTTCTTCTATATTATAAATATCCATATTATCTTTATATATAAACCTTAATGCAGTTTTATCAACATATATTTCTCCATTAAGTTCTTTAGTTAACAAAGAATATTGATTTAATTTATTAATTTCTTTCTTTTTTAGCTTAAGATTAAGTTCGCTACCATAGCAGATATAATTCATTATTGAAATGATATCTGATTCTTCAATTCTTTCTTTGAACTTATCAATAAAATTGTTAAGTTCGGTCACTAATTTTAAATCTGCTAAATATTTTAAATATTCATTTGCATTCTTAGGTTTATTAATTCCTAGTTTACTTAAACAATTTTCCTTATCGAATCTGTCGTTTACTATAGGATGGAATACATGCTCTAAGATGCTATCAAATTCAACTTCTTCATTAGCAAGATATTTTATGAATTTTGTCTTTACATCTTCAACAGGATAACCATCTCTAAAGTAATTTACATATATGTCTTTATTAGAATCTGTTAAAGATCTAACAAATAATTTAAATTTAAGTTTATTTAAGAACTCTCTGCCAATCTCTTTTCTTTTACTGAATATAATATTTTCTTTAGGTTTAAAATTAGCTAGTATTATACGTTCAAATTCTTCGTTATATTCTTTTATTTTGTTATTTATATAATATTCGGTAAATTTTTTACAATATTCATATATCTCTTTTTTTGATGCATATTCATCGTAATTATGATACCTTTGGTATCCATATAATTTATCTAAAACATTATTGTAGGTATCAAAGTTATTATTAAGTATTAAATAAATTATATTATCTAAATATGAACTTTTTCTAATTTTCTTTGCAAACTCATTTAGGTCGTTACATTCTTCAATTTCGTTTATATTAGCAATAACTTTTTTTGCCATATTTTGAAATATTGAAGAATTATTTTCTTTATATGTTAAGATTTTTTCACTAACAATCAATTCTTGTAGTTTCTTTATTTCATCTAAAGTAACATCCTTATTGCCATCATTAATGAATTTTAATGTTTCTTCTAAGCCTAAAACTAGATAACTAGTTAAGACACTTTTATAACTTAATACAGTAACTTTTGTTTCTTGTTTAGATAACATTGATTTCATTCTTATTGTTTCAAATAAATAGTTAACTTCATCAAAATTAATCTTATCAAATTGTTTATCAGATAGGTTGAATATTTCTTTTGAAATTATTCTATTTTTAAATATATTTAAATCTATATTCTTTTCAAAACATTTATCTATATATGAGATAATATCATTTGTATTAAGTATACTTTTTATTTCATTAGATTCTATTAATTCAGTAACATTAATATTTTTGTCTAAAGCTAAATTAATAATTTCAAAATTACTAAGTATTCTAGCTATATAAGGAAGACTAATATAATATAAAACATCTTCTTTATTTAATTTATTTAACATTTCAAATATCATATTATGTTCTGATTTATTAATTAAAACAGGACTATCTAAAAAACCTTTAAAAAATATTGCATCCTTACTTTCGACATTTACATTTAAATTATTTATTTTATTAAATATGGCTTTTCTTTGTAACATATTAAAGGCTGCTTTAAAGCTTAATTTGTTTAGCAACAATTCAATTCCATATGAACTACTATCAGATATAAAAACATCATTACGTAAAATATTTACTATATCATCTTCCCCAAATCTATTATTCATAGCTTCAATCATAATAGTATCTGTAAATCTATTAAATAGGGTATATGTATCAAAAATTTTATTCTGTAATTCTTCATTAATATATTCAAAAGGATAAACAGTAATACTATGCTTTGAACATTTCCTTAGATTCTCTTCGTAAAATAGTTTATTAGCATCTTCATGATTATATTTATATAACTTTTGTATAATAGCACTAAAAGCATCATTATCCAGAGTTTTTAACTTACTTATTTTAGTAATTTCCATAATGCTAAACAATTCTAAATATTTAGTATTAAATTTTCCTATAAAATTAGGATTATCTAATATAAATTTATATATATTTTTATTATCAGAACTATTAAATATCAAACCATTATTCGAAATTAAATTATATATTTTTTTATTACTTTCATATATTTGCAGAAATTCATCGAAGTTTTTGCATTTTTTTAATAATAATTTTGTATAAGTTTCTTTTGTAAAAATACTACATTCATCAAAGTTACATAGATTAATGTAAGAGAGTAGATTAAACGAGTAATTTAATTCTATTGTAAATGGTTCTATCTTATTTCTAATTATTTCATTATTAATAATCTCACTAAGTATAATATTATCCTTAAAATTAATGTTTTCTTTAACAGCATTATTTATGAGTAAAGTATCAACTGGAGTATACTTCTTTTTGTTTTCTAAATATGAAACTTTCTCTTTGTTATTTAAAGTTTTCCAAATACTTACATAAATATTATTATTCTTAATTATATCTTCGTACTTACTTTGTTCGTTTAATATTTCTAATTTTATATTTATAGAAGCGTCTTTCAATATATCTTCAATATATTCATCGTAAGCAAAAGAATTTTCATTATTTCTACTAGAAAGTAATGTCCTTAAATCACATAATAAATCATCACTTTTCTTTAAAAAATCTTTCAACTCATTATACTTTCTTTTTTGTTCTTTGTTTAATTTTGAAGAAACATACAACTTTGAATGTACTAATTCTTCTAATACTGTCTTAAAGTCACTTATTTTCATCGTAACCCCTCCATATTATCTTAATTTATTATACCATATAACCAAAAAAGACTTAAGTATATTAAGTCTTGATTTTAATATTTTTATTCGTTTAGCAAAACTGCATGAACTACGAACCTTTGATCATTATCTAAACATGTAGATAAAGTTAATATTTTATCATCAGTAGTGACATCAGTTTCAAATTCATACTCACTGCGTCCGATAATCATATTTAAGAATTCTTGATATTCATTATCACTATAAAAGTTTGTTATTAAATAGTCGCTCGTTACATCAATAGCATAATAAGAAAATATTTTCCATGAACCAGTTTCATATAATGAATTAAAAGTTACAAAGTAGTTATTTTCATCTTTGTGCCAAGCTTTTTTCCTTATGTCAGGAAGTTGTCCGAACATTACTCCGCTAGTGAACCTATTGTGAGCATATATTATAGTATTATCATCTAACTCTTCAATATTATTCCTATAATCCATAAATACCCAGCCATTATAGTCTTTTTCTTTATAAAAGTTTCTTTGTAAATAATAACTATTATCAGTTGATCTAACAACAGGATAATCAATATCAACACCATTAACAGTTAGCCATCCAACCATATCCTCATTAACTTCAACTAATTTATCGTATGAATTTATAATTGTTTTGTTATCATCTTTCATCTCTGCTTCTGGGTCAGTATTTTCCATTATTTTATTTAAATCATCTTTTATTGAGTTAACTTTATATTCGGACTGATAATCATTATAAATTATATAACCAAATATGGAAGCAACAATGGCGAAAATAATTAAAGCACAAATTTTCAAGGTAGTGAAAATAATTTGTTGTAAATAATTTTTTTCTAAATAATCTTTTGAATAAACTAAAGATATTTTAATTTTATATTTTGATTTTAATTCTTTGTTCAAAATTTTTAATTCTGAAACGTCTTCACCATTTTCTAAATCATCATGTATTTCTATTGCTATATTTTTCTTTTTGCATTCTTTTAGTATTTCAATTACTTTCTTAATATTTTCTAAAGAATAATTATCAAAGTGAATTACCTTTAAATATTTATTTACAGTACAAAAAGTCTTAATATCTTGTAAATCTTCATCTGATAATACATTTCCAATTTTAATATTATTTTTATAATATATTTTAGAATATGAAGTAAGGTTATTATTTGCCATAAAATTACTTGTAAATAAAACTTCATTACGTGATTCTACGATTATATTATGTTTGTCTAAATTTTCAAGCATAAATTCTGGAATAGAATAGCAGTTAACTTTTTTTATATTTTTATTTTTTATAATTTTATCACATAAGGCAAAAGACAAATTATCATCATCAGTAATAGTAAAACAAGAAATGCTTGACACTTTTTTTACAATGTCTGAAACTAAAATACCTATATCATTATTTGAAACAGATATTTCATTAATTTCTCTTTCTTTCGCAAGATCTGAAATAAATAAACCAACAATTTTACTATTTTTTTTGATATATTCATCGCTAAATACCAGTTCATTATTGGTTATAACATTGGTATTTAAAAGGTTAGGTTCAGTTGGTTTATTAGTTCTGTACTTGAAAATAAGAGTATTGCCTTTTATTAAAACAGTAATCTTTTTCATATACTCACCACTATTATTCTAGTCTATATTATATATAATACCATAAAATGAAAAAATATCAAAAAAAAATCACAAAAGATACAAAATCATGTTATAATGTAATCAGAATAAGAAAGAATATATATAGGAGATGTTAATATGAAAAAAAGTAAAAAAATACTAGTTATGATATTAATGCTTATTTCTATAACAGTTATAGGCATTAGAACAACTTATGCAGCTGATGTTTTTGCCTTACAAAATCCTAAAGTGGTTTGTGACACAGAAGACGGATTACAAAAAGGTGATAAAGCATATTGTTATGTTATAGGTGTACCAAGTGTTGATTCCGGAAATGTCCATGGATATGTAGCAAAAATTTATACCACAAAATACTTGTCAGTAACCGGAGCAACACCGGTTGTTACTGGCACAAAATCGTCATTTGCAAAAGCTACATCAGCAACAGATAAAAACAATTTCACAGGTGATAATATACCAGATTCTCTAAAAAAAGTTCAATGTGAATATGATAGTGACTTAACAGGAATTAACTCATATGGTTGCGCAGCTTACTACACACCTTCAACAGCAACAACAGGCTTATTTACACCATCTTCAATCAAACAAACATCTGTAAATCAAAAGTTGATACCAGATGGATATGGTGTAATAGCTGGTATAATAGTTGAATTAGACGCAGACACTCCAACTGTAAATGAATGTGGAGAAGTTTGTGTACAACTTTGGAGAGTACCAACAGCTAATGATTATGAAAATTATAATGACCCTGACCTTAAAAATGGTGGAAAAGATGTAGGACTTCAAGAAAAAAATGGATATGCTTGTCAAGAAGTAAAAATGAAATCTATTACACCACATCCAGATGAGCCACCAACAGGTGCATTCGCTTCATATGCATTATTACTTGCAGGTGCTTTAATTGCCATAAGTGCAATAACAATAGCTAAAAAGAATAACAAAATATATAAAGTTTAGTAAAAAAGACCGAAAGGTCTTTTTTTGTTGTGGAAATTGACAAAACACCCTATATCAGTATAATAAACATACACGCAAAAGGGGGAATAAGCATGGACAGAATAGATAAATTTGAACAAAGGATAAACAAAGAAAACAAATTTATAAAAGAACCATTAAATTATATATATGATTCTATAGAGTCACCTGATACCCAAGAATTAATAGAATGTACACGTGCTATAGTAGCTAAAAACTATCTTATATTAGCTGAAAAAGCTGACCAACTTACTAAAAGAAAACAAAAATTAGAAAGTGCTAAAGCAATCGTGTCTCAAAATGCAAAAGTAATTCCCAAATTGACTGAGTCAGTATCAATAAATCCCAAAACTGAAAGAAATAACCAAAGTGAAATAATAGAATTTATAAATTACAGTAAATTAGACGACGAAGCAAAAAAAACTCTTGCAACATTAACACATCAAGATATTATTCGATTAAAATTATATTTTTATAAAAAAAAGCTTCTATTTCAAAAAGAAATTCAACATAGTATTATTACTAATCCTACTAACTCTGTATTTGCATTACAAGACAAATTAAGTGAAATTGAACTTATTATAGAATTTTTAAATGAACTAGAAGAAACTGAAGTACTAGAAGAACAAGAACACAACAAAGAATACTCAAATGTTATTTTTGCACCATCTACCATCTCATCAACATATTTTTATGAAGATATACAAGACTACTCTGAAGAACGCTTAAAAGAAATAAAATTAGCAATAGATAAACTATTAGATGGCTATCTTCTAAAAACAAAAGATACGAAACCTCTTAAAGGATATGATAATTTATACGAATATAAACATCCTAATGGCATGAGAATACTTTATGTAGTATCAGGTGGCATTATCGTCATTTGTTCATTGTTCTATAAAGATAAACAAAAAAGTATCAAAATAACAGGAAAATATAATGAAGCAATTACCAGATTTAATAGTTGCTCACCATATGTTTTTAAAAACTTTACTAAGCCTGATTTTCATATTGAACAAGCAGAACTAATTGGTAAATTATATTCATTACTAGACAACGGAATATCTCTTCAAAAGAAAGTGGGTGAGTAACATGAATATAATTAGTAGAATACGCGAATTAGCAGAATCATCTTTAATTGAAGCAAGATTGATCTTTGAAGAAGAGGGAGCAGAAATATATCGAAAGCCCTTAGAACGTATGGTTGAACTATCTAAAAAAATAGACAAAACTGAACTAGCACAAATGTCAAATTTTGAAATATTTATAATTTTTACTCATTTATTTAATGGAAGTATATACTCATACTATGAAACCCTTGAGTATGCTACTGAAATAAAAGACTCTATAAATTCATGGACTTATGAAAAGAATATTAAAGATATTAAAGAAATGTATAATTGTACCGCTCAAGATGGATCGTTTACATCCTATCAAGCATATAAATATTTTAGTAATTTAGGTCTTTCAACTATTTTTGCTGATTATAATATGAAACCAGTATATGAATGTATGTTCTGCTTTTTAAGTTTTAAACATAAAATGCTTAATACATCAGTCATTTCAAAAATCCCTTTTACTCAAAGAAAACAACATATGATCCAAATACTTAAAGAAAGTGGTTTTAAAAATTGTATAGATTATGCAGATAAATTATTGAAAAAGGATATTGAAAATTATGAATTTCGTAAAGAAATAGCAGCTCAAAGGATAGAATGCTTAAAAGAATTATTATCTAAAACAGACGATGAATCATTTGATTCTATTAGTGAAATGCCAGCTAATTGGCATAGATATATTAGTGCCACAGTATTAGAACCCATTTATGAATTAATTCAATTAAATTTATTAAAGCAATACCAATTATTAGAACAAGAAGAACAAAAGATAAACGTTATAACCAATAAAACTCCATTAACAAGTTATCTTTATTCTAAAGAGTTAAATCCATATTCCCTACCAGAAGGTAAACTTTCCACTTTAGAAAATATTCCTCAAATAGTGGAATATATTAAGTTTTTAGAAAACTTAGAATTACCAACCAATGAAATATTAACAACTTATTATGATATTTTAATTACTTTAACAGAAGAAAAAATATCATACTTAAATAACTTAATTAATATAAAAGCATTAAGTAAAAAAACATTAAAAAATAATCTTAAAATACTTAACAATATGTTCTTAATAATCCAAACAAATTATGAAATATTAAGCAATATTATCGATTACAATAGTATTTTTTATAATGATAGCATTCTTTTAATTCAACCAACTAAATTAAAAGAAATAATCTCAGTATTAAGTAAATATTCACTATCAAAGAATAACTATATTTTCTTACTGTGTAATTATGAATATTTAAATATATATGATTTGATTTTAGAAAGTAATATATCAGATAAATTATTTATAAGTATTTGTAAGACACAAAATCCATTAAATACGATTAAAAGGATTAAAATTTATATTAATTTAAATGAACAATATGTAACACCAGGTGGATATTTAAAGAAAGATGTTACAAGTGAAGAAAAGTTTGTATGCGACGATGTTGACTTAGATACATATCTTCCTAATATTATAAGTGAGTATGGCTTAAATATATTAAATGGAACAACGATAAATGATGTCGAATCTTTGCCATCGGTAAGAGAATTGGACGAAGAATATCGAAAAAATAATAATATATTTGAGATTGGAAAAACACAAATATCAAGACCAAAATTCTTAAGAAATTTTGAATCAGTGGAAGGAAATAAAGATTTTTTAATACCAGCATTGGTTTCAAATTCTATTCTTGATTCGAGTGAATATTATAATTTGATAAGTGAACTTAATACTAAGCAACTAAAAAAATAGCAAATTCCTTGCTATTTTTTTATAAAGATTTATTTTTATAATAATCATATAGGGCTTTAAATCTATTAAAATGAACTATTTCTCGCTGTCTTAAAAATAATAATGGTCCCCTTAAACTTTCATCATTAGTCATATCTATCAAATTTTCGTATGTTGCACGTGCTTTTTCTTCCGCTGCCATATCTTCACTTAAATCAGCCAATACATCTCCTGTTGAAGCAAATCCAGCCGCATTAAAAGGATAGCCTGATGCATCAACTGGATAAACACCTTTTCCATGGTCAGTAAAATAGCTTCCTAATCCTGCATTTTCAATCTCTTCAATAGAAGCATCTCCAACTAATTGTCTGAACATCGTTCCAATCATTTCACAATGTCCAAGTTCCTCGCAAGCTATATCATTTAATAGAGCTTGTCCTTTTTCATCTGGCATTGTAAATTTTTGACAGAAATATCTTAAAGCTGCCCCCAATTCTCCAGCCGGTCCTCCTAATTGAGTAATTAAATATTTGGCCATACGTAAGTCTTTCTTTCTTACATTAATTGGATAATTTAATTTTTTAAAATATTTATACATTACACTTCACCTCCAATAAAAGGCCAAACACCCTCAAACCATTTATAGCTATTATAATTTGAATTATCTAACTCCATTGGGCCATATTTTCTTTCATATTCATTAACACACTCACGTAATTTCTCTGTATACATTTTAAACATTTCATAAACGTTCTTATCGTTTGGATATAAATCCAAGTATAAAGATAAATCGTTTAGTGCAAAGTCATACTTATATATCTTTAAAAGCAAATCTCCTTTATTATTAGTCCCTTCCAATTTGGCAACTTTATAATTTTTATAAGGCTTATACTCATCTTTAAACATATTCCCATACATAAATCCTTCATCACAGCCATATAATTTATTATCACCTAAATAATAGTTATCACTAATATTGAAAATAATATCATCAAAAAACATATTTATTCCTCCTAAAATATAATATGTAAATAAATAGTTAGTATATAGGTAAAATGCCCAATTAGCTTTTGCATAAAGCATTAATATATGATAAAATATATTATATATGGAAAGGATATGATGCTATGACTAATGTAAAAAAGAACGAACGATATATTTCGTTAAAAAATTATGTTCTAGCTGCTGTTGTAGTTGTCGTAGTAATTTTACTAGTATGGTATGGTTTTGCTTGGTACAAGGTTTTGAAAGAAAATAAAGTATCAACATCATATTTAGTAAAAGAAAAGATTATTTCAAATGAAATACAAGGACTAGAAGAGTTGAACGATGTTTTTCTTGAAGCACCAGATGAATATTTTATATATGTAAGTTATACTGGTTCAGAAGATGTTTATAACATGGAAAAAAGTTTAAAGAAAGTAATTAATGAATACTCATTAAATGATTCAATTTATTTCTTTAACATTACATCAATTAAAGATAATAAGAATTATATAGAACAAGTAAATGATGCTTTAAATTTAGATACTGAAAAAATCACATCAGTACCAACAATTATTTATTATAAAGATGGTAAAGTAGTTGACATTATCACCAGAAACGATAATAATATGATGAATGTTGGAGATTTTCAAAAACTGCTTGATGTAAACAAGATAGAAAAAGACCAATAGGTCTTTTTATTTAGGAGTGATATTAATGATAAATGTAGTTTTATTTGAACCAGAAATTCCAGGGAATACTGGTAATATAATGCGTACTTGTGTAGCAACCAATACTAAATTACACTTGATTGAACCATTAGGATTTTCTCTAGAAGAAAAGTATATAAGAAGAAGTGGCGTAAATTATATTGATAATTGTGAATACACAGTATATAAAAATTGGGATGATTTTTATAATGCTAACAAAGACAACGGCAAATTCTACTTTCTTACAAGATATGGCCATAAGCCTCACACATCATTTGATTATAGTAATAGCAATGAAAATATTTATTTTGTCTTTGGCAAAGAATCAACTGGTATACCAAGGGATATTTTGAAGCCCCATTTAGATACTTGCATGAGAATGCCAATGACTGACAAGGTTCGCTCATTGAATTTATCTAATACAGTAGCAATTATGGTATATGAAGCTTTGCGTCAACAAAATTATAATGACTTACTAAGAAACGAACCTCATAAAAGCGAAACATTTATTGAAGATTTTAATGAAGATTAATACTACTAATATTCATTTTATGTTAAAATTAATCTAGGTGATAAGAATGATGAATTGCAAATATTGTGGTCACGCTCTACCAACAAATGGTGGCGTATGCCCAGGCTGTGGTAAAATGATTCCTATATCTCAACAAAAAGAAATGCGTGAAATGCTAGATCCACGCTGGAATCAATATCGAAACAAAGATACTGCATTTTATAAAAGTTCTTCTAATAATGGAGAAAGTGATAAAAAATTAGGAAATGCAATTGTTTTAATAGTGGCTATAGTACTATTGATAATATTAATAGCTATAATAAAAGGAGCAGGTAATTAATGTCATTATTTCTTTTATGTTTAAAAATATTTTGTGCTCGTATAATCGATGTAACGCTCGGAACTTTAAGAATGGTCCATACAGTAAAAGGAAAAACTCTAATAGCTGGAACAATAGCTTTTTGTGAAGTATTTATTTGGTTTATAATAGCCAGAGAAGCTTTGAATACAGGAGTGTCTAGCTTATGGATAGCTGTTGCCTATGCAGGTGGATATGCAACTGGTACAGTATTAGGTACATTTATTTCTAATCGCTTCATAAATAGTTTGATTAGTGTTGAAGTAATAACTACTAAAGCAACTCCGGAAAACATTGCAAAAATTAGATTAGAAGGATTTGGTGTATCAGTTATAGATGTAATAGATGAACTATCAGAAGAAGATAGTAAATTGTTATTTATTACTCTTAATAGTCGCCATCTAGATGAGTTAAAACGTATATTAAGACACATTGATAAAAACGCATTTGTTGTTATAAATGAATCTAAAATAGTTCAAAATGGTTTTGTAAAATAAAAAAGACTTCTTCAAAAAGTCTTTTTACTTTGTATTCAAATAATCATCATATTCATTCATAATATCATTCATATAACTAATTAATTTTAGTACCTGTGTATAAGCACCAATATTTCCACCTTTATTAGCCATTGCTATTGCAATATAAGGTTGATTTCCAAATACTATACCAGTTTCTACAACATCTTTATTAGCGAATCCTGTTTTGCTAGCACTTGATAAAGATGGCATTACTTCTTTGAAATAATTGTATTTACCATTACTTAGAATATTTAAGAAAGTAATTCCCTCATCGTTTTTCAAAGAAAAATTATAAATTTCTTGCCAAATCAAAGCAAAACTACGTGATGAAGTATATCCCCAAGGATTACCAGCTGTCAAATAAAGCTGTTTAGCTCCAAGATTCTTTAACATTTCATTATATCCTTTTACACCAAATGTTTTATGTAACATAATATGAGCTATATTATCAGACTCTGTTAATGAATAATAAACTAAATCTCTCACGGTATAAACAGTTCCAAAATCAGATTTTTTAATAACTCCCGTACCCTTATTATAATATTTTTCTTCATAAGTAATCTTCTGATTAGGGTCTATATTACCAGCAGCAATCTCTTCATAAATATATAGTGCATAAGGGGCTTTTATTGAACTTGCAGTTTCAAAATTCTTATCAACATTATATCCAATACTCATTTCATCATTTAAACTAACAATGTAAAAAGAACAACTTGCTCCATAAGAGCTTATTGAGTCATTAATTTCATTCAATAAATTTTCACTTATTCTAAAATCACTATCTAATATAGTAACTTGATTAGAAATATAATTTTTAGAAGCAATATCAATTGTATTAATCTTCATTTCGGTAAAATCAGACACATCAAAAGAATCCATATAGTTTAACGTATCAAAATCAGTCTTTATGTTGTTAGAATTATTTTCACATTCTAATGAGACAGCTTGACTATTGTTTGATAACAACGAAAAACTAAGTATGGCACAAATAAATAATAAAACAACTATCATAATATATCTTTTATTCATCTTTTATCTTCCTTATACTAATATTACTACATATTTGATTTATTCTCAATTAAAAATTTAATTTTCCCTTTCGTTGAAAATAGCATAATGGAGTGTTATACTTAATATAAGTAGATAGTAAGGATGTTGTTGAATGAATAGAAAGAAAAAAGTATTAATAATTATTTGTATACTAGTATCCTTCTTTTTAATAGCGGGAGTTCTTAATAAAGATTATTTACTAAATAAATTAGAAGGCACAATTAATTATCTTAGATTAAGCAGTGACAGGCAGGAACTATATAATCAACTTCAAGTCACAGAAGTTCAATTAAAAACAAGAACAACCGGAACGGAGCCTTTCAATGATGTTTCTGCATCAGATTTAGAGGGACATGATATCTCGGCAGCAGACAATATTGTACGTACTTTAGATGAGGTTGATTACATATTAGAAGTGGCAGTTAATTCCAATGTTAAAGATAATTCAAAAATTGATACATCATTAACTGGTGGTGTAATAAAAGTTAAAGCAACATTACCTAACCAAGGAGATAATCCAAATCTAACTTGGCGCGAAGATGCTTGGATGAGTAATGTAACTTACAACGAAGATAAAACTGAAATCACCGCTGAGTATATTGCATCAGACACCCTCTCATTATTTAATGCAGTTCAAATGTTATCTTTTAGTGTTTCAGTAGGCGGATATAAGACGGAAGTAACCTCCGATATGTTACCTACATTTGAAGTATGGATGGAAGGTAATTATAACGATAATCCATCATCTTCTGCTGAAAGTATAGTAGTTAAAGACACAAGTGAACCCTTTTTAATTAGTGCTACCCCGTCATATAATATTACACTAGAACAAGACTTAGGAACACTTTTAAAGAGTACTAAAGAAATAAATGGCACAGAATATGAAGGAAGATATTATAATATTCCGATAAGTGTTGGATTAGCAAAATTAGATGAGATGACAGATTTTAGAGGTGTTGAGTATCCTTCAGGAAACTTTAGTGTTACACTTGATTTAACTTATCGTTATAAATTAGAGGGGTCAAGCTACTATCAAAATATAACGTCATCCACAACTGATGCTATAGATATTTTAAACGGAACAACTATTCAAGCTTACGATATAAATGGTCAATTAAACGATAATTTTTATCCAAACACAAAAGAAACTGCAACAGCCGACAGGATACCTTATGGAAAACTTTCACTCGGAACAATTCAAAATAGCGTTGTGGATTCTGGGGTAATGGAAGCTTCTTTGGAAAACAATAAAATGACAATAACTTTTAAAAATTATCAAATAGGAGATACTTTTCCAACTCTTCCAACGAATAAAGCAAGTGCAAGTGAGTTTGATTCATCTTATAATTATTTTTTAAGCGGCATTGTTGAAGTATTCTTACCATTTTATGGAACTTCAGATACCAAAAATAACTATTATCTAGTTGTTAAAGCAAATAGCGCAACATACGATAAATCAGATGGAACAACAGGAACAATTGAATCTGGTTCGTCAACAATAGCGGATGCTGATTCGAGCGATAATACAAATAATATAAGTTTCACTAACTATCTAACAGGTATTTATACTTCAGGTATGTATACTTATGACTCAACTTTTACAAAGTTAGAGAGTTCGGCTGGTTATGGCGATGCTTCTAGAATGATAGGTGAAAGCTTAATATTGCAAAGCTTTGCAGGAATGAGTGATGGAGATTTTGAAGGAGGAATATCTAATCTAATAACTTGGAGTGCAGATATTTTTGAGTTAACTAATTATCAAAACGGAAACTATTGGTTATCTACTAACACCACACACTCTGCCGATTACTCTAAAGATAATATTTCTATATCATTCGGAATATATACCTCAGATCCTGCGACAGGATTAACAACAACAAAACAAATGAACGCTGCTGAATATGATGATTTTACTTGGTATAGTAGCTATTCAGAAGCATCAGCTAACGGAAAAGTAACTGCCATATGGATTGATGACCCAGACATGCTAGGTAATTCCAAATATAGAATTTATTATAATCAATTTAATGTATTGAAAAATGAAGATAATATAAATAAAACAGGATTTTTTGTAAAAAAATTCTACGCTTATAAAAATAAGGAGCGTACTTCGTATACTCGTTTTTATAATTCTTATTCACCAACCACATATGATGAAAATGGTAAAATAACCGATTATGAAGACAGGTGGACGGATGGAAAAACTGTTATTATTACCGGTAGCAAAACTTCTGTATCTATGAAGCATAGTCAAGCAGGAATTCAGTCAACGACTTACGACATTCAAGGGGGTAATATTTTATTCGAAATAACACCTAATTTATTAGCAGCAGTTACCGAGGACGAAATTATCAAGGACACTTTTGTTTATGTAACACTACCAAGTGGATTAAAATATATTGAGTCCAGTTCAAATAAAACTCCTGAAAGCATATTAGAAAATGATGATGGGACTACTTTGATAACATATTTATATCAAGATTGGACTGCTGGCGAACCCGCTCCAGAATATACAAAAATAACTTTTGAAACCGAAATATCCAGTGAAGCAATAAATAACGCAATTTATACGACAAAAGTTGTAATAGATAATGGAACAGATGCGAGAGATGAAACTTTATATAGAAGCGCTACTGCAGATATAAAAATAATAAATTTATCTGGTACTCAACTAACGCAGACTATCGATAAAACCAATATTGATAAAGGAGAATATATAACGAATACTATAAAGATATCTAATAGTGGCACGAGTGTTTTAAATAACGTTAGAACAACAGAAATCCTTCCTCAAACTGGTAAAGATGTAGTAGGGGAGTATACAATATCTGTTACTTCGTTGGCATCAAATCAAAAGATGTATTATTCTACAGAAGATATAGATAGCTTAGGTTTGAAATATTCTAACGATCGTTATAATTCTCAAAATATTGATTTAACAAAATCATCGTGGATTGAAGTAAAAAAAGGAGACATAATCCCTAATGGAGCCACCATTATAATTTCTCAATTCGACACAATTGATATCGGGGACACTAATAGTTTTTCGTATCAAATCAATACAACAGACGGAAGTGGCTCAGACACATATGATTTCAAAACATATTTAAGTAGTGACAGCACAAATATAATCTTGAAAAACAACTCACTTTCATTTGTTGTTAACAATAGAATTATTGAAGGAAGTATTATTCCAGCAGGTAGTGATATTAGTGTTCCAAATAAAATAAATGTATATTTATTAGACGAAGAGAAAAACATTATTGAAACAACAACAACAGATAGTGAAAACAAATATTATTTTGATAATCTTTTTAATAGAAAATATTACGTTCAATTTGAAATTCCAACAAATTATGAAGTATCAAATTCATTAACAAATAAAGTTGATTCGAATGGACTAACAACTTTGATAACAGCTGAAAACTATAATGCTAATTATACTGTTGAAAACTTGGATATGGTATTAGATTTAAAAAAAGCTACTATTACAGTTCATCATTATATAAAAGGGACAACAACAAAATTAGCAGACGATGTAGTAACAGCCCAAAATTATACAACGATCTACACAACATCTAAGGCAACAGTAGATAGTAACTACGAATTAGTGAGTACACCAAGTAATGCAACAGGCACAGTAACTGGAGATGTTATAGTAACATATTATTATCAACTAAAAACAGCAACGATAACAGTTCATCATTATATAAAAGGAACAACTACAAAACTAGCAGATGATGTAGTAAAAACTCAAAATTATACCACACAGTACACAACATCTGAGGCAACAGTAGATAGTAACTACGAATTAGTGAGTACACCAAGTAATGCAACAGGCACAGTAACTGGAGATGTCACAGTAACATATTATTATCAACTAAAAACAGCAACTTTAACAATTAATTACTATATCGAAGGAACGACAACCAAGTTATCAGACACTATAACTAAAACAATGAACTGGGGAGAAACATATACAACCAGTCCAGCAACTGATATTTCTAACAATTACGAATTAGTTGCAACACCAACAAATGCAACAGGTACGATTAAAGGCAACGTAACAGTAACATATTACTATAAATTAAAAGAAGGAATGTTAATAACACATCACTACATCAAAGGGACTACAACCAAGTTATCAGACACAATAACTAAGACAATGAACTGGGGAGAAACGTACACAACCAGTCCAGCATCTAATATAAACGAAAACTATGAACTTGTTTCAACTCCAAGTAATGCTACAGGTACAATAAGTGCTAACGAAACAATTGTTGTTTATTATTATCAACTAAAGACAGCAACTTTAACAGTTAATCACTATATCGAAGGAACAACAACTAAGTTATCAGACACAATAACCAAAACAATGAATTGGGGAGAAACATATATGACCAATTCAGCAACTGATATTTCCAATAATTACGAATTAGTTGCAACACCAATAAATGCAACCGGCACGATTAAAGGCAACGTAACAGTAAATTATTATTACTCTTTAAAAG
The DNA here is from genome assembly GCA_964545885.1 of uncultured Muribaculaceae bacterium. Lineage (GTDB taxonomy): Bacteria > Bacillota_I > Bacilli_A > RF39 > UBA660 > Coprovivens. The sequence goes on along the minus strand of CAZJHG010000014.1, from coordinate 193 downwards.
AATCTAAAGTTACGGTAAATTACTATTTAGAAGGAACAACAACTAAGCTAGCTGATTCAATAATTTTAGAGTTAAACTGGGGAGATGATTATACAACTTCTCCTTCAAATACTATATCTAGTAATTACGAATTGGTAAGTACACCAATTAATGCAACCGGTACTATCGCAGAAAATGCTATCATAGTAAATTA
>CAZJHG010000013.1:23016-30785 GCA_964545885.1 uncultured Muribaculaceae bacterium | reverse complement strand
TTAAAGAACAGCATTTTACTAAGCCATCTCCTAGATATACAGAAAGTACATTGATTAAAGAATTAGAAAAACTTGGTGTTGGTAGACCTTCTACATATGCAACAATAATGGAAACTATAAAAGCTAGAGATTATGTTAAACTTGAAGATAAAAAATTTGTTCCTACTAAGGTTGGTATGGAAACTACTGATAAATTACAAGAGGGCTTTAGTGATATTATTAATGTTGAATATACTGCTAATATGGAATCTGAGTTAGATGATATTGCTGAAGATAAATTAGATAATGTTTTAGTATTAAAAGAATTTTATAATAAGTTTGAACCAATGGTAGAAGATGCATTTAGAAATATGGAGAAAAAAGAAGCGGAACAAACAGGGGAGAATTGTCCTGAATGTGGTAGTCCTTTAGTAATTAGAAAAGGTAGATATGGTGAATTTGTGGCTTGCTCCAATTATCCAGAATGTAAATATATAAAGAAGGAAGAAGTACAAATTATTGAAGTATGCGATTGTCCTGAATGTTCTGGAAAAATAGTAGAAAAGAAAAGTAGAAAAGGCAAACTATTCTATGGATGTAATAACTATCCTAAATGTAAGACTGCTTATTGGTATAAACCAATAAGTAAGAAGTGTCCTGAATGTGGAGAAATGTTGTTAGATAAAAATAATAAAGTAGTATGTAGTGCTTGTGAATATACTGAATAAGGAACCATTTGGTTTCTTTTTCTTTTTTATGATGATATAATTTTATTAGGGTGATTTTGATGAAAATACAAAAATTTAAAGAATTTATATCTAATAATTGGTTATTTGTTCTATTTTTAATTCCTTTTGTTTTAATTTGTTTTAATAATAAAATGCCAGATAATGATATATGGTTCTTATTATGTAATGGAAGATATGTTGCATCAAATGGAATACCTACAGTTGATCCGTTTACAATACATGAAGGTTTAGAATATGTAATGCAACAGTGGGCTAGTTCTTTAATGTTTTGGAAAATTTTTGATATTTTTGGTTCTAAAGCATTGCTTATATTTATATATGTTATTTCATTTTTATTGATGGGAGTTTTTTATAAATTATGTTTTGTAGTTTCTAAAAATAAAAAAATGTCTATTATAGTGACTAGTATTACATTTATTTTAATGAATGATTTTATTGTATTAAGACCACAAGTTATATCTTATTTATTATTACTAATTGAGATATTATGTTTAGAGTTGTATATAGATAAAGGCAAAAATAAGTATTTGTGCTTTTTGCCGGTTATTTCATTCTTATTAATTAATTTTCATGCTTCAATGTGGTATTTTCAGTTTGTATTCTTATTACCATTTATTTGTAATTCATTACCTATAGAAAAAATTAAATGTTTAAAAGATTTTAGAATTGATAAAGTTAAGTTAAAGCCGATATTGATTACTGTAATATTTATGATATTAGTAGGATTTATTAATCCTTATGGAATAGATGCTATGGGATTTATATTTAAATCATATGGAATAGATATTATAAATGAGTTGGTTTCTGAAATGCATCCATTATCTTTAGATTCTACAGTTGGTAAAAGTGCCTTAATAATAATGTTATCTTTAATGATAATAATTTATTTAAAAAAGAATATAAAATTGGATATTAGACATTTTTGTTTTATATGTGGTGGTATTATATTAGGAGTTATGCATATTAAATGTTTTCCTTGGTATGTATTTTTAATAATGTATCCAGTTAGTTATTTATTAAAAGATTTTAAATTAAAAGAAATTTCTAATATAAAATTGAAAAAGATGGTATCTGCTTTATACAATGGTATTACTATTAGTGTGTGTTTATTTGGTATTGGTACTATGTTTTTATGTATTAAGTTTTCTTATGATAATTATCAGTTTGAAAATGGCATTTTAGGTTCTAATTATGAAGGTGTAACCGATTATATATTAGAAAATTATAATAAAGATGATGTTATACTTTATGTTGATTTTAACAATGGTGGTTATACTGAATATAAAGGCTTAAAATCATATATAGATGGTAGAGCAGAATTATTTATAAAAAAATTTAATGGTAAGAGTGATATTTTAGAAGAATCTAATAAAGTTAATACTGGGGCGATTGATTATGATGAATTTTTAAATAATTATGGATTTACACATTTAATTGTATTAACTGGTAGTTATTTTGATGATTATTTAAAGGAGTTGGATGATTATCAAGAGGTTTATCAAATTACTGATTTTGTAGATGAAGATGGTAATGGAATGTATAAGTTGTATGTTATTAATAATATGGAGGTTTTGGAATGAAAAAAGTAGTTATAATAGGTGGTGGACCAGCTGGTTTAACAGCTGCTTATGAACTTTTAAAAAATAGTAAAGATGTAGATGTTACGATACTTGAAGAAATGGGTCAAGTTGGTGGTATATCTAAGACTATAAAATATAAGGGAAATAGGATGGATTTAGGAGGTCATAGATTCTTTTCAAAAAGTAGTAGAGTTAATGAGTTTTGGAATGAAGTAATGCCTATACAAGGTAAGCCATCTTTTGATGATAAGAAGTTAAAAAGAAAGAAGAAATTAAAAAAGGGTGGACCTGATCCAGAAAAAGAAGATAATGTTATGCTAGTTCGTGAAAGGGTATCGAGAATATACTATTTAAAGAAATTTTTTGATTATCCAATTACATTAAAGTTTGAAACTTTAATGAATATGGGATTTATTAGAACTATGCAGAGTGGATTTAGTTACTTAAAAAGTTTAGTATTTAAGAAAAAGGAAGACTCTTTAGAAAATTTCTATGTAAATAGATTTGGAAGAAAATTATATAGTATGTTTTTTGAGGGATATACAGAAAAATTGTGGGGGAGACATCCTAAGGAGATATCTGCTGATTGGGGAGCTCAAAGAGTTAAAGGTATTTCAATTATTGCTGTATTAAAAGATGCTTTAGGTAAAATGTTTCATATTAAGTCTAAGAAACAAGAAACATCTTTAATAGAAGAATTTTACTATCCTAAATTTGGACCTGGACAGTTATGGGAGAAAGTATTAAAAGATGTAAAAAAAATGGGTGGTAAAATATTACTTAATCATAAAGTAGAAAAGGTTAATACTGAGAAAGGTAAAATTAAGTCTTTAGTGTGTAGTGTTAATGGTGAAGATGTAGTGATAGAGGGAGATATATTTATTTCTTCTATGCCAATAAAAGATTTAGTTAATGGTATGAAAAGAGTTCCTTCTAATGTATCTAGAATAGCTAATGGATTACCATATAGAGATTTTGTAACAGTAGGATTACTTGTTAATAAGCTTAATTTAAAGAATGAAACTGATAAGAAAACATTAAATAATATTGTTCCAGATTGTTGGATTTATGTTCAAGAAAATGATGTTAAAATGGGAAGAATTCAAATATTTAATAATTGGAGTCCTTATATGGTTAAGAAACCTATGGATACAGTATGGATTGGATTAGAATACTTCTGTAATGAGAATGATGAATTTTGGAATATGAGTGAAAAAGAAACAGTTAAGTTTGCAACACAAGAATTAATATCTATGGGAATTATTGATAAAGATGATGTACTTGATTCACATAGAGAACAAGTTAAGAAGGCTTATCCTGCTTATTTTGATACTTATGATGAAATAGATATAGTAATAGATTATTTAAATAAATTCGATAATTTGTATTGTGTTGGTCGAAATGGACAACATAGATATAATAATATGGATCATTCTATGATGACAGCGTTTGAAACAGTTGATATTATTCTAGGTAAGAAAGATGATAAGAAAGCTATTTGGAATGTTAATGTAGAAAAAGAATATCATGAAGAGAAAGAAGCTAAGTAGAGATACTTAGTTTTTTTGATTTTATGTCATGATGTATTTTTGAATAATTATGGTAAGATTTGTAAATATTTGTTATAATCGTTTGTAGGTGATTTGCATGAAGCAAGAGAACATAAGAAATTTTAGTATAATAGCTCATATCGATCATGGTAAAAGTACTTTAGCAGATAGAATATTAGAGATTACTGGTGGAGTAGATAAACATGATATGAAGTCACAAATGCTTGATAGTATGGACTTAGAAAGAGAAAGAGGAATTACTATTAAGTTAAATGCTGTACAATTATCTTACAATTATAAGAATGAAGATTATTTATTACATTTAATAGATACTCCAGGACATGTTGACTTTAGTTATGAAGTTTCTAGAAGCTTAGCCGCTTGTGAAGGAGCTATTTTGGTAGTTGATGCTGCACAGGGAATAGAAGCACAGACTTTAGATAATCTTTATTTGGCTATGAGTAGTGACTTAGTAATAATACCGGTTATAAATAAGATAGATTTACCTAATGCAGATATTCCTAAAGTATTGAAAGAATTAAAGGAAGTATTAGGATTTAATGAAGATGAAGTATTACTTTGTAGTGGTAAGACTGGTCAAGGAGTTGAAGAATTAATACAAGCTATTATAGATAGAATTCCAGCTCCTAAGATAAATAATGATGCTCCTACTAGAGCGTTAGTTTTTGATAGTCATTTTGATGCTTATAGGGGAGTTATAGCTTTAGTAAGAGTGTTTGATGGTAAGATAACTAGTAAAGATACTATGAAGATGCTTGCTACAGGAGATTCTTATGGAATAGTAGATTTGGGTGTTAATCATCCTAAGGAAGAAATAAAGAAAGAGTTAGTATCGGGAGAAGTTGGATGGATAAGTGGTTCTATTAAAGATATTAAGAGTGTTAGAGTAGGTGATACTTTAACTGTAATGAGAAGTGAAGCTAAAGAACAATTACCAGGTTATCAACCAATGAAACCTATGGTATATAGTGGAATATTTCCAGTAGAACCAAATAAATTCCCAGCATTAAGAGAGGCTTTAGAAAAGTTACAACTTAATGATGCTAGTTTAACTTTTGAACCAGAGACATCTGAAGCGTTAGGATTTGGTTTTAGAACAGGATTCTTAGGATTATTGCATATGGATATAATAATGACTAGATTAGAAAGAGAATTTGATTTAGATGTTATTGCTACTAGTCCTTCTGTTATATATGAAGTAGAAATGACTAATGGTGATATTGTAGAAGTAGATTGTCCTTCTAAGTTACCAGATAGAGCTAAGATTAATTGTATTAAAGAACCTTATGTTAGAACAAATATTTTTGTACCTAGTGATTATATAGGTCCTATTATGGAGTTATGTCAAGATAAGAGAGGTAATTATGTGGGTATGGAATATATTGATCCTACGAGGGTTAATATACATTATGAAATACCTTTAGCTGAGATAGTTTATGATTTCTTTGATAGACTTAAGAGTATGACTAAAGGATATGCATCATTTGATTATGAATTATGTGGATATAAGGTTTCTGATTTAGTTAAGATGGATATATTAATTAATGGAGATACTGTTGATGCATTAAGTGTTATAGTACATAAAGATTTTGCTTATGATAGAGGTAAGAAGATTGTAGAAAATTTAAGAACTATAATACCAAGACAAATGTTTCAGGTACCTTTACAAGCTAGTATAGGTAGTAAAGTTATTGCGAGAGAGAATATTGCTGCTTTAAGAAAGAATGTATTAGCTAAGTGTTATGGTGGAGATATTTCACGTAAAAAGAAATTATTAGAGAAACAAAAAGAAGGTAAAAAGAGAATGAAGATGGTAGGTAAAGTTGAAGTACCACAGGAAGCATTCTTAGCAGTATTAAAAGCTGATAAGTAGGGAGAAATCCTTACTTTTTTCTTGCATTATTTTATATTGAAAATTATAATAGATAACCAAGAGGAGAATGAGTGAGATGGACGCTTATACAAAGTTAATGACTACTATTACAAGTAAATATGATTGTGATGAGGTAGAACAAAGTGAGAATGTTATTAGTCTTTATGATTTAGTTACATTATTAGATAAGGAAATGGAACCTTATAGAACATTAAAAATGGAAAATGAATTTCGTGATAAAATAAATGCAGATAGAACTATATTACAAAGAGTTGGTTTATTTAGAAAGAAAGCAGTTATAGATCAACAATGCGAGTATGTTCATACTAGTGTTTCAGAAGATAAAAGTAGTATTACGATTGGGTTTGGGATAAATTTCTTGACTAGTGGAAATATTGTGTTATATAAAGATTTTGATAGTGATGAAATATATTTTGCAAATTTTTCAGAGAAGGATAGAGATTTTGTTAGTAAATATATAAGTGAAATTTATGGAATATTTGGAATTTTAGAAGAATATGGAACTTTATTTCCTTATGAAGAAAATAAAGGAAGAGCAAACGTTTCTCAAGAATTTTGTGATGGACTACTTAATGTAAGTGTTAGTATAGATAGTTTTGGTAGAATTACACCAATAATAGTTCCTTGTAGAGGGCTTGATCTTGAAAAAGTATATGCAAGAGAGTGGTATAGCAGAGAATCTATAGCAACATATGTAGATAATATGCAAGATACTATATTAAAAAGAATACCTGTTGAAGTTTCTAATTTAAATGAATCTTTTAGAATATTAGTTGAAAGAGCAAAAGATAAGGAAAATACTCATAGATTAACTAAATAATAGATAAAGATATTTAGGGGTGATATATATGCTAGATATGACAATGGATGATAAAGATAAACAATGTTTTATTACAGATATTGAATATGATGATGAAGTACTTAGAGTTACTAGAGCAGATGGTTCTGTATCTGAAGAAAAATTCTCGGAACATAACTTAGGATTTTATCGTTTACAGATGATAAAATATGCTAATGAAAATATTGGTCAATATATGGATGATTTAGGTAAAGATAGTTTTTTTGCTTTTGTAAAAAGATATGGAGCTATTATAGGTGGTTTTGTTGGATTATATTTTTTATATAATGTAGATATTCATTTAGTAATAAAGATAATTATAACTATATTAATTTTATTAGGTGAACTTGCTTATTATTTTTTTAATTGTTTATATTTAAGTGTTGTTAATGTTGAAGCATTAGAAACATTAGCTACTGAGTATTATTTGGAAAAATTAGATCAGTTTAGATATTATGATAGTGAAATAGGGACTGATGGATTTATTGTGCCTCCGGAAGATATTGGAAAATATGAATTAACTAGAGATATGTTAGAACAAATTTATAATAATATTAACGAATTTAAACAAGAAGGATATGAACCTAAAAATATGAGTCTTACATATAAAAGAAGAGAAACTGAAAATGATAAAAGTATGATATAATGTTTTAGGTGGTAAAAATGATTAATAAAGTTGAAATTTTTGAAAATGAACTTGTATATATAGAAAATGAAGATATTAGAGATTCTTTAAGAACAATGATAGAGAAGATTCCTGATTATTTCTTTACAATACCTGCTAGTAGTACTGGTAAGTATCATCCTAGTTATGCAACTGGAGATGGTGGATTAGTTAGACATACTAAAGCTGCAGTTAGAATGGCTTATGAATTATTTGGAATATATAAATTTCCTCAAAGAACTAAAGATTTAATAGTAATGGCTTTAGTGTTACATGATAGTGTAAAAAAAGGTGAAGAAGAAAGTAAATATACATTATTTGATCATCCTTTGGTAGCTTGTGAATTTATTAAAAAGTATAAAGACGAACTTAAACTAAGTAAGGAAGATTTAGAGTTTGTATGTGAATGTATATCTAGTCATATGGGTAGATTTAATACTAGTGATTATAGTGATGTGATATTGCCTTTACCAAAAACTCCTGAACAGAAATTT
>CAZJHG010000013.1:0-23006 GCA_964545885.1 uncultured Muribaculaceae bacterium | reverse complement strand
GATTATCTAGCTAGTAGAAAAGTTATAAATATTGAGTTTGATGATAAAAACAATATAGTAGTTGAATAAACTACTTTTTTTGTTAACAAAAGAAATATTTGAACATAAAATACATTAGTGTAAGAGGTGGATGTATGAATGTTTTTATAGGTATTATGATTCCGTTTATTGGGACTGTACTTGGTTCAATGCTTGTTTATGTAATGAAAAAAGAACTTAATAAGAAAGTAGAAATTATAATATATGGATTTGCTGCGGGAGTGATGATGGCGGCATTAGTGTGGTCTTTAATTATACCAGCATTAGAACAGAGTAATGTGATACCAGTTATAATAGGTTTAATTTTTGGTGTTGGTATTTTTTACTTGATAGATTGTGTAATGGATAAGAAGAAAATAAAAAATGAAAAAGTAAGTAATATAATGTTTGCTATTACGCTTCATAATATACCGGAAGGGATGGCAGTAGGTGTTGCATTTGCATCATTCTTAGCTGGTGGACTAAGTTTAACAGCATGTTATGCGTTAGCAATTGGGATTGCTATTCAAAATATTCCGGAAGGGAGTGTAGTTTCATTTCCGTTACTAAAAAAAGGATTTAGTAAAAATAGAGCTTTTATATATGGGGTTATTTCGGCGTTGTTTGAGTTATTAGGAGCTTTAATTACTTTAATATTTACTAATGTTATTATAGTAATTTTGCCATGTATGTTAGCGATTGCGGCTGGAGCTATGATGTATGTTATAGTAATTGAGTTAATACCTGAATCAGTTGATAAAAGTAGATTAAATGTTATTGGTTTTTTAATAGGATTTGTAATAATGATGGTTCTTGATGTTATGTTATAGGAGTGTTATAATGTTGTAACGCTAAATGAGGTGTGGATATGGATAGATTTAAAGCAGCTAAAAGGGCTAGTTTAGTTGGAATAGTTGGTAATATATTTTTATTTATTATAAAAATTATTGTTGGAATAGTTTCTAGTAGCCAAGCAATGCTTGCGGATGCTTTTAATAGTGCATCTGATGTATTAAATTCATTTATGACTTATATTGGTAATAGAGTTGCTTCTAAGGAAGCTGATGATGATCATAATTTGGGGCATGGTAAAGCAGAATACATCTATTCAATGTTAATTAGTATAACGATGATGGTATTGGGATTAAGTTTATTAATAGATTCTATTAAAGCAATAATTAATCCTAGTAAATATCATTTTACAATTTGGTTAGTTATAGTATGTATTGTAACTATAATAGTTAAATTAAGTTTATATTTTTATACTCATAGTATTGGAAAGAAATATCATAATTTGTTAGTTGAAGCTAATAGTAAAGATCATAGGAATGATGTTGTTATTACTAGTTGTAACTTGATTGCAGCAATAGCTTCATTATATGGGATATATTTTATTGATGGTGTAGTTGGAATTGGAATATCTTTATGGATTATTTATACAGGTTTTATAATATTTAAAGAGAGTTATGATGTTTTAATGGATAAAACGATTAGTCAAGAAACTAAAGATAAGGTATTGAGTATTATAAAAGAGCATGATGAAGTACTTAAGATACAACATTTTAATGCAACACCAGTTGGATATCAATATCAGGTTAGTTTTTCGATATTTGTTGATGGTAATTTAAGTACATTTGAAAGTCATGAAATAGCTAATCATTTGGAAAAAGAAATAGATGATAGAGTTCCGGAGATATATTTGACTGTAATACATGTTAATCCTATGGAAATAAAGAAAAATAGTAGTAAAAAAGATGCAAAAAAGTAATTGTGTCTTTTTGTTTGTGTTAAAATAGAATTATTAGGAGGAATTATTATGAAAATTTATAAATGTGAAAAATGTGGGAATATGGTTGAAGTGTTGAATGATGCAAAAGGTGTTTTAACTTGTTGTGGTGATGCAATGGTTGGAATAGTTGCTAATACGGTTGATGTAGCAAAGGAGAAACATGTACCATTTACTGATATAGAAGATGATGTTGTTTATGTAAAAATAGGTGAAGTAGATCATCCTATGACTGATGAACATTATATTGAGTGGGTTGCTGCAGTATACGATGATTCAGTTTTAAAATATAATTTTAAATCGGGAGAAGTACCTGAAGCTGTCTTTGATTATGAAGAAGGTATGGTAGTGTATTCTTATTGTAATTTACATGGTTTATGGAAAAAGGAACTATAATTTAGAAATTTCAAATGAATGATTCTGCTAAGAGAATAATTAATGCAAAATTAGATAGTTTATCTAAAAGTAAGTTTAGAAGTAGTTTTTATTTACGTAAGAAAGAAATAGATTATATAGATAAACATGGAATGAAGAAAATACAAGAACATGCTTATGATTTTATAAAAAGTAAGTTAGCTCCAGAATTTCCTGATAATGATGGAGCACAGACGCCGATGAAGAATCATCCAGTATTTATAGCACAGCATGCAACAGGGACTTGTTGTAGAGGATGTTTAGAAAAATGGCATAAGATACCTAGAGGAGTAGAGCTTACTGATAATCAAATAAATTATGTTGTAGCTTTGATTATGGAATGGATAAAAAGGAACTATAGGAAACTATAGTTTTTTTGTAAAAAATGTTATAAAAAAAGCTTATAATATTTGACTTACAGATAAAAAAACAATATAATACACCCCAAGAGGTGAGAAACGTGAATAATACTGATTATAATTTATATAAAATATTCTTGTATTTGTATGAACAAAAGAGTATTTCTAAGACTGCTAATTTATTATATGTATCACAACCAGCTATTAGTTATAGTTTGAAAGAATTAGAAAGTCAGTTAGGTTATACTTTGTTTTATAGAAATTCTAAAGGTATAGAACCTACTATGGAAGCTAAGGAATTATATTCTTATGTTTCGACTGCTTTTAATATAATGAAATCAGGGGAAGAACATATAAGGAATTTAAACAATCTTAATATAGGATGTATTAGAATAGGTACTCCATCGCAAATTGGCATATTTTACTTAGCATCTTTTATTGCTGATTTTAGAAAATTGTATCCTGGTATTAAATTTGAAATTGTTTGTAAGCCTACTGTAGATATGGTTGAAATGTTAGAAACAAGAAAGATAGATTTGATAATTGGAACATTGCCTATTGTAACTTCTAAGAAGAATGTTAAAAAGATAACATTATCAAAATTACATAATTGTTTTGCTTATAATAAAAAGCATTTTTCAAATATTAAACTCGATAGAATTGAGGATTTAAATCAGTATCCTTTGGTTTTACCTAGTGCTACTTCATCGATTCGTAGTAAATTAAATGAATTTATGGAGTCAATAAACATTCAATTGTATCCAGTATTTGAAAGTTGGACTACTGAAATGATGATTGAAATGGTAAGACGTGGTGTTGGAATAGGATATTTTGTTCAAAATGTTATAGAAATGCAATTAGATAAAGATGAATTTGAAATGGTTACATTTAATGATAGCCTTCCTGTTGTTGACGTTTGCGCTGTTTATGTTGATGACTTTTTAACTACTGCTTTAAACAAATTTATTGAATTTATGGTTGCAGGAGAAAAAAGTGGTTTATTAACAAATGATAAATAATAAAGTGGTTGTTATTTATTGGGGGAATTGTTTATGAGAATTGGAATTACTGGTAATAGTGAACTTGGTAAGCAAAAATTATCGATGTTTTTTGAAGAAAAATATTTTTTTCATTATATAGATGTTGATAATATTCTTAAAGAAATTTTAAGAAAAGCCAAATTTAAAAGGAAAATTAATGATGGTAATTGGAAAGAAAATCCGTTATTGCTTTTAGAGTTAAGAAATGAACTTGATGTAAAATTAAAAAATAGGTTATCTAAAATATGTGATGCTGAAAATGTTGTTATTGATTATACTTTACTTGAAGATTCATTTATATTTGATAAAGTAGATATTTTGATGAAGGTTACTGGAGATGTAGTTTCTAATACTAAAGATGATTTTAGTTTGATGTTAAAGCATCGTGCTAATAGCATGGATAGTGTATATCTTTCTTCTAATTATCATTATAAAATAGATTTATCAAGTGATTGGGAAAAGGGATTGAGTGATTTTATTAATTTTAATATTTTTGGACAAGAAAAGGTAACTGTGGTTGTTCCAGTTTTTAATACCTTAGAGTATTTATCTAGATGTATTAATAGTATTAAAAATCAAACATATCAAAATATTGAAATATTAATAATAAATGATGGTTCGACAGATGAATCTAGAAAAATGTGTGAATTAATTTCTAAACAAGATAAAAGAATAAGAGTTATTAATCAAAATAATAAGGGATTAGCTGAAGCTAGAAATGTTGGTATTGAGCAAGCTAGTGGTGAATTTATATGTTTTATAGATTCAGATGATTATATTGAAAATTCTATGATTGAAGTATTATTAAAAAGTATTCAGAAAACTAATGCGGATGTTTGTGAGTGTAGTTTCTTTATTCATATGAAAAATGGAATTGTAAAAGACGTTACATGTGAACAGAAAGGGGTTGAAATAGTAGAAAATCAGCTTGATTTAGTAAATGCTTACTCTGATGCTACTATATTGATTCCAGCATGGGATAAAATATATCGCAAATCTTCTATTGAAGATTTGAAATTTGATAAGAGTTGTTTTAAGGAAGATGCAGATTATATCTATAGACTTTGTATGGCTGGTAAAAAATTTGCTTTAGTATCTAAACCCTTTTATCATTATGTAAAAAGAAAATCTTCTTCATTAACTGGAGACAAAATATCTGAAAGATTGTTTTCTTTACAACAATGGGGATATAAAGCTTATGAAGATGTTTTATCTAAGGGACCTGAGTATAAGGATGCTGCTGAAAGAATTCTTTATAATAGTTTAGTTCATATTTTAAGAAATTTTATGAGAGATTATATAAATGGTGTGTTAGAGGAAAATGAATATAAGGAAGAAATACAATCTGTTGTTAATGATATTATTAATTTATTATTACGTGCACAAAATGTAAGTAAGTTTAGAAAATTAAATGAAGTTCTAGATATTATAAATGTACTTTTAGAAGATAAAGTTCTTGATAAAGACTCAATGCCTTCTATTGAGATTCCTTGCGTAGGTATATTGTGGAATTCATTAAGTCAAGAGCTAATGGAAGAAGCAGCAGATGTTATAAAACAATATGCTCAAGTAACCGATGTTTGTTATGTAGATTTAGAAGAACAATATAGAAATTTTATAAATGATATATATTTATATAATCATGAATTTGAAGGTATTCCGGTTTTGAAAGCTGGTAGTTTAATTGATAAGTATGATTCTAATACTATTATGATTTTGAATATGGTAGTTAGAGTATCTAATTATATTTATTATAATAAAAATAAAGGTTTTATGTTTGAAGAAATAGCTAAATTAAAAACATTAATTAGAAGAATGTTTAAAGCTAAAATAAGAGATTATGCCTATGATAATGTTTTTCATTTAACAGTAGATAAAGAGGAATATGAATTTACTGATGAAATTTGTAAGAAATATATAAAAGAATATAGGGGGAATAGTGATGAGCAATAATGGTTCTTCTAAAAATTATCAAAGTGAATCTAAAATAAGGGAAATGTATGAGTTTCAATTTAAAAAAGATTCTAGTAATGTAAAAATAACTAAGTTAAGTGGCGGATTAAAAAATGCTGTTTATTTATTAGAAGATGGAGAAAATAAAATAGTTTTAAAAATAGCTCCAGTAGATGAAACAAAGATGATATCTGCTGATAGAGGAATATTTTGGTGGGAAGCTAAAATGTTAGAAAAAATGGAAAATATGAAGTTCCCGGCTCCAAGATTATTGGCTTTTGATGATACTTGCTCTATATGTAATTCGCCGTATATATTTATGTCATATATTGATGGAAAGAATTTTTTAGGAGAAAAAGAAAAGGGGTTATTAAGTTCAGAAGAAATATCTAATATTGAATTTGAACTTGGTATATTGAGTAAAAAAATTACATCTATTAAAGGAGATAAGTTTTTCTTTCCAAGTCAACCAAATAAATTATTTAAAGATAATTATGAATTTGTTTTAAATATGTTTTCTTTGTTGATTGATGATGCTAGGAAATGTGGAGTTGATTTGTCTGAAGAAGTTTGTTCAAGAATAATGTGTCTTATACATGCTAAAAAAGAATCTTTAAATAATGTAAATGCTATTTCTTTAACTCATACAGATATATGGGATGGAAATGTTTTAGTAAAAGATGGTAAAGTAGTTGGGATAGTTGATTTTTCTGATTTATACTTTGGAGATGAAATATTAACTTTTTATTTTCATACTATAGATGGAGTTACTAGTGAATATTTCTTAAAAGGTTATAATAAAGAGTTGAATCATGATGAAAAAATAAGAATAGAAATTTATAGAATGTATGTTATTTTAAAAATGATTGTTGATTGTAAATTGAAAGATTATGGAAGATTTGATTGGATGTATCAAAACCTTGATAATAGAATAAAAAAATTAACAAAATAAAAAATTAATTAATAATATTATGTGTTACAATCAATTAAGGAGAGAAAATTTTTATGAAAGAGTATAAACAATTAGGGGCTTATGGCTTGGTGTTAGAAAATGATAAGATATTATTAATTAAAAAATTTGGTGGACCATATGATGGTAAATTAGACTTACCTGGTGGAACTATTGAATTTTGTGAAAGACCTTGTGAAGCTTTAAAAAGGGAATTATTAGAAGAAGTAGGCATAGATGTTATAGATTATGAACTATTTGATGCTGATTCTGTTTCTTTTGAATGGCAATTTAAAGAGGATGTTTTAGTTAAAGTTCATCATACGGGAATTTTTTATAAAGTTTTTGATTATAAAAATGAAATAAAAAATGATGTAAAAGTTGATGAAGTAAATGATGATTCTTTAGGTGCTGATTATTATGAGATTACTAAATTAAGTAAAGATATGCTTTCAGCAATTGCTGTTATGGAATTAGAAAAACTTGGTTATAAGTTGAATGAAACACAAAACGATTAGATTGTTTTGTGTTTTTGTGTGGTTTATATAAAGTTATTATGATATATTAGCTATAAGGAATGTTTATAGTAGATATTAAAAATTTGTTATTGATTTATAAAAAATAAAAAATTAGTATATAAGCTAAGAAGGAGTGGTATGGTGGAAAAGAAAGTTTTAAAAGTATTTAGTGACGAGGATTTTGGACTTGATAGTTCTAAAGGTGTTTCTTTAAAAAAAAGAGAAATAGTAAAGGGAATTATTGTTGATCAAAGTGGTAGTGTTGCTATTTATAATAAAAGAAAAGAAAATGTTTATCAACTACCAGGTGGTGTGATGAAAGAGGGGGAAACTCCAGAAGATACTTTTCTAAAAGAAATAAAAAGATTAATAGGGTGTGAAATTGAAATTATTGAGGATCTGGGAATTGTTGAAGAACATATGTTTCAAGATGAGATTGAACAAATTGTATATGTGTTTGTTGGTAGAGTACTTGAAAAAGGAAAAATTGATTTTCAAAATCAAGAAATCGATGAATTTGGTAAAGTAATGTGGGTGGCACCAGAAGAGGCGTTAAAGTTAACTAACGATTATAAAAAAGAAGTAAATAATGGTGAAATAGAAAATTTATATCATGCTAAATATTCAGTATATCAAGATGAATTTATTGTAAGGTATTACTTAATTAATTATGTGTATTGATAATTTAAAAAAATATTAAAGATTGGGTAAACTAATCTTTTTTTCTTTGATATAATTATAATAGTGGTGATGTTATGAAAAATCTATTTGATTATGCAAAAAACTATGGTGATTTTACTTTTTTTGATAAGCCTTTTAATGAAGTTGATGCAGCTATTATGTCTGCTGTTTCCTATGTTGATTTTAATAATATAGTTCCTAACGGAAAGAAAAGTATTTCTTTGTCAAATGCTTTAGAAATATTTTTACGTACTAAAGATTTAAAAAAGTATGTTAAGCTAGGCTTTTTTCAAAAAGATATTATTAAATTGGTTAGAATAATTAAAGATAAAATTAGATTTAGAAATATTATGCTATCTAATTTTGTTTATGATATTACTTTTGATAAACAATTTTGTGCGATTACAATGAAACTTCCTACAAAAGAAAAATTAATTGTTTATGAAGGAACTGATCATAATTTGGTTGGTTGGGAAGAAGATTTTGCAATGATATATAGATTTCCAGTTTCAGCTGATAAAGATGCTATATCTTATATAAATAAAAATGTTGGAATGTTTGATAATAATGTTATTGTTATTGGACATTCAAAAGGTGGGCATCTTGCAATGACTGCTGCTATGTATGCTAAGTGGTATGTTAAATTAAAAATAAAAAAAGTTTATAATTTTGATGGACCTGGTTTTAGATTTAGTGAAATA
This sequence comes from uncultured Muribaculaceae bacterium, assembly GCA_964545885.1. Lineage (GTDB taxonomy): Bacteria > Bacillota_I > Bacilli_A > RF39 > UBA660 > Coprovivens. The sequence goes on along the minus strand of CAZJHG010000013.1, from coordinate 14,587 downwards.
ACATCAAATAACTTTAAACGTATGCAAAAAAAGTTAGAATATATTGTTCCTAATTACTCAATATTTGGATTACTACTTAGACATCCAGAAGTTATTAGAACGATAAAGAGTAATAGAAAAGATTTATTTGCTCATTCAGTATTTACTTGGGAAGTAAAAGAAAATCATTTTTTATATGAACCATTAAGTAGACTATCTAAAAATTTAGATGAAAGTATTGTAATGTGGCTTGAATTACATGACGATCAAGAAAGAGAGAAAATTGTCTCAGATATATTTGAATATTTAAGAAAATCTGGAGTAAGTAATATAATGGATATAACTAACTTTAAGATAGTTTTAAGTTTAATAAAAAATCTTGATGATTTGGATAGTAGTACTAAAAACATACTTAGACATTTTGTTAAATATAATGTAGATTATTATATTCATAATAGAAAAGAAGAACTTTAATAATATAAAATAAAAAAGGAGCTTTGGCTCCTTTTAGTCATATTCATCTTCAATATTTCCAACTATTTCTTCAATAGCATCTTCCATAGTTAATATTCCTATGAATGAATTGTTCTCTGTTATAACTGAGAAAGTTTCGTGTTTTTCTTGCATTATACGGAATATATCATCGATTTTTTCGTTTTTCTTAAATGTTAATACTGGTCTTAGTAAGTCTTTGATAGTTAATTCTTTATTTGATTGATAAAGATAAATAAAGTCTTTGATATTGATAAATCCTATTACTTTGTTATTGCTTAGTACAGGAAATCTTGTATAATTTGAATTTTTAACTTTTTTAATTAATTCAGGTAAAGTGTCATCGATATTTAATGTAGTTACTTTTTCTTTAGGAGTCATTATCTTGTTAGCTGTTTTATCATTAAACTCGAATATGTTTAGAATATATTCTTTTTCTTTTTGTTCTAAAATACCTTCTTTACTACCAGTTATAATTATTTTTTTAATATCTTTTTCAGTAAGTGAATTATCTCTTTCTTTGATGTTAAATATTTTACATATTATTTCAGTTGATTTTGTTAATAGGATGATTAGAGGATTAAAAATTATTGCTATTATAGAAATGAAATTAATAGATAATCTTGCTATTTTAATGGGATTTGATAAGCCGAGTTTTTTTGGTATTAATTCACCAAATACTAAAGTGAAATAGGATAATATAATAGTTGTCACTATCATAAGGAAATTTTCAGTAAAAGATTCACTTATTATAAAGAAACCATAACTGATAAGAAGGTCTGTGAATGAATCGGCAGCAAATGCTGATGCAAGAAATCCTGCTAAAGTTATACCTACTTGAATAGTAGAGAGGAATTTATTATCATCTTCTAACATTTTCATTATTTTTTTAGATTTTTTATCTCTTTTTTTAGCAATGCTATACTTATCTAGAGATAGAAAGGCTATTTCACTAGCTGAGAGAATTCCGTTTATTCCAATTAGTATTATTAATAAAAATATTTTGACTAACATAATATTATCACCATACTTTTATTATATCATATTTATTAAATTGTATTTATTAAAAAAATTTATAATGTTATAATTTGGTATATTGGATGTGATAATATGGATTTAAAAGATACTTATAGATATTTAGTTGGAGCTTATTATGGAATTAGTGAAATGGATGAATATGATCTTAAAGAGTATGTTTTAAAAGATATAGAAGATTACATAAAAAGTTTTATAAAGGATAATCCGATTAGTGATTTTGATTATAGTAAGGAAGCTGGTTTAGTTTTTGAACAGAAAAGTTTGAAAACTAAATTGCAGGATAGCTTAGTCGTGTTACCTAAAGTAAATGCTAGTACTGAACTAATTCTTTTAGTTAAGAGTAGATTGAAGAAAATTAGGGAAGAAGAGCTTGAGCAATATTAAAAAACAGATTAAAAGCAAAAAAGTGGTTGACAAGTGCTATGTTTATCGATATAATAAGGTTACTTAATAGTAAAGTGTGGAAGATGAATGAATTCTTACTTTGCTGTTGGTTGCTTACTTGTTAGTACGCTGATAAGTAGGTTGCTGTCAATGTTATTTATGTTTTTACTTTGTATCTGGTGACTTGTTGGTTACAGATATTTGAATGTAGGTAAAAATTGAAAGATATTTTTACTGTATGTTTCGTAAAAATATAAGTGATTTTTTAACAGTATAGTTGGTTGTAGTTTATGATATGCTTTATTTGAATGGAATGTAATGTAAAAGTTATTTGTGATATTCATCTAAAGTATATCGGTATTACTTCTACGATTTAATCATTGAACTATTAAGTGGTACGTACAGCGGGGATTAGTTTTTTAAATCAATGAGCATTATTAATGTAGAGCCTGTCAGCTCATACATGATAGTGTGGTCCTCGTAAAAAAGCATTTTGGTGACAGCCTTAGTGCTTTTTTTATTGTATTTTTTTTATAAAGTTATTAAATATAGTGTTATAATTAAAATAGGAGTTGAGATTATGAAAGAAGAAGATTTTAAAAAGTATTTTTGGTTAATAACGTATGGTATAGTTCTTTTTGTCTTGTTAATGAATTCTGGATGGATTTTTGAATTTCTCGGAATTATCGGAAAAATATTGTTGCCTTTTATTATAGGTGGGATTATTGCTTTTATATTGAATGTTTTGATGAAATATATTGAAGAACATTTATTGTATAAAATGAATAGAGGAAAAAGGGCTGTTAGTATAATATTATCTTTGTTAGCTGTATTTGGTTTTATAGCAATATTATTGTTTATTCTTATTCCGCAAGTAAAGAATGCTGGGATGATATTTGTTGAAAATATGCCAGAGTATCATGAAACTATTATTTCTTTAGGAGAAAAGATTGGTTTAAGTGAATCACAGCTAGAAGTATTGAGCTTAGAAGATGACAAATTGCTAAATGAATTTACGAGCTTTTTATCTAAGAATTCGCAAAATTTTATTAATGTTTCTTTTGGATTAGTTAATTCTGTATTTAGTGCTATTGGTAATTTCTTTGTTGGATTTGTTTTTGCTATTTATTTACTTGTAGATAAAGAAAGCTTGTGTCGTCAATTAAAGAAAGTATTTAAATGTTTATTTAATGATAAAGTTTATAAAAGAATGTCTGAAATAGTTGTTTTAACGAATACTACGTTTACTAATTTTGTTAAGGTACAATGTTTGGAAGCTTGCATACTTGGTGTTTTATGTTTCTTAGGTATGTTGATATTGAGATTACCATATGCTGCTACTATAGGTGTTGTTGTTGGTTTTACAGCATTAATTCCTATTTTTGGAGCATTTATAGGATGTATGGTTGGAGCTTTTTTAATATTTATGGTTAGTCCTATACAAGCGATTGCCTTTATTATATTCTTCTTAGTTTTACAACAAATTGAAGGTAACTTAATTTATCCTAAAGTTGTAGGCGGGAAAATTGGTCTTCCTAGTATATGGGTTTTAGTTGCAGTTATGATAGGTGGATCTGTTGGAGGAGTATTTGGTATGCTACTAGGTGTTCCTATTGTATCTATTTTATATAGCTTACTAAAAACTTTTGTAAATTCTAAGAAAGAATTGAAAGAAACTGATTAATAGTTTCTTTTTTAATGTTATAATATCAGTAGATAATAGGTGGTAGTATGAAGAAAATTTATGTAATATTTATTTTATTTATGTCTTTATTCTTTTTTGGGGGATGTGGTATTAAAGATAGTGATAATAAGAATGTTAAAGTTGAGACTAGGGAGTTAACAGATATTGAGAGAACATCATTGATGGAAATTGTAGACAAACTTTCATATATGGATTTTTATGATAAGAATATTGTACCTAAAAATTTAACTAATCAGGAGGCTTTACGTATAGCTTATGAAATTGTTGTTAGTGATGGGAATACAGGTAGTATTAGTTTTTCAACTTTAGAGGATGTTGCTATGAAGTATTTGGGGTTTAGTTTAGAACCGGAAAATTTAAATTGTGATACTCATTTTAATATTCAGGATAGTAGTGGTGCTGATATTCTTGTTTATGATGTTAATACTGGTAATTATAAGAAGAATATTAGTCATGTTTCTCATAGTACTAAGGGAGTTAAAACTAAGGTTTATAATGAATATTTTGATGGTTATGTAGAGAATGATAAATATGTAGTAGTAGTTTATAAAGTATTTTCTGAATTAATTGGTAATAACACAGCTAATAAGTTAAATTATTATTCGAATTATAATGATGCTAAAAATAGTACTAATGTTATTTTAAATACTAATGATATAGCAGGTGAATTTGTTAAACTGGATAAAGATAGAATAAATAAATATACATATGAGTTTAAATTAAAAGATAAAGATTATATTTTACTTAGATATATAATTAATGAATAAGAAAAGAGGCTTTTTTAAGCCTCTTTCTTAGTATTTTTAGTTCCTTTTAAATTTTTCTTTAACCAATTTTTTCCATCTACTATTCTAGATACTAACATTGATGATGATGTGTCACCAACAACATTTAACATAGTTGCTGGAGCATCTATTATAGTTGCTATTATTGTTAGTATAGGTAGTGCTCCTGCTGGGAATCCCATCATAGTGATTATCATCATTTCTGAGATTGTTCCACCACCTACTGGTACTGCTGTTACTAGTAGATTTGCTATTATAGCGGTTCCTATTACAGTTGCAATGCCACTTATTGAAGATACATCTGTACCAAATAAGTATACTAAGAACATTATTTTAAAGACTGATCCTATTACTGAACCATCTTTATGGAAGCTTGTTCCTAATGGAATAGTTGTTTCGGCTATATCATCAGATACTCCCATAGCTTTAGCACATTTAATATTTACTGGAATAGATGCTGCTGATGAACAAGTTGAAATAGATGTTGCAGTTGCAGGTAGAACGTTTTTCCAGAATACTTTTACACCATCTTTACCGGCAGCAATAAATGCATATAGAGTATATATTATAAAGTAGAATAATATTGATACTACAGTGTAAATTACGAATGTTTTTAAGTAACCTGTTGCTATACTAGCTCCAAATGTACCAATTAGTGATGCAAAGTAACATCCTAAACCAATTGGAGCATATAAGAAGATTATGTCGATAAACTTCAATACTACTTTATTAGCAGATTCTAATACATTTAAGAATGGATTTGCTTCTTCTCCAACTTTAGCTATTGCTAAACCAAGAAGGATTGATACTAATACTAATGCTATAATATTATTTTTAGATAAAACATCAGTAAAATCGCTAACACTGATTGCTTGAATAGTTCTTTCTAATAAATTTAATTCTATAGTTTCTTCTTCAATACTTGTATCTAAAGATTCAACAATTGCTGTTGTGTCTTCTGGATTTACTAATTTAATAGAGAATGTAGTAACTAAACCAATTACTACAGATACTAAAGTAGTAAAGATAAATACTCCAAATATTGTTGTAATTACTTTACCTAAACGTTTAGGCTGTTTGATTTTGGCAATGGATGTTGTTATTGTTAAGAATATTAATGGAACGATGATTACGAACATTAAGTTCATAAATAAGTCTCCTAACGGACTTAATACAGCGGCTTTATCGCCGAATACTAATCCTACTATTGCACCAATTATTAATGCTCCTAATAGGATCATTGTTTGTTTATAATTTGACCATATTTTTTTCATAGTCTGCCTCCTTACTAAAATAATATTCTTAATTTGTGTAAATAGAAAGTTATATTAATCCACAGTACATTAATTACAAGTGACTAAAATCCACAAAAATGATATTATATTAATGGTGATATTATGAAGAAGCAATATATTAGAATGAATAATAATGATGAACATTTAAGTTTAGGAAATTTGTTTAGAATAATAAAAGATAGTTCTAAGAATAAAACTTCGGCTTTACAAAGTGAGTTATTTTGTATTTTGTTTGACTTAGAAAAAATAAATGACACTACAGTAAATAATTATTGTGTTGGATGCCGAAGTATAGGTGATGATTATAAGCAAATATATTTAAATAAAGAGAAAAGGTATCATAAAAATAATTTAGAATTTAGTGAAAATATTTTGAGAATTTTGAGTGTTATTGATGGGGTACTTTATGGTTCTGTAAATAATAACATTGATTTTATTAATAAAAGTGATAGTGCTAAAATACTTGCTAGTAAATTATATAATTTAGCTAAGAATGATAAGCAAATTATAAAAGAATTTACTAATAAGTTATATTTGCTGCTTAATGATAATAATGTATATGAATGTTTGGTTGAGGAATTAATATTTATTGTATTACATAAGAAACAACCTGTTTATGAAGATGAATTAAAAGTAGAGGTATTGGAAGAAGTATTAAAAGATACTAGTATTAGTTCTACTTCTTTACAAGAGTATTTGTCTTTAAAGTTAAGAGAGGGTATTAATTATGATTACTCAATGAGGAAGTTGGCTTTAGAAGATAATGCTTATGCTAATTTTGAAATAGGAAGTAATGAATATTATGGATTCTTTACTGGAGAACCTAGATATGATGTTGCTTTAAAATATTTGGATAGAGCTGCTAGTTTGGAACATGCTGGTGCTAATTATATAATTGCTAATATGTATATTAGAAAACTATTGGGTAGTGGAAGTAATGAAGAATTAGAAAAAGGATTTGAATATTTAGAGAAATCTTATAAATTAGGAAATGTTGCAGCGTCTAATTTAATTGGAAATTTGTATTATGAAGGAATATATCCTTTAGAAAAAGATGTAGACAAAGCTATTATTTATTATAAAAAGGCTGCTGATAATAATTATGCTTATGCTTATAATAATTTAGGAAAGATAGAAGAACAAAATGGTAATATAGATAAAGCTTTTGAGTATTATTTGATTTCGGCTGATTTAGGAGAGAGTTGGGCTTGTAATAAAGTTGGTGAATTTTATCGTCTTGGGATATTTGAAAAAGATATGGAAAAAGCATATTACTATTATAATAGAGCTTTGGAAAGTAATTGTCGTGTACTTTGTTATTATGCTTTTTATAACTTAGCTAAATATTTTTATAAAAATGGATATGATAAGATAAAGAAAGATACAGAAAAGTATTGTTCTTATTTGAAATTAGCTAGTTCTCATAATATCTTATTAGCTAATATAGAATTGTTTTACTATTATTGTGGTGAATATTTGAATGATAGAAATGAATATAATTTAGAAATGATTAAGATGTATAAAGAACTTGTTGAATATGATAAAAATTATGATGATGCTTTAAGAAAAGAGATTGAATTTAAATTAAAGGAGATTTCTAATAAAAAAGAAATAAATATTGATTGTATAGTGGGAGTCAACTGACTATATTTTGAAAAGTTAAATTGATATAATAATTATAGTAAGGTAGTGGTTATATGGATACTGTTTATATACATATTCCTTTTTGTAAGAGTATTTGTAGTTATTGTGATTTTTGTAAGTTATATTATCATGGTCCGTGGGTTACACAATATTTAAATGCTTTGATATTGGAAATCCAAGATAAGTATAATGGGGAATTAATTAAAAATATGTATATAGGTGGAGGAACTCCATCGGCATTAAGTTTAAAAGATTTAAGATATTTATTTGAAATAATTGGTAAATTTAATTTTTCTGATGATTTAGAGTTCACTTTTGAATGTAATTTAAATGATGTAAATGAAGAATTGTTAGAGTTATTGAAACAAAATAAAGTTAATAGACTTAGTATAGGTATTGAATCTTTTAATGAAGAAAAGTTGGCTTTTATGGAAAGAAGTCATTCTTTTGCTGAGGCTGAAAAAGCGATAAGTTTAGCAAGAAGTTATGGTTTTGATAATATAAATGTTGATTTGATGTATGGTATTCCTGGTGAGAGTTTAAAGGTTTTGAAAAAAGATTTAGATTTGATACTAAGATTAAAACCAGATCATATTAGTACTTATTCTTTAATTGTGGAAGATAACACTAAGATAGGTAATAAGGGTGTTGTACCAATACCCGAAGAATTAGATGCTTCAATGTATGAAGAAATATGTGATAGATTAGAAAAAGAAAAATATGAACATTATGAGATATCTAATTTTGCTAAAGAAGGTAAGAAGAGTCGACATAATTTAACTTATTGGAATAATGAAGAATATTTTGGATTTGGATTAGGAGCATCAGGCTATATTCATGGCGTTAGATATGAAAATACAAGAAGTATTACAAAGTATTTTAAAGGAGAATTTTTAAAGAGTGAAGAAATCTTAAGTAAAGAAGATAAAATGTATAATGAATTAATGCTTGGATTTAGAAAAACAGAGGGTATTAGTTTGAAAAGATTTTTTGAAAAGTATGAAGTTAATATGCAAGAAGTTTTTGATTTAAGAGAAGTTCTTAGAGAACAAGAGTTGATAGTTGAAGATGAATATATTTATGTTAATCCTGAATATATGTATGTAATGAATGAAATATTGATAAAGATTTTGTAAAAGTTATTTTTTATAAATAGCTTTTTTTATATAAAAAAATGTTATTAATATTATTTAATATTGAAATGTAAAAATCTATGATATAATTTATGTAATCTAGAAAGGTGATTGTATGAGTGATAATGATTTAGAAAAGACTAAACCTATAAAGGTATTAGGTGACTTAACTAATAGTCGTTCAGATAGATTAGATACAAAAGATAAAGATGTTAGTAGAAGTGAAAAATATGAAGATGTATTATTAGAGGATGAAGCTAAAGTGCAAGAAGAGGAAGCTGAAGAGGCGTTAGCTGAAAAGAATATTGCTTTAGCAGAGGAAATAATTCATGAAGAAGAGAAAGAAAAAGAATCTTCAGAAAAAAGCGAAAATAAAAAAGGAAAGAAAAAAGATAAGAAAAATAATAATGAAGATAATGATGATAACGATGAGATAACTGAAGATGATGGTCTTTTAGGAAAATTAATCGTAAAATGGAAATCCTTACCTAAAAAGAAAAAAATATTATTTGGGGTGGGTGCTGTTGTAGTTTTATTGCTTGTTATAGTATTAATTATATTTTTAATATTAAAGTTAACTTCCGGTGCTAAGGATGATGAACCAATAACTGAGAAAACAGCTGAAGTTATACCTGTTGTTATAGATAATTTCTATTATAAGGATGGTGCTTTGTATTTCTTAGACGATAATGAAAATGAAATAGGAAGTTATGAGTGTAAGAATAAAGATGAACAGTTATGTTATGTTGAAACTAATGAATATCAAGATAGTTTTGATGTTGCAAAACTTGTTGCATCTGATGGTACTAATAAAAGCCAAAGAATGGAAATATATAGTAATAATTATGTCTTTGTATATGATAATAGTAGTGAAACAGGTAATGAAGTTATACTTTATTCTATAAAGGATAATAAAGAAGTTAATAGATACTTGGATGTAAAAGCATTTGATGGTAATTATGTTATTGTAAAAAGTACTAATGAATTATATGGTTTGATTCAAGTTGGTGAAGATATTGATGTAGTAATTGAACCACAGTATTTATCATTAAGTATGATAGATGGTGAAGATAATTTAATTGCTAAGAATAAAAAAGGTTATGTTGTTATAAATAAAAAGAATAAAGTATTAAGTAGTACTTTTGATTCTGGCTTAGTAATTAAAAATTATAATTCTAATTTTGTAGTTGCTTTAGTTAGTGATGAATATGTTGTATATGATTATTCTAATAATTTATTAGATAGTGGTTATGATTATATTACTATTTATGATAAGTATATGTTATTAATTGATAATAATATTTTATATGTTAAAGATAAAGATAAGAATAAATATACTGAAGATGGTGTTAAATTAGCTAACAAGAATTATATTAAATCTTATGTATATGATGAAAATGATCAATTAAAAGAAACTAAAGTTAGTTTTGAGGTAAATATAAAGTCTAATAACATAGAAGTTGCTGTATATCCTTCTACTGAGGACGGGGAAGTTAAATATACTCAGTTAAGTATTTATGAAGGATTAGTGAATAGTAAATATAACTATGTAAATTATTTTAATAAGAAAATGTATTTTTATGGTGATGAAGATAAGACTGAATTGTTAGGTAGTTATACTTGTAGTAATGAGAATTATTTAAGTAGTAGTGATGATGGTTATACAAGTTGTTTTGTTGCTAGTGATACTATTACAGAAGATAATGATATGGTTTTGGCGAGTGATATAAATAGAAGTAGTACGACACCTATTATAAATAAAAGATATGTGTTTATTAGTGATGGTAGTAATACTATTAACTTGTATGATTTAGTAGGAAAGAAAACAAAGGTTACTTATTTAAAGGTTAATACTTTTACAGGAAATAATGATTATCAAGTTACTCACTATAGTGGTAGTAAAGAAGTTATTGTTCAAACTAAGAGTGGTAAGTATGGTGTAATTGTTTTTGAAGGAGATAATGTTAGCTCTAAGATTGCTTTTGAATATAATTCTTTAGAAAAGTTAGGAGAATATTATTTAGGTTTAGATTCTTCTAATAATTATAGAATCTTATTTAGTGGTAGTGAATCTGCGGGATTTGGTAATAAAATACGAGGCTATAATAGTACAAAACAATATTATAAAGTAGTTGAAAGTGGTAAATACTATATATATGATAATGTTGGTACTAAGGTAGTTAGTGATAGTTATACTTATGTGGAGTTATATGATACTTATTATGCTGCAGTAGATAGCAATAAAGAAGTTAATATTTATGATTATTCAGGTAATAAGATTTTTAGTAAAGGTGTTACAGTTGGTAATTATAAGTATTATGGAACTGAAAATCCATCATTTAAAGTTAAGAAAGAAGGAACGAAATATGTAATTTCAGTTTGGGATGGTACTAAATATAATGATACTGTATTTGGTAAAGATGAAGGATTTATGGAAGGCCCTGAATTACCAGGTCAAAATAATTAAATGAAAAAGGCATCAGTTGTGATGCCTTTTAGTTTGCAATGTAGTAAGCATAATATTCGTCAAAAGTTATTCCTTCATTATATATTTGAGTTGCTATTTCTTCACCAACATAACGAAAATGCCAGCTTTCAGTGCTATATCCGGTTATATGTTCTTTACCTTCAGGGTATCGTAGAATAAAACCATATTTATGACAATTATTTTTTAACCATTCATATTCTTCTGATTCTTTGAATGTAGAAATTTGAGGGTGTTCTAAAGAAGTTATATCAATTGCTAAGCCGGTTTGATGTTCTGAATGTCCGGGACGTGCTGCATATGAGTCAGCATATTTTAAGCTTACTTTTTTGTATTCGTTATATATTTCTGCTTGGTCTTTGTATGATCTATAGGATGAATTTACCATTAAGTGAATGTTTAATTTTTCTTCACAATCAGATCTCATTTGTTTAAAATTTTCTACAACTATTTCTGCAGCGCTATTTCCTTCGTATGAATATTGTAAACTTATTGGTTGTAAGTCTATTCTTTCATAATCATTATCTAAGTAGTAGAATTTGTTTACGAGGATTGTATATCCGTCGTTTGTATTGCTTTGATATGTTTCATTGTACCAACCTAAATTTGCGTGAACATTTACTATAGCTATAATATCTTCATATGATGTGTCTTCGTGATATTCTTTGTATTCTATATATTTTGAAAAATATTTTTTAATATAATATTTTTGTTTTACTATTTGATAATAATTTTTGTTGTATTTTTCTTCTTCAATTATTTGGTTTAATGTATCTTCTGTTAATTTTTCAATTAATTTAGATGCTTCTTCTTTTGAGTAACCAATAGATATTATTTTGTATTCGTATGTTTCTTGATATTTGAAATCTTCATATATTTTTATAGATTCTTTTATGGTGTATATACCAACAGATAAAAAGAAGATAAACCAAACAAGGAATTTTTTGAATTCATATCGTAATTTGTATCTTTTTTTTCTTTTCTTTTTTAGTGCCAATGTAATCACATCTTTTCTATTTAAATTATATCAGATAATGGATTTTATTGTGATTTTTTTGTTAAATTAGCACTCATGGGTTGACTTCTGCTAATTTGATGATATAATTTATTTAGCACTAAAAAAGAAAGAGTGCTAATGGTGGTGACAATATGGATGATAGACAAAAGGAACTATTAAAAGAAATAGTAGAATCCTATATTAAAAATGTCAAACCTGTTGGTAGTCAGATGTTGTGTAAGAAGTTTAAATTATCTTCGGCGACAATAAGAAATGAAATGGCTACTTTAGAAAAACTAGGTTATGTTGAAAAAAATCATGTGTCAAGTGGACGCGTACCTTCAGAAAAAGGGTATAAGTATTATGTTGAGAATTTGATGAAACCTAAAGAACTAAATGGTGAAGAAATGTTGAAATTACAAACAATATTTCATAATCAACAATTACAAGTTAGTGATGCAATAGCTAAATGTATGGAAATAATTGCTGATTTAACTAATTATACTAGTGTTGTTCTAGGTAAAAATTCAAATGATAATGCTTTACAGCAAGTAAGTATAATACCACTTGATAATAATCAAGTAATCGCCTTGGTTTGTACTAACAAAGGTATAGTAGAAAACAAAAAATTTAAAATATCTGGAAATATATTTATGGAAGAATTAGTTAAAACTTGTGAAATCATAAATAAAATGCTAGTAGGTACACCAATTGATGAGGTTAGTCAGAGATTGGAATTTGATATAAAACCTATTATTAGTAAAACTATTAGACAGTATGAAGCTGTATATGAAATTTTCTATGATGCATTTAACGATTTTGCAAAGAATAGTAGTACTTCTAATGTATTTTTTGGAGGAAAAACTAATATTTTGAAACAGCCTGAATATGATAATATTGATGATGTTAAAAGGCTTGTTAATAAATTAGAGGATGAATCTTTAGTTAGAAAAATCGAAGAAAATGGCGAAGGAATTAATGTCTATATCGGAGAAGAAAATGAATTCGATAATAATGTTACCGTTGTAAAAAGTAAATATAAAATTAATGGTGAAGAAGGAACTATTGCAATCGTCGGTCCTAAACGTATGGAATATGATAGAGTAATTGGTTTACTTGAGTACATTAATGAGGAATTAAAAAGTAAGAATGAATAATTTATGTGAGCAATTTTTGGTTTACTATAGATTTTACTTTTAGTATAGAAAGAGATGAACTATGGAAGATAAAGAAAAGACTTTAGTAGAAGAAGTTAAACCGCAAGAAGCTACTGAAGTAAAAGAAGAAGTAGTTTCAAATGATGAAAATACTGAAATAAAAGAAGAAGTTAAAGATACTTCTTCAACAGATAATAAGAGTTCTAATAAGGAAGAAGAGAAAAAAAGTTTCTTTAAGAAAAAAGAAGATGCTGAAAAGAAAAAGCTTCAAGAAGAGAATGCTTTATTAAAAGATAAACTTTTGAGAACTCAAGCAGAAATGCTTAATATGAAAAGAAGAATGGAAGAAGAAAAGTCAAATCTATTGAAATATGATGGAGAAGAATTGATAAAGAAATTACTTCCAGTTGTTGATAATTTTGAAAGAGCTATTGGTATGGATGATACTAATTTAGAAGATGAAGTAAGTAAGTTCTTAAGTGGATTTAAGATGATTTATGGTAATCTATCTACCACTTTACAAAGTTATGAGATAAAAGCTATGGATATACTTAATAAGCCTTTTGACCCTAATACAATGGAAGCTGTTATGGTAGAAGAAGCTGACGGAGTTGAGTCTAATATTGTAATTGATGTATTACAAAAAGGTTATACTTATAAAGGTAAAGTTATTAGACATGCCATGGTAAAAGTAAGCAAATAAAATAAATTTTAGAAAGAGATGAAATATAATGGGAAAAATTATTGGTATAGATTTAGGTACAACAAATAGTTGTGTTGCCGTATTAGAAGGTGGAGAAGCAACAGTTATTACTAATCCAGAAGGTGGAAGAACAACTCCTTCAGTAGTTGCTTTTAAAGGTGATGATGAATTAGTTGGTGAAACTGCTAAAAGACAAGCAGTAACAAATGTAGATAATACAATTGCTTCTATTAAAAGAAAAATGGGTACTAAAGACAAAGTATCTGCTAATGGAAAAAAATATACTCCAGAAGAGATTAGTGCAAAAATTTTAATGAAATTAAAAAGCGATGCTGAAGCTTATTTAGGTGAAAAAGTTACAGAAGCTGTTATTACAGTTCCAGCATATTTTAATGATGCTCAAAGACAAGCTACTAAGAATGCTGGTAAAATCGCTGGCTTAGATGTTAAACGTATTATTAATGAACCAACTGCTGCAGCATTAGCTTATGGTATTGATAAACAAGAAGATGCTCATACAGTATTAGTTTATGACTTAGGTGGAGGTACATTCGATGTATCAATTCTAGACTTAGGTGATGGCGTATTTGAAGTTAAATCAACATCTGGTAATAATAAACTAGGTGGAGATGATTTCGATCAAAGAGTAATGGATTATATTGTTAAAGATATTAAGAAGGAACATAAAGTTGATTTATCAGATGATAAAATGGCTATGCAACGTATTAAAGATGCTGCTGAAAAAGCTAAAAAAGATTTATCTGGTATGACAACTGCACAAATTTCATTA
>CAZJHG010000012.1:0-32219 GCA_964545885.1 uncultured Muribaculaceae bacterium | reverse complement strand
AGGTTCTTCAACTACCTTTTCTAATTCTATATCACTATCATTTACTCTTTTAGGAGTATCAGTTCCATCTTCTTTAGTATAGACTGGCATTTCCTCAACTTCATCATCATCTTCAAATAAAATATTTTTAATTTTACCAAATAATCCCATCTATAACACCACCTTAATTTATCAAGTCAGAATCATGAACTTCATTTTCAACTTTCTTTTCTTCTTCCACAGCTTGTAAGTATTCACTTTCAACCGATGTAGTAGTTTCAAAAATATCAAACTGAAATTCTTTGAATTGTGAAGTTTCTTCATCTAGTAAAGTTTTTAGTACATCATCATTAAAGTTAACAGACGATAAAACGCTAAGTGCATTAGCTACAACCACATTAATATCTTTTTCCTTTACTATTACCTCTATTTTAGCATAATTATACATAATTTCAATAAAATACTTACCATTACTTAGTTCATTAATTTCTAAATAACCATATTTATCTTGATAATTTATTTGCATTGAAACATAAGCTTTTTTAGATACTTCATATTTTTCAATTACTTTATTATAGTAACTAACAGCATCTACATATAAGTAATAAATGTAGTCACTACTTCTTATTTCTTCATTATATTCAGAATTATCAACAACATCTAATCCTTTAGGTAAATTATATTTATATCCTTTACGATATTTATTATATACCATAACAGTTCTATTTGTTCCATTATCTATAACTTCTTGTAATGTCATCTCCTGTATTGGTACACATCCAACTAAGAAAACACATGACAAAAGAGAAAGTAGTATAAATTTCTTCTTCATAGTACCTCCTATATCTCAATTGTAATTATAACATTTATAAGATTAAAATTAAACATTATTTTTTATGTGCCTTCAAGTAATTAATTTTAATTCCCATACTCATAAACTTAGCTTCATACTCTGTTAAACTATTTTCCATACCAGTACTTGCTAAATCAAGAGATATTTCTTCAATTGTATAACCATAAGTACTTAAACTAACTATAGAGCTTTCAAATAAACCCACATTATCAGTCTTTTGTATTATAATTTTTTCTTCTTTAAAAATATTATCATATATAGGCAAAAAAACATGTGAAGTAAGTCTTCTTTTAGCATGTCTCTTCTTAGGCCAAGGATCACTAAAGTTTAAATATATAGTATCTATTTCCTTATAAAAAACATTATCTAATCCTTTAGCATCTATACATATAAGCCTTAAATTAGGTAAATCCTTACTTTCTAATTTTTCAAGAGCTCTACACATAACACTTTCATATAATTCAACTCCAATAAAATTAATATCAGGATTCTTAATAGCTTTATCAATAATAAAATTACCTTTACCCATACCTATTTCTAAATGTATTGGATTTGAATTGTTAAAAACTAACTCATTATATTTCCCTTTATATTCAAATGGATTCTTAACTACATAAGAACTATTTCCCACAATCTCCTTTGCATTTTTAACGTTTCTAAGACGCATTTTTAATCAACCTTTCTACTACCAAACATATACTTTTATTAAGGAGGACTATTAATGAAAAGAAATCGCAATACATTCTTCTCAAATTATAATGCCCAAACACAATCTTATATCCCAAATATACCCAATAATGAATTTGGTCCATATACTCAAAGTTCTATGAATCAAAATTATTATTCTGGACCAGATATCAACACAACAAACGATATTGAAAATCGTTTATCTAAAATAGAAAGACAAATTAATCGTTTAGACAATCGTCTTTCTAAATTAGAAAATCAAACTATGACAACCGAAATAAAAGATAATAATTATACTAATATGTATATGCTTTAAATACTTACTTTACCAAAAGTAAGTTTTTTTAATATTTTATTAGTCATCTCTTTACCAAGAACTTTTTCAATAATCCCCATTTTAAATGATACTACTGCATATACAAGAGCACCACAAATAGCATTTATTGCTACAAATATTATACAAGATAATCTACTGCCATAATTAACAGGAATTATATGTCCTAATACAAGTACTATTAATATCATTAAAATAGTTGGTACCATCATTTTCAAAATTAATTTGAAAGTATCATCGTATTTTATTTTACATTCTTTCTTTAAAGAAACCAATGCAATTATAATACTTAAAATATAGCCTATAATACTAGCAGTTACCGCTCCCAAATAAGGAGGTATTCCTATTTTACTATATAAAATTATAATAGGAACATCTAATATTGCATTAGTAGCGAAGCCCACAATTGTTGATAAATACACTGTTTTAAACTTGTTTAATCCTTGTAAAGCAGAAGATGTAATCATGTAAATGTTAATAAATAAACCTGTAAATACATTTAAAGCAAGTACATAAGCTCCTGCTTGATTGAAACCATAAAATATTGACCAAACAGCTGTTGACAACATAGATAAACCAATAGTCATAGGTAAAGAAACAAATATAAGTATCTGCAATGCTTGATTAAATTTATTATTAACTTCTTTCCAGTTCTTTAAAGTATACGCAGTTACCATTGTTGGTATAAAACTAGTACTCATTCCCATTGCTACACTAGTTACAATCATATTAATCTTAGGTGCCCAAGTAGTAACAGCACTAGTAACAAACTCAACAGATGAAGCCTCTAATTTTAAATAATTCATACTTCTAAGAAGTAAAGTCATATCCACAAAATTATAACAACTACTAACTATATTAATTATAATAAAAGGAATTGCATAAGAAAATATTTTCTTACCTATCTCTTTATTGGAAACATCATCTTTAGTAGCTACTTCTCCTAATCCAAGTTCATCCCCAGATTTTCTCATCTTAATTTTAATATATATATACGCAACTAAACTACCTATAAAAGCTGCAAAAACAGATATACATACAGCAGTCGTAACAGTACCATTAAATACTCTTAATACCAAATAAGATCCCCCAAGCAGTACCCCTATTCTAACAACTTGCTCTATTACTTGACTAAAACTAGATACATTAATAACTTTATGTCCTTGTAAGTATCCTTTCGTAACACTCAAGAAAGGAACAACAAGTATTGCAAAAGAAACACACCTAATAGCCAAAGCAACATCTTCTATTGTATTCCCACCAGATAAATCACCTAGTAATAATTCAGCTATTTGTGGAGCAAATAACATTAATAGAATAAATATTGTAATAGCTAAAAATCCAGTTATTTTCTTACCAATAGTAAAAGCTCTTTTCTTAGCATCCATCATACCTAACGTATTATATTCATTAATAATCTTACTTATAGCTATAGGTAATCCAGCACTTGATATATCTAAAAATATTACATATATGTTATATGCATATGCATATAATGCACTCCCTTGAACGCCTATCAAAGCATAAAAAGGTATTACATAAAGCATTCCCATTATCTTAGTTAAAAAAATCGCTAATGTAGCTATAAACGTCCCTTCAACAAAAGAACTCTTTTTCATAATCAATCACTTACTTTTCATTATATATTATCATTGCCGAAAAACAATATAACTGTTCTTCTCCATACATTGCTATTGCAACTTGATACTTGATATCAATTATATCACAATTATTTTCCTTAAGAAATTCATTAATACTATTTTCTAAATCATTTTCATGATTTTCATCAAATAACTTTACATACACCTTTAATCACCAAATACAAAATAACACAAAAAAATATCGAATATTGTCTATTTTTTTCTTTACATTTTCAATTTATGATATCATAAACATATGAAAGGATTTATATTATGAAAAAAATAAAACAATTAAAACCATATATAATAAACACAATAACTATTATAGCAATATTTATCATAACATTAATAATAACTAAAACATCTCCATTTGGTACACAAGCAATCGGAAAATCAGATGCAATAGCCCAATACAAACCAATGCTCTATAACTTCATAATGAGTCTAAAAAATGGAGTATTAGAACTATACTCATTTAACAACGGACTAGGAAATCCATTTTTATTTAATTATACCTACTATCTAATAAGTCCTCTTAATTTAATAGCCCTATTATTTAAAAATGGCGACATTATGTATCTTAGTGTAATAATAATAAAAATAATATTTACTTCAATATTTACAACTTTTTATGCAAAAAAACACAATTGTACAAACTTCACAAGTTTCATAGCAACAATATCATATGTATTCTCAAGTTGGTTCCTAGCTTACTATTATAATATTATGTGGCTAGACACCTTTATGATTTTCCCACTATTTCAATATGGATTAGAACAATTAATAAAAGAAAAGAAAATATACATCTACATATTTTCTCTAGCTTACCTTTATATTACAAACTTTTTCTTAGCATTTTCAGTTTTAGTTTACGGCTTAATCTACTATCTAATAAGAAATTTCTTCTATGAAGAAAAAAACATAAAAGAAAAATTAAAAAACACATTAGTATTTATAATAAGTACACTACTAGCAGTTCTACTAATATTATTCTATTTAATAATATTAGTTAATGTAAAAAAACAAACAGGTCTAGGAGCATCAGACGTAACAGAAGCAAACTATATTGTTTCAACAATAGACCTAATAAAATCATTATTTTATGGTACTACAAATCTTACAACTGAATTTAGCGGTCCAACATATCCAAATATAGCAACAAATACAATAATATTAATTAGTATCTTCTACTTCTTTATTAACAAGAAAATATCCATTAAAGATAAACTATTTGCTCTAATAGGTATTAATTTTATCTTAGCAAGTATAATGTTCAAAAACTTTGATTACATTCTAAATATGTTTAATAACGTACTTGGACTAACTTATCGATATTCATTTATAATAATATTTCTCTCTATAATTTTGTTCATACACAATAGTAAAAACTTCGATATAAAAGATAAGAAAAAAATTCTAATAATTCCTTTAATCCTAACAATATTACTATTATTCAACATAAATAATATGGAATTTAATATATTCATATTAAACTTAGTATGTATATTAGCATATACTATCTTAATAATATTTTATACAGATACAAAAATATATAAATTACTAATCGCCCTAGTATTAATAGTTCAAACATTATATGTTTGTTGCACTTCTATCCCAAGTAATATAGAAAAAGAAGAATTATCTTACGATAATTTTCAA
This sequence comes from uncultured Muribaculaceae bacterium, assembly GCA_964545885.1. Lineage (GTDB taxonomy): Bacteria > Bacillota_I > Bacilli_A > RF39 > UBA660 > Coprovivens. The sequence goes on along the minus strand of CAZJHG010000012.1, from coordinate 27,067 downwards.
ACAGAAACAACAACATACAGAGTTAATAGAATAGATGAAAACGACTTTCTAAATAAAAATATGTATTCTAATGAAAAAGCAACTTACTTATTCACATCCATGACATATAATCCAGTTCTAGAAATGGTTAATAACTTAGGTTGTAACTCTGGCAACAATAGTATAACTTGCTACTCAGATAATGAACTATTTAATATGTTATTCAACGTAAAAAACGACTACTATCTAGAAAAAATATATAGTGTCAATAGCGAAACAACCAATATTATACTAGATGAAACAAGTGTTAAAAAAGCAACAGAAGACTTAATAAAAGCCATGACTGGAATAACAGATATTTATACGGGGGAAACACTAACAGCTACAATAGAAAACGATACAAGTATTTTTAAAACAGAGCATTCATTCTATTTAATTGATAACACTTATAATGGATACAATATTAATTATGCGCAAAATTATCAAGAATTCACTTATAAAAATACTGATGACTATATTCTAAAAGAAGTCAATATCTATACAATAAAAGAAGACAAACTACAAGAAATATATAATCAATTAAAAAATAATCAAATAAGTTACACTAAGTATTCAGATTCCTATATAGAAGGAACAATTAATGTTAATGAAAATCAAATGATTTTCACATCTATTCCATATGATGAATCATGGGAAATAAAAATAGATGATGAGATAATCGAACCAACTATGATTTTAGAGTCTTTAATAGGAATAGAATGTTCTCCAGGAACACATACTATTTCAATGAAATATAAATCTAATTATACAATACCAATCACAATATCTTTATTAGCTTTAATAGGACTAATAATCAGTCTCATTATAAAAAACAAAAAGAGTGAAAACTAAATTAAATTTCACTCTTTTCTAATTTCAAAACTTTTTTCATATTATCCATACCACGTCTTTTTAATAAACATCTACCACATAAAGGAAAATATCCTTCATCTCCTACTTTAATAGCTTCATCTTTCTTTCCCTCATAATAAGTATAAGAAGCTTCTCTACCACAATCAAAACAACTAGCTTTAACAGATATTCTCTCATCACTAATAGCAAGAATCTGAGGCATTATTAAAAATGGAATCTGTTCACTAGTCATGTCTAAACCAGCTAAATATATATCCATATCATATACAATTGATAAATATGAAAGAACACCAACATTACCTGTTAATAACTGAACTTCATCAACAAATATGGTTCTAACCGACTCATCTACATAATTCAATATATCATCAAATTTTTCAATACATATAGCAGGAATTCCCTCTACAAAATCCTTACTTTTCATCATCCCTAAGTCTCTTGAATCGCAAGATGGTTTAAATACTCTAACATGCTCCTTATTCCATATTTTTTTATAATCAGTAATCATCGCCGATGTCTTACCACTATGCATTGGACCTGTATACGTCCTAATCATAACACTACCTCCACATTATTTTTTATTTAATTTTCTAATTCCATTCTATGTCCATATAACAATATAACACCACCACCTATAAAATTCATATTTTAAAATATATCTTTATCATCAATAACATCTTTAAATTTATATACTTTAGCCGGTTTATTACCTTCAAACTTATCACTTTTATTAGTATCTTCTATTAAATCTAAATTTAACATTTTCTTTCTAAAATTACGTCTATCAAATTTTTCATTTAATATTGCTTCATAAGTTTTTTGTAATTCAGGCATTGTAACACCATCAGGAAATAAACTTTTCAAAATATTACTTTTAACAATTTGTTTCCTAAGTTCAATAATAGCATCATGTAATATCTCTTCATGATCAAAACCTAAAGGAGGTATTTTATCAATCGGAAACCAATCAGCATTAGATGTATTTTCAGTTTCTCTAAGTACATTAACTCTCTTAGAATCAATAATACCAAAGAATCCAACAGCAACCATTCTCATAATAGGAGATCTATCAACTTTACCAAAAGCTTTAAATTGCTTAATATCAACACCAGTAATACCTGTTTTTTCTTCGAGTTCTCTTAAAGCACCAGTTTCCAAATCTTCGTTATTAAACAAAGCCCCACCAGTTAATACCCAATCTCCTAAAAAAGGTTCATTCTTTCTTTTAATTAGTAACACTTTAGTAATTCCTTGTTCTACTGTAAACAAAGTTGTAATAACATGAATACCTTGATTCTTATAAAGTTTATTTTTTACATCCATTATTATCACCTAAAATCATTATAAAGTGTACAAAATACACTTGTCAATATATATAACACCAAGTATACAAATTATGATATAATCAAAACATAATAAAGGGTGATAAAATGACAGTATTAATAATTGTACTAGTATTTCTAATACTACTCTATTTAGTAAGAGTATCAAATAATAAAGACATAATAAAAGCAAATAGTAAAGACAAAACAACAGACAATGCAAACATTAAAAATGCACGAAAGTATTATTCTAAAAAGAAATCATTTAGATTTCTCTTATACATAAGTATTTTAATATTAATAGTCATACTACTATGTGACTTTACTAGCATCGAATATCAAATAATAGATTATTTCTCAACTGACTTCCAAACAGAACAAGATATAAACAAACAATTATATCTACTACCAATATATATCCTAGTAATAAGAGAAATAATTCTCGAAGTAAAAGTCGGAGACTTCCTATTTAAATATTTTAAAGTAGAAGAACCAGTACTAGAAGAAAATCCATTAAAAAGTATTCTATATAAAAAGCCAAAAACTAATAAACAAGATTCCCAAAAAGAAAACTCAAGTAAGAAATAACAAAAAAATTGAAAGAAACACTTTCAATTTTTTTAATTCATCATAATCAGTTCTAAATTAAATCTTAAAGCACTTCCAGCAGCACCATTCTCCATATCAACATCTTGACCTTCTAACCACATATAAACTCTTATTTTAGATATACCAGCTGGTATAGAAAATACTTGTTGATTTTCAGTAAATGTCTTAGTAGTAGCAACTTGTGGATTAACAGTAGTAAAATATGAACTCTTATCAGTTTGATCTATATAAATAGGAGTCAAAAACTCTTCATTAACACCTTTATAAGGAATTCTTGAAGCACCAGTTCTAGTAGTAGAAATACCATAAACAGATAACGCTGCATTAACACCAAAATCAGTATGTATATCATAGTTAGGTTCCCAAATATAAGAATCAGTACCACCCTTTAATGACTGTGCACCATATGAGTCTCCAGCACCTACAGTACCTTCAACTACAAAACCAACTCTAGCAGCATTTTGTGCTCCTCTATCAGTCGTATCTGGTTGTGGAGTAACATTAGAATTAGCAGTTAATCCTATAGTAGCGGGATTAGTTACTAATAAAAATAAGTCAAACGCAATATAATACTTAGCTGATTCACACTCTTCATCACCAGTACATTGAGTCTCATCTTGTCTATAAGTAGTTAATGTAAATCCGCCTTCCTTTTCTTCACTAGTAACACCATAAAACATATCAAGCTTACCATTAGTAACATTACCAGCTGTCGAAACATTAGACAAAGTATCAGGCAATTGATTAGTAGCAGCAGGATAAGTTTTATAAGCATTAATTAACATATCCTTAGTAACTTCATTTCCCCAATTAATTGCATCAGCTGAAACTTGAAGACCAGTAATAGTAGCAACATTTATATCAATAGATTCAATAGTAGCATGTTTATTAGAAGAAAACCATGCTGCAGTTGAACTAAATAATAGAATAATCATAAACACTAATAAAAATATCAATATCAATATTCTTCTAGTTTTTTTCTTATATGTACTATCCTCTTTCTTTTTATTCACTTTTATATTCTTATTTTTGTTCAAAAGAATCACCCTCTAACATTATTATAACCTATACTCATTATAAAGCATTTCCTCTATCAAAGCAAACAAAAAAGAAGCAAACGCTTCTTTCAAATTAATCGATTGAGAATTCTAAGCTTAATTTCATACTAGAACCAGATGCATTATTTTCAGTATCAACATCTTGTCCTTCAATCCAGAAGTAAACTCTTACTTTAGTAACTCCAGCTTTTAAAGTAATCTTAGAAGAAAATCTATTAGAGTTTGTAGCAGTAGTAGCAATATCTGCACTAAGAGTTCTAAAATAATTAGGATATTGAGTTTTATTTGTTTCTTTTAATGAAACATCAGTAAATACACTCTTAACACCATCATAAGATAAAAGACTAGAACCAGAATTAGCTAAACCTGTAATACCATAGTATTCTGCAGCAGAAGCAATACCTCTAGCTGTATGTGTATCATAGTTTGGTTCCCAAAGAATTAAACTTTCTTCTTTAGTTTCAGAATTTGGATCAGTGGTAATATTATTTGATAACTTACGAGCAAGAGTAACACCATCAGTCTCAACTCCACCTTCATTAGTACCATTATAATAAGTATCAGTATCAATATTACCTTGAACTACAAATGCAACACGAGTAGTATTTTTAATACCAGAGTCACCATTAGTATCAGTATTACGAACGCCAGCATTACCAGTCAAGAATAATTCTGACTCAGTATCAACTTTTAAGAAAATATCAAAAGCCATAAAATATGCTCCAACATTCTTACATTTAGCTACATTAGAATCATTTGTTGCTCCATTAGCTTTAGTATCATAACAAGCTTGTTCAGTAGCTTTAGTACTAGTTAGAGTATAAAAAGCTTCTCCATACAAATAACAAGCATCACCACTTAATGTATACCCAGGATGATTAGCACATGAATAACTAACTGTACCATCACCATTTGTAGTTTTATCAGCCTCTTCTGATTTATAACAAACAGAACCACTAGCAGTATAACCCTCCGCACATGAAGTAACAACTACACCATTATACATATCCAATTTTCCGTTTGTTAAATTTCCTGCAGTAGAAACAGCAGTCATAACGGTAGGTAATTGATTTACAGCATCAGTATACCCCGTAATTAAATCTTCTTTATCAATAACAAAACCCCAGTTTTCTGCATCAGCAGAAATTTCCAAACCATTAACAGCTCTAACATCAACATTTAAATCTGAAACGTTAACTGTTTTATTAGAAGTAAACCATGCATAAGTTGCAGTACCTAAAACACAAAGGCAAATCAAAAGCAACAATAACAATAATAAAAGTCTACTCTTATGATTTCTCTTATTTTCATTTTTTTTCATATTAACCTTACTCCTCTATCCGACATTCTTTTCTTCGACATGTTCTTCATATATATCCATATGCATTTTCATCTCTCCACCCAAAATTGCATTAACACATTCAGGGTCATCACCCTCAAGCCAAATAACAATAGTTACCTTATCACGTTCTCCTGGATTCAAACCATCACGATGTTCTAAGATAATAATATCATCATCTCTAAACTCCGTAGTATTTTCTTCAGCTTGCCCAGTAATAGGACTCTTCTTGGCATACACGGTAACAGAATCATTAAGATAAACCATGATTCTAACAGCATCATCAACATTCTTTACGATATCATCAATTTGAACAGAATACCAGTAATTAATAGTCTCTTCTCCTTGATTTTCCAAATAGAATGAATGTGCTATATAATTATCACCATTATGTGCACCCTCAGCTTCCTCATTAATATTTTCAGGTAACCAATTAATTGAAATGTTGTCCATAAATGCAAGTTTTGACGTAGAGATTTTTTGCACCGAGCTTCGATCATTTAAAGACTCATACATAACTAAATTCGACTCTAAATAAGTGTTTTTATCCATACTTATAGTAAAACTACCTTCATTATAGATAATATTTAGAATAAAATACGTTATGACTAAGAATAGTAATAATAACAATAAAATTATTAAAACAATCTTTTCTCTTTTTTTTCGTTTTTTAACTTTCTGAGCAGTTAAAACAACTTCCCCTTTAGCCATAATTACAACTCTCCTTTTTATTTTAGTCACCTTTAACAATGAATGGAGATAAACGAATATGAACACCTACCATATCGTTATTATCATTATAGCACAACACTTTTTCTAAGACAATACCCCAAAATTTATTTTATGAAAATTTCACACTACTCTTACTAATTCCATTATGATATAATAAGGTTGATAGTAAATAGGAGGAAATATGAAAAAGAAAATTATCTTTTTATTAGCATGTACATCCCTATTATTCTTTGTAGGAAGTACTATATATACATATGCTAAATACAATTCCCAATCAAATCACGATATTGGAACTTACATAAAAAAATGGAAAATTAAAGTAAATGATAAAGAAATAGAAAACAACACTGAATTAAGTGAATTAATAAATGTTGTATTTGAAAACAATGAACATATAGCTGAAAATAAAATGGCTCCAGGAAGTAACGGCTCATTTGAAATAGAATTAGATTACAGCAACGTTGAAGTATCATTTGAATATGAAATAAGTATTAAAGATGTTACAATAGCTGACATTGCCATAACTAAAATTGAAGTTGATAATGAAGTAATTCCTTCAACAAACGATTATAAAATAAGTAATGTAGTAAATTTAAATGACAATTCAAATACTTCAAAAATAAAAAAAATCAAAGTATATCTAAGTTGGAAAGACGATGAAAATGCAACTATGAATAATACAGAAGATACAAATATTGCAATAAATAATAATTCAATAGATTTCGATATTAACATTAGATTCACCCAAATAAGAGAACCATAAAAAAAGCACTTCACCAAAAGTGCTTTTTTTATTAATTTAATTAGCTTGAGTAACATTCATCTTCATTTGAATAACTAAAGATGATTCTCCTTGATTATCTGGATTTGATGAAAATTCATAAGACTTTTCACCAAAATAAGTATCTAAAGCATCACAATTATCTATTGTTACTTCATCATTAACTAAAGAACATTGAGTATTATCATCTTTTTCGTACACCCACTCAAGAGTATAATTTAACGTTGTAGAAGCTCCCGATGTTAAGTAATCAGCTGATAATCTAAATGATAAAACAAACGGATAACCTTTAATAACAAATTCTATACCATTAGCAGTGGTATTTTTTTCAAGTGTATAATCATTACTAGATTGTAATTTCCCAAACAATGTTATTGAAACAATATCTATATCTATACTAGCATCAATTTCACCATTATTATTAATTGGAATACCAGCACCATTTGAAGTATCAATAGTAGCCATTCCAGGATATAAATCAGCAATTTCAATTACATAAGTATCACCATCTTCATCATCCCCAAGTTCAATATTCCAAGCCTTAACATGAGCATGTAAAGATAAATCTACAGTTTTATTATTAATAAACCAAGCAAAAGTACTAGAAACCATTATCAAAAAAGCAATAAGCAATAGTCCTATTTTATGTTTTTTTAATACAATAAATAATATATCCTTCTTTTTCAAAGGTTTATGTGAAGTTTCTTCTTCTATTTTTAAGTTTTCTTCTTCCACATTAACCACTCCTTATCTATTATCTTTCTTGATTTACCTTTTGTACTTCTAATTTTTCTTCATCCTTATCAAATACCATTTTTATAATTTCAATAGCTATCAAAAATGCAATTGGTACTATAATAAATATTAATAATAATGCTTTAGATGTAGTAATTCTTCCCAATATACTTAGAGAATAAAATCTATAAATAACTTTCCCAAGTATTTGGTTCTCAGATACTATCGGATCTTCTATTTTATTTGCAATACCTTTAGTATGAAATAAACGTTCACCCTCTTCAGTAATTTCCACATCTATTACAAGGTGCGTAACTATTAAGCCATCAACGCCAGCGGTCTCACCTTTATATGTAACAACATCTCCCTCTTTAATTAAAGAGATATCTGTTTCTTTAATTAAAAGAGTATCTCCTACTTCATAATCCGGCACCATACTACCAGATGCAACAGTATATATACGGTATCCAAAGAAACTTCCCTGGTTAGAAAATTTTTGAAAAGCAGTTAAACAAATCAATATTAACAATAATGCACAAATTAACCACTCTATTATAGAAATTATAGAATTAATAACTTTTATCGACTTTTTCATATTAATTTAACTTATTATTACTAATTTTATTGAAATATTTATCTATATGTTTTCTATAAATCTTAGCAATTCCATCCATCGTAGCATTATTTCTATATTTAACTAATGTAAATTGTTCACCAACCATATTTTTTAGTTCTTCTTCAGTTAAACTTGCATTTAAATCTATTATTTTTTGTATAACTTGTTTAATAACTTTTTCTTTTGCATTTTTTGTTGAATATTCATCTTTATTTAATGTACATAGAGCTAAATAATTTAATAAGAAAGTATCATCAAAAAATCCTCTTAATTCACTTTCATCTTCATAATTTTTATCTTTTTTATCTCTCTTAGTATCATCAACAAAATGATCTTGAATATAATTCCACAAAATAAGTGCATATTGAAAATTAGTATTTTTTAATATTACATTTGTTTTCTTTATTGGAGGCCTAACTATAGGAGCATGAGCTTTATGCAAAGAACGATATACTTCACTAGATTTAAAATCTACTATTTGCTGTTCTAATCTATCTATTCTTTCAGCAAGTGTTTCTCCGTTTTTTGCTCCTGTTTCTTTTTTCATATGTAAACTAGTTTTTAAAGAAAGATCTATTGTAATATGTTCTTGCCCAACCATTGAAGCAGCTTTATATTGAATAGATTTATCATCTTTTAAATAAGAACCATCTAATAACTTTCTCTTTTTCTGACCTATAAATGTTTCCATATTTTGAATTAAAGTATAAATAAATCTATTCTCATAAGTATCAAAAGTTTCTTCTTTATTTATATTCAATATTTTAGATGGAGTAATTTCATCATTTTCACTAATATCTTGAATTAAATTAGTATGCTTAGCCAAATGCTTTATACTATCAACGGTAACTCTCTTAGCAAGCTCTACTTTTACAATTTCATCTTCATTTATAATGAAACGATTAGGATTTCTAAGAATATTATCTAAATATCTCATAGTACCTTCAAATAAATCTACCCATTCAAAGTTAGCTTCAACTTTATCGTAGTGTAAATCAACCACCATACTAGATTTAGCTTTCTTAGAAAATGAACTAATCTTTTTTTCATCAGCTCTTTCATATAAAGAGTTAACAGTTAATTCACTCATAATCCTAACCTCTTTTCTACTATTCTTTTATTATGTTAATTTTTTCAATCTCAATAAGAAATCAGTACATTCCTTCATCTTACCTTTACCGAATGTTGTATCAAGGAATTTAATAAATCCATCAATTTCATCTCTTATATATGCAATATTTAATTGTTCAAACTTACGTAAAATCTTTTTAGCTATAAAGTAATCTACACCATCTATTTCAGTACCACCACAAGCTACATATACTGGAACAAATTTTTTCATATGAGCAACAATACGGTTACCAAAAGCAATTCTGAAATGTTGAATTACATAATCATCCATTTTTTCAATTTTATCTAATGTTTCATCACTAATTTGATTATCGTTCATTGCTGATTTATATAAGCTATCTAAGTATGAATAGTTAATATCCATAGCTTGTGTTGGAATAGGTTCAAAAGGAGTACCTTTATCATTAATATCTATTGGCATAGCACGGTCGTACACTTTATCTGTAACCATAAATGTTGAGTCATCGTTATTGATTGTACCAATGTACCAAACATTAGGTGCTATTTGTAACTTACCAGCTTTAATTTTCTTAGGGTCAGAACTCCAACCACTAGGAGTTAATTCAACTATCCATTCATCTTGACTTGGCATTTCTAGAATAGATAGCATTTCTGCAAAATAATATTCAACACGTGAAATGTTCATCTCATCTAGTATTACTGTATAAACATCATCAGTAAAACTAGCAGTATATATTTCGGCAAGTAAATCTGTTTCATTAAATTTCTTAGTAAATTCGTTGAAATATCCGAACAACTCTGTTCTATCTCTCCAAGATGGTTGAACTGATGCAACACAAGAATCATGTTTCATAAATTTTCCCCAAGCATACGCTAAGGAAGTCTTACCTGTACCAGAAATACCTTGTAATATAACTAACTTAGTACTAGCAAGTGCTGCAACAAACAATCTAATTAAGTCTATATGATAATATAGTTTTAATTCTGATGCACAAAAGTTCCTAAAGTTATCACACATTTCTGATAATGTAAATGAGTTACCATAATCAACAACTTTATAATCTTTGAATGCTTCATCAATAGCAATAAGTTTTGGAAATCTAGTATCTCCTTGATGTCCATCATCAATTTCAGTTTCTTGATTTTCATCACCAGTAGCAACTACACCATCATCATCAGGACTAAGTCCAAGTTGAGAAACCTTCATTGCATATAATTCGTCTTTTTCTTTCATTAATTGTCTAACTTGTTTATGTAAGTCAGCTAATTCTTCTAATAAAGATTCTTGTTCAACAAGTGTTTTTCTAAATCTTAAGAATTTTCTAATTAAGAAATAAACACATGCTACCAAAGCAAAAAGTAATACCATAGTAACAATTATTACAATTATTACCATAAACCACTCTCCACCAGTAAAATCACCACTATAATGTTGAATCAAAGCTGAATAAGCTCTTACATCAAACATTTGTAAAATACCCAAAAAGAAATCTTTTACAGCATTTACAACACCACCAAATAGTTGGTCTAAAAATTCATATAAAAATCTAATATAAGTATCCATCACTACACCTCGCTTATACCTATTATTCTATTACCTATTTTACCATTATTTTTCATATCCTTGTAATAATATTTACTATTTTCAATAAAAATTTTATCAAACAATTCTAAAAATCTAATATTTTCACTACTATATTCAAAATCTTCATCTAAATAAATGGCAAATACAAACCCCTGTCTCATAAACTCCATAACATAAGATTTATATCTCATAAAACAAGAATAAGTTATAACACTTCTTATCTTATCTTGAATATATACGTTATCTATTATATTAAATACTCTAGAAACTTTAGTTTTCTTATCAAAAAAAGATGCTGGTAAATAAGTATAATAATATTTTTCAAAATTACAACTAATTAAATCGTTAATAATTGCACAAGAAGTAAGTAAAAATCCTATTGAAGTAATATCTTCACAAATAGTATCTTTAAGTCCAACTCTTTTAATTGCAACATCACTATATAAATCAGGAAATACAATATTATTTTCTAATTTTGCACCAAAGTCATTTTTATTAAATTTTTTTAGCTCTAATTTAAATGTTGTACTTTCAAAACCATCTAAGAAATCTTTTCTCTTCTTGATATCATTTCTTAATTCTAAACTAAACTCATCAGTAAAATCATCTTCTATTCCTAAAAATTTCTTTCTATCTTCATTAATATCAAATACTGCCTTCTTTTGTGCTTCTAACAAATAAAGTTGATCTAGCGTATAGAAATAAGACGAAAAGTTTCTTAGTTCATCTATAATAGGATGCATAGAATTATCATATTCTAATTTTAATTCTTTTTTCATGTAATCTAATGCTCTAGATATTTTCCTTATTATATTTAATTTTTTATTTTCTTCATCAATATAATTGCTATATCTAACATTTACATAAGTGTCAATATATCTTTGTGCTATCTGTCTACTATATTTTTTATCATAAACCATTTTACAATATTTTAATAAAGTCTTTTCAGTAAACTTTACATATTCATCCATTATATTAATCACAAGTATCACTTCTTTCTAATTCTTCAAATGTAATAACTGAAGTAGAACCATCTCCAACTGTATAAGAATAGTCTTTATCTATATAAGATTTATAATATCTAACTAAGATACTAGATTTTGGCTCTACAGTAAAAGTAATCGAATTAATATAAGAATGTCCATCACTACCAGTTATAGTCGTAGTAGTTGCATTTCCATCTAACACGTTATTAGACATATCAAAGAAAATACTATCTATATATTTATTTGGTATTGTAAGTTTAAACTTAACCTCATCACAATCAAGTGTATTAGTAACTAAAGCATCAAAATACAAATTACCAACTTCATCTTCTATTTCATAATTAACCCCATAATCACCAATAATTAGTTCAAATGTAGCTGTTAAAGTTTCTTTATAAGGTGATATAGACTCAACATTTATAGTAACAGATACCTTTTCTCCAGTTGCAAACGTAGTACCTTCTTTAGCTTCTACGATTACCGTAAAAGAATCTTTATGATCACCTGTATCTATTGTACGTTCTTGAGATACAGTTCCACGATTTCCTAAGTAACAATAAACTTTCTCATTAGCAGAGCAACTAGCATTATAAACAATATTTTCAGTAGTTCCTTTAATACTATTAAGTAAACTACTCATATTAATATCTATCTTAGCCGGTTCTGTTGCACTCCAAGGATTAATCTCATATGTTTTTCCATTAATAGTTAGTTTATCACTGGAAAAATAAAAGTTTTGAGTTCTTAAATAATACATTTGAACTATTTCTTTAACATATCTACCATAATTCAATGTTACAAAAAAAGCCACAAAAGAAATCCCAATTATTAAAGAAAAAGCTATTTTTTTATGAGTTTGAAAAAAACTAAAAAACATTCTTTTTTTAACTTTTTTTCCATCCTTCCTATTATTCATACTATCACCTACATCAATTTTATCTACAAAGATTATTCGTTTCAGCTATATCCCCTTGTAAAACTTGTTTAGACTCTACTTGAATTTTTATTGACTCAATCAAATCTTGATATAAAACATCAGAATATTCACCAGGGAAATTAACAACTAACGTATACTCATCAACACTACTTTTACTATGTTTAAAGCATTGTTCATCAACAGCAAAAACTTGATAGAATGTTCCATACCCATCAGTTATCATATTGGTAGAATAAGAAGCATTATTAAGTATATTAGAAGCATTACTACTATATGCACTTTGATTCATATACAATTTGTATTCAAGTGGTAAATTAGTAGTAGTAATAATCTTTAAATTATAAGATATATTAGTTTCAGCAGTTGCAATTACATTATCTTTTTCATCAGTTAAATAATTATAAACATCAAATTTATAATATTTAGTTTCTCCGGGACTAATATCTCCTAAACTTATGTCTATTGAATCATCAATAACTTTACCATTAACTTTATCAAGTTGTGATAATTGTTCAGCCGAAAATGCATATAATGCAACTTCCATTTCTGTATTACCTATAGCTTTTGAAGAATAAACAGCACCAGTTGTATTAAACATTGTTAAGATAACAAAAACATCTAAAATTAAGAAAACTGTTAAAAAGTTAATTTTCTTTTTACTCAAAAATTTTCTTCTCATAACTAGTACTCCTTTCTTCTTTATCATCAGAAAATACTAAACTAAATAGTAATATTGTTACAAAGAATGAAATAAATACTACTGGTTCAGTAATTGTTTTAACAATTACTCCAAGTTTCTTACCAATAAATATAACTTTTCCTATAATTTGATTCTTTTCTATAGGATTATCTTCCATATTATTGGCATCACCTTTTGTAATAATTTCATCACCATCTATTTTAATAATTCTATGTGTAACTATCATATCATCAGATACAAAAGAAATAATATCATTTTGTTTAACTTCATCTGTTATTTTAACCAAAATATAATCATTTATATTAATTGTATCTTCCATACTTCCACTCACTGTTTCAAAGTAAGTATATCCAAAATAATTAGCATATTTTTTATTCATTACATTAATTTGAATATAATTATAAATAGCAAGTATTAAAAATAAAACAATAATTCCTATTAGTAAATCTAAAACAACATTTAAAATTATCTTTAATACTCTCTTCATTTTTAACACCTAACCTGTATATTGTTCAAATAATATATTTACTGGAACATCCAAAATTGGTGCTTCAGCCGATGTTCCTATTTCAGTATCAACATCATTATTTTTTTCATCATTTACCCAATATATATAAATAATAAAGGTAATTTCCGAACCATCTTTTTTATTATTGTCATCATCATAATAATAAAAACCATCTTTAGAATAATAAAGATAATTAGTATAACCATCTTTTTCCATTTCAACCATATTATCTTTATTAGGATCACTTCTATATATTTTTATTGAACTATTATCTTTTAAAGTTGAAACATCTAGCACATATTTCATTGAAACTTCAGTATCATTAGGTTTTATAGTAACTTTAAACGTACCACTAGTATTCCCAGGAGCAATCATTCCATCAGCAACATTATCATTACTATTATTGGTATATACAATATCTCCAGCTTGAAAATTCTTTTTAGTAGTAACAACATTCCCATCACTATCAAGTTCACCAACAAAACATGCAGTTGTATTTTTATCTGGAGGATTTACAATATCACAATCATTAACTGTTATCGCCCATTTAGCAACATCAGCTGCAGCTTTTCCACTAACCTCTGTATTATATTTACTATACGAATAAGCGGCTCCCAAAACAACAACTAATAAGAAAGATAATATTATTAAAACATTTACTTTCTTTTTCATAATTAAACATCCTTTTTCAATGCTATTACTTCCAATATAATTGCATATATTTCAAATATTATAGCAACCATAGTAGGCAATATAATCAAAATCAAAAATCCCATTTGTGACTCTAAAACTGAAAGTATAGACCCGACATTTTTAAATGTCCCCACATCATTACCAATATAATAATCATAATAAACATTATAATCATTACCAACTATATAAGTATAATATCCATTAGAATCTATAATATTAGATACTTCAGCATAATTAATTACAAAATTATCAGTAGGTTTATAAAAAAAGATATAATCTCCAACAGTAACTTCCTTACCATTACCCTTACTAACAACAAGTAAATCCCCTTTTTGATAATTATCATTAATATCTTCATCAACTATTATCCAAGTAGAATTACCAAACTGAGTAACACCTTGATCATTGTAATTAAGCAAACATGCAGTAACAAGTATTTCTACTCCAAAATACAAAATTACAAATACAATTAGTAAAACTTTCAATATAGATTTAAACGTATTCTTCATATATTATCACCATAATAATTTTATCATAATAATTCAAGACCTTCAAGAAGATACGAAACTAATATTTCATAACATAAAAATAAGACCATTTAACAGGTCTTATTTATACATATCAATTAACTTTTTACTTTCAAATAAATCCATAATAAAGTTAATATTTAATCCAGAATTACCTAAATAATAATCATTTATAATTATTTTTAAAGCTTTTTCAAGTTCATCAATACCTTCAATATTTAAATCATCAGATTTTACATTTATTTCTAATAATTTATAATGATCAATTAGTATCATAGCAACATCACTATCTACACTAAATGCTACATTTTTTAAAATATTCAAATTAGGATTATCTAAGAAACATTCAAAATCTTTTACAATACGTTTAACTTTATTAATATCAACATCTTCTTCATGTGATTTAATACAAGCTCTTAAATATCCTTTAAACGATAAAACAAACTTAAATACATCGAAAACACTTGAAGTATCAGTTATATAAGAACTTAATTTATCATAAATTAAAGCTTTATCATATTCTTCATATTTTAAATCTAATTCTTTTACTTTCTCATTAACTAATAAATAACTCTTTTCAATATCAACTTTCTTTTTAAAGAATAAGAATCCTTTAGTAGCACCATCATTTATTTCAGCAGTTAATTTAGTTAATTCATCTATAATAGAATTAATTTCTTTAGTTATTTTAGGAATCTCATCTTTATGACTATCTTTTTCACTATATTTCTTTTTAACATCATCTAATACATAAGAAAATTTTAAATAATTTTTATATTCACCTAAGTTATATAGTAAATTCTTAAAATCATCTATTTTAGTTTTTCCTTTATTAACATCACAGTTATCTCCTAAAAACTTAGCATAACATTTATTAACATTTACTATACTATAATCATTTAAAACTAATTTACCTTCCATAAATTTATTTACTAAAACATCTTCTTCATAATTTTCTAAATTATGTAATTCTTTAGCCAAATTAGTTCTTTTAATTAAATAATCTTCATAGCTCAAATTATCAATTAATAATTCTTTTTTTCTTCCTTCAAGATATTTTTCAAATGCTTTTATATTTTTACCAAACAATATTCTAAAACTTGTTTCAATATGTGAAATAACATCAGGACATTTCCAATGTAATTCTTCAAAAACATCCTTCATTCTTTCAATATTATCATCTTTTAATAATTCTTTTATATATTTTCTTGCATAGTTACTATAAATAAAGTCTTTTTCAGTTAAGTCTATCCCAACTAATTCGAATTTTCTTAATACTTCTTTAATATCTTCATTTACTGAAGCTAAATCATTCTTATAATAATGAGTCAAACTATATAATAAAGTATCAAAACCCATTTTCTCAAATGGAGTATTTATTGGATTAAAAAGACTCAAGTCTTTATAATCCAATAAATCATTTCTAACACGTTCCAATTTATCACTAGGCTTATATGCTAAGTACTTAGAAGAACGTTTATTCATTTCATTAAATAATTCATCTCTATATGAACTATACTCTTCTTTTAATTCTTTTACTTTATTATGATATAAAGTTAAGTTTTTAGCATTATTAATAGGCATACTAGAAAGTACTTCTTTTATAGTCTCAACATCTTGATTAAAATCTTCTAATCTTTTAATTCCCATTATTTTTTCCCCTTCTCTACTTCAGTATTTTCTTCTACTTCTAAGAATTCCACAAATTCTTGCACTGCTTTAAATAAATCAATTAATTCATTAAAGCTTAAATCTTCAGCTTTCACTTCCATACTTTCTAATTTCTCCCTTCAACAATTTCATCAATACCTAAACTTCTTATTATTAAATATTCATAAACACTTCCAACTTCAGTATCTCCATCAAATAGTGTAAATATAACTCTATATGTACCAGATTTCCACTCTGCACCACTTAAATTATTAAAATCAGCACTATTAGGTCCATTTTTTAAATTTAAGTATACATCATAAGTTGTTACATCCGTACTCTTACCAATTCCCTCAATAACTAAGTTATCATTATTTGATAAACTACTTAAATTATAGTAAAGACATATTCCATCAGAAGACTCTTTATAACAACTATTATTATAATCAAAAATATTAAGATTAGTATTTTTAAAATATAAACCATCACTAATATTTTCTAAAGACATATAAGTATATGATGTATTATAGTACTTATCATCATTATATAGTCTTCTTTGTAACGATACTTTAATATTTGGATTAGCAAGGCCATTAACAACATCTAATTTATAATGAATTTGTGTATTACCATCAGCATCTTTACCAGTATTAACATCATGTGTAATTTGAACATTATCACTAGTAGAAACATCTAGTCCATACTGACTATTTAACAAAGTAAAAGCAAATTTATTATTTGTAGGTGTAAAATCACCATAATATAATCCATCATACGAAACAAATGTCTCAACAACTAAAATGTAATTACCATACGTTAAATCTGAATTTTCAAAATCAATATTAATAGATGAAATAACGTCAGTTATACGACCAGCTAATGTGATTCTTGTTGACCCATCAGTTTGAGGATAATAAGAAACCCCATTAATTGTCATAACAGTACCAAATAAATCACTTGTTACCTGTTCATATTCCCCAGCTATAATATTACCATTTTCGTCTGCTTTTTCTCTTAATATAGTAATCTTAGCTCCAAGTTTATAATCATCAAATATTGTATCAGAAACACCATTTAATACTGTACCATCCTTATTATATTGTAACAAACTAGTAGTTAAACTTAAATCAGTATTCTCACCTACATAAATAGTAGTAGATGGAGTAATAGTACCATCAGATTGAACAAATCCACCAGTAGTAGAAATAACTGAACTTACTTCAGGAACTATTGTGTAAACCATTCTATCTATACTAGTAGATAAAATATTTTCAGCTACTCCAGCAGTATCAATATTATCTTTACTATTAGATTTATATCTTTCTAATTGTAAATAGAAACTATGTTGTTCTGAACTAGTTAAACCAGAAGTATCAGCATTTGCAAAATCCACAGTAAATATAAATTCTTCAACAGCTAAATTAGAATCTTTATAATAGTAATCCTTACTATTTACTCCATTCATATCATCATCAAATAAATTATCATTAGAAGTACTTCCCATTTTAATAAAATCTTCTAAATAATATTTATATTGATTTTTATTAGCAAATTCCTTAACTTTTTCAGCATAATTATCATTAGTAACTTCATAATAATATTGTTTATCATTTTTTAAATCTAACATCGTTATAACAGTACCTACCGGTAACAAGTAAGACGATGATAAATATCTATAAGCCTCAGACCAATATACCTTGGATGTATTACAATTTTTATCCAAAACAGTTGCATAACCTGCCGAATTATATAATTTATCAACAGACCATTTTTCTCCACAAGCACTACCAGCCTTAACAGCATCTAAATCTAATGATAAAGATTGATAAATACTAAATGCACCATCTGCAGCTATAGTAGTAGACTTACCTTGGAATATTTCATAATGCTTTCCAGGAGCAATAAGAGCTCCATACTGGTCAAGTTCACCATCAGACAAAGAAACTCTAACAACTATAGTAACTTCCAAACTATTATCAAATGCATTATTAGGGTCTCCATGAGGATTAGTTAAAGTAACAAAAATACGAATCTCTCCCATAGAAAACGACATATTATCTGGATCCTCTGATTTATCAATATAGCTAAAATCTAAGTTTTTAGAATGATATAACCAAAAAGACAAACTTCTTTGTTTAGTAGTAGAGTCATACGAATATATCTGATCATTAGTACAAGAACCTGTATTTTCATTACAGAAATTACCATCAATTCTATAATCACTATAGAAATTAGTCTTATAATTATCCAACCAGCCAGCAGCAGTAGTACCCATTGATAAAGCAAAATATTGATTAGCATCAGATACACCGTCTTCACCAACATCTAAATTAACAGTTGGGATTTTTGATTTATCTACTAAATAAGCATCATACGAATCTGTTCCTGAAGAATATCCAAAAGCTGTAGTATCAACAGACGAAATATACATCTTAGCATCAGACCACTCAGTTGCATTTTCAACATCCAAAGAATTTAATAAATCTGCGATTGGAATATTTTTATTAACAGTTCCAGATTCAGAATATTTATCAGCAACTAAGTCAACAACAATTTCTATCGGTTCATCACCAATTACCCATTTATAATAAGGCGCATCTTTGGGCGTTACACCAATATAATCATAACTAATAGTCATTCCATCTTTATTTAATATATTAGTATAAAAACCATTAGTTTTAATTTGTTCATCTTCTGTTTGATTTGTGTAATTTATACCATAAACATATGTATAAGCTTTATCAGATATAACTCCAGATACATCGGAATCATAAACTGCCCCATTAGTATAAGAATAATCATATATTCCTTTTTTTAAATCACCTGTATACATACCTAAGAATGTCATACCATGAATTTCTCCTGGAGTTGCAGAACTATAATCATATGATGCTACCGCATTCTTTCCACCAGTAACACCCAAAATAGTATTAACAAGCATATAAATTCTATTATCAGCTATATCTCTATTTAATACTCCATTTTCTTCAGTAACAGTTTCTTCTTTAAAGACTCCATTAACATAAGCACCACTATATAATTTATCAAAATAAGTTGCTCCAGTAGCTAAATATAAATGAGAACCAGCAGAAGAATCACTACCCAACAAGTAAAGATTATCAATAGATATCAAAGTATATTTATATGAATCATTTGATGCCCTATTTCTAGTACCATTTAATTTAAAATATGAATCAGTTATATAAACATTAGTTGCTCTTTGAATAGATGTTGCACTATTAGGATTACTCATAGTACCAAAATTATCAATATATATTGTAGACTTACCAGCAACTTTTGAGTTATTACCCCAACCATTAATTGAACCTGATATAATTAAATTTGATACATTATTACTAATATAATTTTTACCATCTATATTAATAGTCGAAGTAGCATGAACTCCTATAAAACTATTATCAAATGTAGTATCACCATCTGTATTAGTTTCAGAACCACCAAATACACTACCACCTATATTTAAATTATAAGTTAACGAAGAAGTATCGGTAATATTCAGTTTTTTAATAGCATCATCACCAATATTTACTTCAGTAGAGCCATAAACAAATGAAGAATTTCCAGAACCATAAACGTTCTTAGTAATTTTTCCTCCAACTACATTAACAATTGTTTTTCCTTCAGTTATACCGCTAGCAAAAACGCCATCAGTAACCGTTGCATTCCCAACATGGGCTTCATTTCCACCACCAAAGACATTCATAATAGTACCATTATAAACATTTACAGTAGTAGAACCAACAACTGGTGCTTTATTACCTCCACCAAAAACATTTTTAGTAATTGTACCATTGTTAATATTAACTAATGTAGTTTTTTCAATCGATGCTTTAGCACCATTAGAACCACCATAAACATTTTCAACCTTTAATGATATTGTCCCATTTATATTAACAACAGATTCAATAGTGCTACCACCCTGATTATTACCACCAAAAACATTAGTAACTGTACCTGAAATAATTTCCACATTAGATTTAGCAACATTTTTATCTTGATCAGAACCACCATAGACATTAATCAAAGAACTACCATTTAATATAATATTAGCTTCTGAAACATTTGCTGCTGCACCACCTGCAAAAGCATTTCCACAAGTATTAGTATAAGAAGACTCAGAATTAGAAAGCTTATAAGTATAGGTAGTACCTTTCAAATTATTACTAGCTGTTCCAACATCAGCTTTCTTTCCACCACCATACGTATTACATAAAACTTCTCCAGCAATATTATTTACAGTAGTTTCTGGAACATAACCTGATACATTAGAACCACCATAAACTGTATATACCTTAGCTCCCTCTAATATGTTGACTGTTGTTGATTTACTTACAGCAGCTTCTCTACCACCACCAAATACTTCAGCATAACTAGAATTAGATTTAGCAAATGTACCACCAGTAATATTAATTTCAGTAGTTTCATTAGTAGTTGCTTTCTTTCCACCACCATAAATACCATCAGTGAATGTACCACCTTTAATATTTACTAAAGTACTTTTAATACCAGCCTTTTGACCATTAGAACCACCATATACAGTGCCAATAGTTCCACCTTCAATATTAACTACAGGACTCTTAGATGGTGTACCATATACATTATTACCACCAAACACTTCAGTAATAGAACCATTTTTTACATTAACTGTAATAGAGCCACTTGAAGAAGGTGAAATGCTTTCACTATCATCACCTTTTCCACCACCATAAATAGTAGTAATATTTCCACCATCAATATTGACAGATGTATAACCATACTGATTAACTGCTCCTAATTCACTTCCGCCATAAATTTCATTAACTACAAGTTTAGAATTATTAGAAGTCTTAGTGTTTACAATTGTATTACCATTAACTGATGTCGAATTACCTTTTCCTCCACCATAGGCACCACCCAAAACATTACCCTCAGCATCGAAACCAATAGAACCAGAATATAAATTAATATTAACATTACCATAAACTGTACCTTTACTATTAGATCCACCATAAACAGATCTTTCAACTTTTGGATAAGATAAAGAATTAACATTACCAAAATTAATTACTATTGAATGATAATAAGCACCAAGAGCATAAGTATCAGGTTTATCTACAACACTAACTTTATAAGAACCAGAACTATCCTTAGTAACTTCATAATATTGGCTATTAGAGCTATAAGAAGAACCTTTTTCTTCTATAACATAATAATTACATACGTAATATGTTTTTTTATTATAACCCAAACCGTATGTCTGTGTAGATGTATATTTATTAGAATTACAAGTAAAATTCTTGCTTTCAAAAGAAACTTTTCCAGAACTATCTTTAAAATAACTATTAGCTGGAACAGTTCCATTCGTTACAGTCTGTAACTTATAATAATCTTTTGCCAAATAAGATGGAAAGTTATTTACTGTATATCCAGAATTACTACTATTAGAGGCCCCATAAACAGATTGTTTAATTACTCCATCCAATACATCAAGAGTAATATTTGAGCTACTATTAGAACCAGTTCCTACTGAACCATAGTTACCTCCGCCATATACAGAACCCCAAATAGTAGTATTGCCATCTATTATAACGTGTGAATTATTAACGCGCCCTAAAGCACTATCGCCACTTTTACCTAAGCCAGCTCCAAATACGCTTCCCTTTTCTGTTATACCATAAAGTGTCTTATTTCCATCGCCATCAGTATCATCAGCATAACTTATAGTACCTTCTTTAGTACCTAAAGCAGCATGTCCTCCTATATAAACCAAAGTGTTACCATTTAAAGCTCCACCATCACCAGTATAACTATTACTTCCACCAGCAACAGCATTATATACCGTTCCCCCAGTTACTGAAACTATTCGATTCCCATGTGTTTTAGATGTACCAGCTCCTCCAACAATATTATCAACTATTCCGCCAGTCATATAAATCCCGATTACATTTTTATTTGAAGCATTTTCTGATATACAAGGTCCACCATTGACGCTAAAAATACGTCCACCTTCGATTTTCAAAGTTCTAAAAGAAGTAGATTCTCCATAAGAAATACCACCAGCATAAACTCCATAAGTAAAGTAACTACTACCGCTATATCCTTTATTAATTACACTATATCCAAAGCTACCACTTTTTATAATCATTTCAGAAGTAGGAGTTAAGCCATCAGAGTTCTGATTACCATATCTTGATGACAAAGCTTGAAAATAGACTAAAAGATTCAAATTATTTCCAGCTACTCTATCGTAATCTGAGCCAAAAACTAATATAGTATGATTATTACTATTATTAGCTGAGGTACTAGTCAATGCTCTTATCGTTTCAAAAGAACCACTTTCTATAATAACTTTGTTATTTTTACCACCACTTATTTCTTGAGCTGAATAATTAGAGGTATTTGAAGAAGAAACATTGCGACCAATCTTTAAATTATAAGAACCACTTGAAATGTTATAATCATATACATTTTCATTATAATAACTATAAGTGTTATTACTTGTAGCACTATAATTAATCTTACCAGAAGAAGTTAAATAGACACTATCAATTCCTAAATCACTTCCTAGCGAAATATTACTTGATAAAGTTACTGTCACACTTTTTGTTCCATTTCCAGTAATAGTAAGAGGTTTAGAATACGAACCTAATGTTATACGTCCACTAGGTATAAACAAATTCGTATCTCTAGTAACCAAATAATAATAATTATCTGCAAGCGAACTATAATCATAAGCTTGTCCAGTCTTAGAGGCACTATCATAAGTATAAGTAGCAAAACTATCTGATGATTGAATTAGTTTATAAGCTTCTTTTCCACAAGATGTCTTAGCACAGCTAACACCACTACCATTATAATACAAACCGGAATCATACTTAGAAGAAGTATAATCCTTAACTTTATAGTAATAACCAACTGTACTCTGTCCATTACTAAAATATTGGTTATCTATATTAACTGTATTATTATAGATAACAGTCTCCAAATTGACAATTTTCATTCCAGCATTATTTAGAGAGTTTATACTAGTACCAGTCACAGATGTAGCTTTAGTCCAACTAGCTTTTAAATTTACATATAATGTTTTATCTCCCTTAGAATTAGTACTTATAGCACTCTCAGGTACTTTAAGATACCTTACATAATAATCACTATCATAAGACAATGTAACATTATTACAATTAACATCTACAGAACTATTTGGATCATCAGCACATACCCATCCGTTAAAGCCATAATAATTTCCATTAATTACTGGTCTTTTAGTAAAAGGATTATCTATTAACTCAATAGTAACATAGCCATCACTAATAGGATAATATTTATAATAAACATACTTAGATTTTTTTTCTGTATTTGATACATAACCTTTTAATGAAGAATTATTTACATCTTCACCACTATAAGTAATTTGAACTGCAACTAATGTATTAGAATTATATTTATTACTAGATTCAGCTGCAGTACCAGCAGAATTCATACCAGGCAACTCAGTACGTGATTCTATCTCAGTATAGTTAAGCCCCATATAATAATCCCAATCAGCTACTAAATCATTTACAGTAACAATATCAGAACCTATTCCAGAATTGCCCTCGCCAACAAAAACATTTTCAGCAGCATAAAAACCAACTATAGAACCCAATGATATAAAAAATATCATTATCATAGTTGTCCAAATAATAAGTTTCTTTTTAGGAATCCTTTTTAACTTATATTTAAGCATTTACTCCACTTCCTATACTGCATACTATTCATCATTATAAATGATACCATAAATAGACAAAAAAATAAATAAATTTAAACAAAAAAGAGATATCATCTATCTCCTTAAATTTTTAGTTTTTTCTTCTTCGTCAAATAAAAGACTAACTACTTCATCATGTTCAACCAAAGTTCTTTTTAGATTTTCCTCTATATCATTTTTTTCTTCAAAAGTTTTTTGTTTTATCAAAGCTTCATTAATCAATTTTCTTGATTTCATCCAATTATATATATCTTCATAGATATCATATCTAATATCTTCATGTAAAATATCATGTCTAAGTCCATCATATATTTTTAATTCAGTATCTTGTATACCACAAGATTTAAATAAGCGACAAACTTTATTAACTCCTTTACCCATTCCCCCAACAGGGTCTTTACTACCGGACAAAAGAAGTACTGGCATATTCTTATTCATTTTATCTATCTTATTCTTATCACCAGTATAAGCCATACCATTTAACATTTCTCTAAATAATCCAACAGTCATAACTCCCCCTCTTAAAGGATCAGCAATATAATCATCAAGCATTTCATTACTTGAACACAGCCAATCATACTCAGTCCTATTAGGAGTAATTTTTTTATTATAAGTATTAAAAGTCAAATCTTTTATTTTATCAGTAGCAACATCATCACCGTATTTTTTAGTTTCACTTTTAACAACACTTTGAGCTAACCTTATTTCCAAATTAGAATTTTGTCCTGTACCTACTAAAATTGCAGCATCTACTGCATCAGGTTTATTAATTAAATATGTCCTAGCTACAAATGAGCCTAAAGAAAAACCAAGTAATGCAACAGGTATATCAGGATATATTTCTTTTATATTATTTAAGCAAGTATCAACATCAGATACTACATAATCCCAACTACCAACTCCTCCAAAATACATTTTTTTCATCCCATTGTTAGTAGATAAACCATGTCCAAGCAAATCTATTCCTACAACTGCTATTCCCTTATTTGTTAAATAATAAGCCATCTCTTCATATCTCATTATATGTTCAGTTACACCATGTACAATCTCTATAACTCCTAAAACCTCTTCATCTGGTCCCCACATTACCATATGTATATTAGTTTGCTTATCTGCTGAAGGAAAAAAAAGTTCACTTTTTTTCATAGATACACCTCCATATCTTAATACATTACCATTATAACCAATTTTATCCCAATAAAAAAGAGTAAGTTAATCTTACCCTTTTACAACTATATTAACAATTTTATTTTGTACAACTATTATTTTAACTATTTCTTTGCCTTCTAAGTGTTTAGCTACTTTTTCATCTTTTATAGCCATTTCTTTAACTATTTCTTGTTCCGAATCAACGGCTACTTTAATAGTATTACGTAATTTACCATTTACTGATACAGCAATATTTACTTCATCATCTACTAATTTAGTTTCATCACAAATAGGCCATGTTTCATAAGCAATAGTATTATTATGTCCATAGAATTCCCAAATTTCTTCACCCATATGTGGGGTAATACAACTAATCATTTTAATAAATCCTTCAGCATATTCTTTAGGACATTTACCTATTTTATAACATTCATTAACAAATATCATAAATTGACTAATAGCAGTATTAAATCCTAATGTTTCAAAATCATTTGTAACTTTCTTAACCATCATGTTATAAGCTTTATCTAATGAGCCATCATTATCTTCAGTAATATTCTCCATATTAGTAAAGAATCTCCATACTCTTTCTACAAACTTACGAGCACCATCTACACCTGCAGCACTCCATGGTTTAGAAGCTTCTATTGGTCCCATAAACATTTCATATAATCTTAATGTATCAGCTCCATATTCATTAGCAATATCTTTAGGATCAATAGCAAATTCTGGATATCTTTTACCCATCTTAATACCATTTTCTCCCAATATCATACCTTGATGAACTAATTTTTTAAATGGTTCTTTAACTGGAGATAATCCCTTATCATATAAATAATTATTCCATATTCTAGAATACATTAAGTGTCCTACAGCATGTTCAGGACCTCCCATATATAAATCAACAGGCAACCAATGTTCTGCTAACTTTGGATCACAGAATGTTTCTTCGTTATTAGGATCAATATATCTTAAATAATACCAACTAGAACCAGCAGAACCAGGCATAGTAGAAGTCTCTCTAACACCTTTTCTTCCGTCAGAAGTAGTATATTCTTTCCATTCAGTAGCATTTTCTAATGGAGCTTTTCCATTATGACCTTGATAATCACTCAATTCGGGTAATACTAAAGGTAATTCACTATCTTCTAGTAAATAATCTGTACCATCTTCTAAATGTACTATAGGAACAGGTTCTCCCCAATATCTTTGTCTTGCAAAAATCCATTCTCTAAATTTATAGTTAACTTTTCTAGTACCAATTCCTTTTTCTTCTAACCAAGCTATCATTTTATCAATAGCTTCTTCTTTTCCTAATCCGTCTAAGAAACCAGAATTAATATGAACTCCATCACCTACATAAGCTTCTTTAGATATATCTCCACCTTCTAGTACTTGAATAATAGGTAT